>CAUAWV010000003.1 GCA_958433005.1 uncultured Collinsella sp. | reverse complement strand
TCCGCACCGGCTTCGGCCGCCTGCCGGCGTCCTCGCCCGCGGGCTAAAAACGCTCCGCGTTTTCTTTACGCCCGCGCCTCGACCGAGGTTCGAATCCATGCGGTGTTTACGTAAAAGAAAAGCCCCCGTTGCCGGGAGCTTTAATCTCAAATGGTGCGGCGTATAGGATTCGAACCTATGACGTTCTGATTCGTAGTCAGACCCTCTATCCAGCTGAGGTAACGCCGCGACTTGTTGATTATTATGCACAGGGACTGAATAATGGTCAAGCATTTTTTCAAAAAAAGTTATCGAATTTGATTTTTACTCATTTGATGCAGTCGATCGACTCGATACTTTCAAACACGGCGAAAGCAACTCCTCAAGTATGTCGACATATAAGAAAAGCCTCCGTTACCGGAGGCTTTAAAGTTCAGTTGGTGCGGCGTATAGGATTCGAACCTATGACGTTCTGATTCGTAGTCAGACCCTCTATCCAGCTGAGGTAACGCCGCAACGCACGGATTATTATGCACGCGAGCCCCCGATGGGTCAAGCGACAATTAGAAAAAATTTTATGGAGTGATAATTAAGTTGTTCGTGCCTCGACCGAGGTTCGAATCCATGCGGTGGCGGCATAAAAGAAAAGCCCCCGTTGCCGGAGGCTTTCAATTTCAATTGGTGCGGCGTATAGGATTCGAACCTATGACGTTCTGATTCGTAGTCAGACCCTCTATCCAGCTGAGGTAACGCCGCAGCGCAAGACATATAAAACCACTTTAGCTTATTGGAGTCAAGCACAATTTCAAACTTTTTTGTGGAACGCAGTCTTGTCATGCTGCTCCGCATATACCGCCATTCCCCGTACGATCGATTGGCTTTTCGATCACGTCAAACTTAGCATCAAGTTCCCTCAGGAGCGATCTCACCCGCTGGGCACAATCATAATCGGCAAACGAGATGCTCAACATGCGAGCAACCTGATTAGATGTCTGGACCCCATAGAAATGCTCTAGGGCCACAAGCCCCTCGTGCGCCACAAACGTCTCAACCACATGAGGCGACTCCTCGTAGCACCATTGCGTCAACGGCCCCTCGCTCGTCTGTCGAACCACCAGGCCACCCATGCCAGACGGCTCACACGTCACAAGCAGGTACTCCCCGCCCTCGTCGCTCTCAAACAAAACCACCCGATCATCAAACAGCTCCATCGCGTCCCCTTTCTCTCGCTCTTATTTAGCAAAAGCATAGCAGGTAGATGGCTGTATACAGAACAGTTGTTCGTGTGTTTTCTATTGAGCTGTCCGCACAGCATGGTATGGCCGCACACAAAAAGGGCACCCCAAAAAGGAGTGCCCTAGCAAATCGCTTATGCAGCCAATCTACGCGACCGGCTCGATCTTCTCGAGGCCGCCCATGTAGGGACGCAGAACCTCGGGGATCGTGATGGTGCCGTCAGCGTTCTGGTAGTTCTCCAGAATGGCTGCCATGGTACGGCCAGCCGGCAGACCGGAACCGTTGAGGGTGTGCAGATAGCGCGAACCCTTGAAGTTCTCGGGGTCGCGATACTTGATGTTGGCGCGACGGGCCTGGAAGTCACCGCAGTTGGAGCAGGAGCTGATCTCCTTGTAGGCGTTGTAGCTCGGCAGCCAGACCTCGACGTCGTAGGTCTGACGGGCAGAGAAGCCCAGGTCGCCGGTGCACAGGCTAATCACGCGATACGGAAGACCCAGCTGCTGCAGCAGGAACTCGGCCTCGGCGGTCATGCTCTCGAGCTCCTTGTCGGACTCCTCCGGCTTGGCAAACTTGACCATCTCGACCTTGTCGAACTCGTGCTGGCGAATGATGCCGCGGGTATCGCGACCAGCGGAGCCGGCCTCCTCGCGGAAGCAGGGGGTGAAGGCGGTGTAGCGGCGCGGCAGGGTATCGGCGTCGAGGACCTCACCGGCGTGCAGGTTGGTGAGCACGACCTCGGCGGTGGGGATCAGGAAGTTGTCGCCCGAGACGTGATAGGCGTCGTCCTCGAACTTGGGCAGCTGGCCCGTGCCGAACATGGTCTGACGCTTGACGACGATGGGCGGCCACCACTCCTTAAAACCACGGCTGGTGTGCGTATCGAGGAAGAAGTTGATGAGGGCGCGCTCAAGACGGGCGCCGGCGCCACCGAGAACGGTGAAGCGGCTGCCGGAGAGCTTGTTGCCGCGCTCGAAGTCAAGGATGTCGAGATCGGTGCCCAGATCCCAGTGCGGCTTAAAGTCGAAGTCGAACTCGCGCGGGGTGCCCCAACGACGGCGTTCGATGTTCTCGTCCTCGTCCTTGCCGTACGGCGTGGCCTCGCAAGGAATGTTGGGCAGGTGAGCCATGAAGTCGTACTGCTCCTGCTCGAGGGCGGTGCGGCGCTCGGCCAGACCGTCAATTTTCTCGTTGACGGCGCGCACGGCCTCTTTGGCGGCCTCGGCCTCGTCCTTCTTGCCCTCCTTCATCAGGGCGCCGATCTTCTTGGACTCGGCATTGCGCGTGGCTTGAAGTTCCTCGACCTCGGTGATGACGGCACGACGCTCGTCGTCGAGCTCAAAGAACTTCTCGCGATCCCAAGACGTCTGGCGGTTAGCCATGGCGACATCGATGGCATCGGGGTTCTCGCGAACAAACTTGATATCAAGCATTAGATCCTCCGGCGATATACATTCCATTTAGGTTGCAACCTTGTACATGTATGGGCAAGTATATACTTATGAGCGTTTACGACCCAACTCAACTACGCAAGAAGGCACCCAATGGACGCAGTTTTTTCCTTTTTGTTTGGCACCCGCACCGGTTTTGCCATCCTTTTCGCCGGCGGCATCCTGCTGTTTGCGATTATTGCCTTTGTAATGGAGAAGCGCACCCATAAGATGTATGTCGACCGCGGCCCCAAGTCCGAGGACGAAGAAGACAGCTTCTGGGACTAACCTGCCAAAAAGGGACAGGTTTATTTTGGTCGGTTTTATCTGGGCAAACGCAAGTGCCTCGCAACTGGAATTGAG
This sequence comes from uncultured Collinsella sp., assembly GCA_958433005.1. Classification (GTDB taxonomy): domain Bacteria; phylum Actinomycetota; class Coriobacteriia; order Coriobacteriales; family Coriobacteriaceae; genus Collinsella. Next base: position 92,827 of record CAUAWV010000003.1, on the reverse strand, counting down.
CCAGTTGCGGGGCACTTTTCGCTAAAAGGACAAAACCGCAGGAAAAACCTGCCAACATAAACCTGTCCCTTTTTTGGTCGGTTTTACTGGAGGGTTGCGTCGATTGCCTTGACCAGGGCGCTGCGCATGCCGGCGTCCTCGAGCGCAACGACGCCCTTGATGGTGGCACCACCGGGCGAGCATACGGCATCCTTCATCGCCGCAGGATGCTGGCCAGTTGCAAGCTGCAGCTTTGCCGTACCCAGCACCATCTGGCTCACAATGCGATAAGCATCCGCACGCGGGATACCGTGCTTGACCGCCGCATCGCCCAGGGCCTCGATTGCCATGGCGACAAACGCCGGAGCGCAACCACCCACCGTGCCGCCCACAAACAGCAGGCTTGTGTCGAGCTCGACGACAGCGCCAAGCTTACCGAGCAGGTCGAGCACCACAGCACGCTGCTCGTCGTTAAGCGTCGAAGCCTTCTCGCAGGCGATGACGCCCTCGCCCACCGAAACCGGCGTGTTGGGCACCGTCGAGATATGCGCGACGCCCGGCAGGACCTGCTCCCACTTGGCACTGTCCCAGGTCCAGGCAACCGACAGAACGACCTTTTTGGCAAGAGCATCCTTGAGCGGGGCGAATACCTTCTCGATCATGTACGGTTTGACCGCAGCGACCACGATATCGGATGCGGCGACAACCTCGGCGGCATCGTGGCAGGCGACCATGCCGCGCGCCTCGCAGCGCTCAACCAGTGCGTCGTAGCGACCCGCGCAGGCGCACATGTCGCTCGCAGCTACACCGGCAGCGATCCAGCCATCGGCCATAGCGCTCGCCATATTGCCAAAACCGACAAATCCAATCTTCATATCGCATAGTCCTTTCAGACACATTCCTCAAAACGAAAGGTATTGTCCCACGCCATTGTTTCGTATTGCCGACCTATTTGTGATACGGCTCGCCACGACTGATCTTGCAGGCACGGTAAATCTGCTCCAGCAGCACCACACGCGCCAGGTTATGCGGCAAGGTAATGCGTCCAAAGCTGAGCATCTCGTCGGCTCGTGCGCGCACGTCATCGCTCACGCCGTCCGAACCGCCGATTACAAAGGCAATGTCGCTGCTGCCTCGCAGCATAAGATCGTCGAGCCTCGCCGAAAACTCCTCGCTCGAGCGCTCCTTGCCCTCGATAGCCAGCAGGATCACATGCGCTCGAGATGGCAAGGCGGCAAGAATCGCCGCCCCCTCCTTGTCGCGCGCGGCATCCACGCCGCCCGCCTTAGCCGGGTCGATATCGGCCACCTCGCGGATATCCACCTTGGCATAGGCACCTAGGCGCTTGGTGTACTCAGCGCACGCGTCCTTCCAAAAGCGCTCCTTGAGCTTACCGACGCAAACGACGGTGTATTTCACGCGCGTCTACTCCTTCGAATCGTTTTGAACTTTGCCGGCGGCCAGCATCTGCTCGAACATCGAGGCCGACTGCGAAAAGTCGCTCGGCAGCACGACCGTCGAGGTTTTACCCGTGCGAGCGAACTCCGTCATCATCTCGGACCACTGCGTAAACATGAACAGTTGGTTGGCCTCGTCATTGCCGACACCCGTCTCCTGGATGATCTCGAGCGAATCTTTGATACCCAGCGCGATGGCCTTGCGCTGGTTGGCGATGCCCTCGCCCGCCTTTTCCATAGCCTCGGCCTCGGCGGTCGCCTCGGTGACGCGCTTGATGCGGTCGGCCTCGGCGAGCTCCTGCGCGGCAGCGCGCTTGCGCTGGGCAGCGTTGATGTCGTTCATGGAGTTCTCAACCTCGGTCGGCAGTGCGATTTTGGTGATGAGCGTCGACACGAGGGTGAAGCCGTAGGCGGCCATCTGCTCGGAAACGGTAGCGTTGACATCCTTGGCGATGTCATCCTTCTTGGCAAAGACCTCATCGAGTGTGTAGACGGGGATGGAGGAGCGCAGGGCGTCGGTGATGAAGTCGCGCATCTGGTCGACGGGCTCCTGCAGCATGTAGTAGCTCTTGTAGATGCCCGAATCTGCCGGGCCGGCGCCCATGTCGTAGCTCACGTGGTACTGAGCGGAGACCTCAAGACCGATGGTCACGTTGTCCTGGGTCTTAACGTCGATGCCAAAACCGTTTTTCATGGTGCGCAGGCTCACCGTGGCGGCCTTGCGGTCGATCACGGGCACCTTCACGTGGAAGCCCGCGTTGACGATACGGTTGAACTTACCCAAGCGCTCGATGATTACGGCGTGCTGCTGTTCAACGACATAACAGGCGTTGGGGAGCAGCAGCAACAGGATGATGATGGGAATCAAAAGGCTGGTAAGGGCGGCGATGATACCGGAAAACAGCATGGTCTCTCCTCTGATAGGCACACGTTGGTACTAGGATACCCGTCCAAGGAGATCGTGCACAACAAAAAGAGCTCCCATTGCTGGGAGCTCTTTCAATCCATGGTGCGGGCGAAAGGACGTCCGCCTATCCGCTGCGCGGATCCGCACCGGCTTCGCCCGCCTGCCGGCGGACTCGCCAGCTCGCTAAAAACGCTCCGCGTTTTCTTGACGCTCGCTCCTTCACAGGTTCAAGTCCCTGCGATGGGCACATAACAAAAAAGCCCCCATTGCTGGGAGCTCTTTCAATCAATGGTGCGGGCGAAAGGACTTGAACCTTCATGGGGTTGCCCCCATACGGACCTGAACCGTACGCGTCTGCCAATTCCGCCACGCCCGCGTGCAGGAATTAGAATAACGGAGCGCCATCGCGAACGCAAGAACTATTTTTGAAAAAGTTTGCAGGCATTTTCCCAAGCGGCTTGCGCGATTGTTTCGGCGTCCTCACCAGTGCGATCGACACGGTCGTTAACCAGCGCGTTTGCCGTAATGGAGATCATTGCGGGCTCGCATTCAAGACCGCGGATGGGCTCCGGAGCCATATACGGGCAATCCGTCTCGAACAAAATGCGGTCGAGCGGGGTCGCCGCAAATGCCTCGCGCACGTCGTCGTTGCGCTTAAAGGTGGCCGCACCACCATAGGCGATATAGCAGCCCAGCTTCACAAAGCGCTCCATCGTGGCGCGGTCCTCGCCAAAGCAGTGCAGCACACAACCGGCCTGGGGCACGCCCACCTCACGAAGCACGTTGTACGCATCCATATGCGAGGTGCGCTCCCCATCCGAGTCCTCGTGCCGCAGGTGCAACTCCACCGGCACGTTACGGCACGCGGCAAGCTCGAGCTGGCGCGCCATGCAGTCAATCTGCACGTTATGAGGTGCCGGCGCGATATCGTCATCATAGTCCATGTGGTAGTCCAGGCCGATTTCGCCAATACCGGCGCATAAGGGGTCATCGAGTGCGGCAACGACCTGTGCGTGAACGTCGTCGGTATAGTCCGGCGCGCCATACGGATGCACGCCGGCAAGATACTTGATCTGCGGGATATCCTGCATCGGCAGAATCTCGCGCGTCAGCCAGTCGCTATAGTCCGTCACGCTGCGCTTATCGGCAATGGGATCGAAGACCGTCACCAACAGGTCGATGCCCGCGGCTTTGGCGCGCACGAGTGTCTCGGGCACTTCTTTGCCCCAAAACGGAAGCAGATGCGCATGCGTGTCAGCAAGCGGTGCCAAGGGCACGGGACAAGCAACCGTCTTCTTTTTCTTGGTAAACGTCACGCGTTCGGCATTAGGCATCATGGATTAGCTCCTGGGCCAGACGGACAAAGTCGGCAACATCAAGCGTCTCGGCGCGCGTGGTGGGTGCGATACCGCAAGCCTCAAAGGCGGCATCGAGCACGTCCTTGGCAAAACCGTTGGCGCTCATGGAATTGCGGATGGTCTTGCGACGCTGAGCAAATGCAGCGTCAATCACGCGGGCCACAAATTCGCGATCGAGTTCTTCGGGCACCACACCGTCAACACGGTCGATACGCACGACGGCCGAGTCCACGTGCGGCGCCGGCATAAAGCAACGCGGCGGCACCTCAAAGCGACCCGTCACCTGCGCATACAGGCCGAGCTTTGCCGTATAGCCGCCATAGGTCTTGTTGCCCGGCACTGCGGCAATGCGATCGGCAACCTCCTTTTGCACCATGACGACAGCGCGCTTAAGCGCGGGCATCGTCTGGAAGAACTGAAGAATGATCGTCGCCGCCACGTTATAGGGCAGATTCGCGACAAACACCGTGGGTTCACCACCGGCGGCCTGCTCAATCTGCTCCGGCGTCACCTTGAGCGCATCGCCCATGATAAAGCGGAAGTTGGCATAGTCGGCGGCGTGGGCATCGAGCACCGGCTCAAGCTCGGGATCGGCCTCAATGGACGTAACGCACGCCGCTTCCTGCAGTAACGCAAGTGTCAACGTTCCACAACCCGGACCCACCTCGAGTACGCGCTCGTCACCTGCAAGCTCGGCAAGCTCGCAGATACGCTCGATCACATGATTGTCGATTAGAAAGTTCTGGCCCAGGCGATGCTTGGTCGCAAGGCCAAACTCCTCCAGCAGCTCCCTGGTGGCCGTGGGGTTTGCCAAAGGCGAAGTTGTCATGGTTGCCTCCTTAGCATGATGGCGGCGTCTTGAAACAAAAGGGCATGGACCGTGGCGGCCATGCCCTTACAGCTAAACAGCAAATTGCCGATATGGCGCTCGCGCGGTCTCTACGCCAGACGCGGGAACAGCGGATCGCCCTTCTCGACGGGCTGACCACCAGCAAGCAGGCCCCAAGCGCAAATGCCCTTGAGGTCGTCGCTCGCGGCCTCGCCCTCACAGGACAGGCGGCGCAGAGCCTCGACAGAAGTCTGAGGCATGAGCGGCATCAGCAGGTGGGCGGCGATGCGGATGGCCTCGAGCAGGTTGTAAATCACAAATGCCAGCTCGTCAGCCTTGGCCTCGTCCTTGGCAAGCGCCCAGGGCTCGGAGTCCTCGATGTAGTGGTTGGCGGCATGGATGAGCTCCATGACCTCATCCTTGGCTCCGCCGTAATCGAGCATGTCCATCTTGGCCATGTAGCGCTCGACCAAACCGTCGGCAATCTTTGCCAGCGGGTTATCGAACGCGTCGGCAGACGCCGGTTTAGCCGGGGCGCAGCCGTCAAAGTACTTTGTGCTCATGTTGAGCGAGCGCGAAATGAGGTTGCCCCAGCTGTTGGCCAGATCGGCGTTGTAGACCTGCTCCATGCGATCGAAGCTGATGGCGCCGTCGGTGCCGGGGACCACGTCGGTCATAAAGTAATAGCGATAGCCCTCAACGCCCAGCATGTCGATAACGTCCTGCGGAGCGATGGCGTTACCGCGGCTCTTGGACATCTTCTCGGCCTTGCCGGTCTCGGCATTGCGCACGGTCAGGAAGCCGTGGGCAAAGACGTGCTCGGGCAGGGCCTCGCCGATGGCCATGAGCATGGCGGGCCAAATGACGCAGTGGAAGCGGATGATGTCCTTACCCACGATGTGGAACTGCGCGGGCCAGCGATAGGCCAGCTCGGCACGCGCCTCGTCGGTGTCGACACCGTAGCCGACGGCCGTCATATAGTTGAGCAGCGCATCGAACCACACGTAGGTCACGTGACCCTCGTCAAACGGGACCTGAATGCCCCAGTCAAAGCTCGTGCGGCTCACGGAAAGGTCGTTAAGGCCGCCCTCGACAAAGCTACGTACCTCGTTCATGCGGAACGCAGGCTCGACAAAGTCGGGGTGCTCGTCATAGAGCTTGAGAAGCTTGTCCTGGAAGGCGGAAAGCTTAAAGAAGTAGGACTCCTCCTGCACGCGCTCAAGCGGACGGTGGCAGTCGGGGCATAGATGCTGGCCGACGCTGCCGTACTCCTCGTCGCCCTTCTGGACCTGCGTATCAGTGAAGTAGGTCTCGTCAGGCACGCAATACCAACCGTCGTAGCTGCCCTTATACAGGTAACCGGACTCCTTCATGCGCTCCCACAGATACTGCACGGCATGATGCTGGCGCGGCTCGGTGGTGCGGATGAAGTCGTCGTTGGAAATCTCGAGCTTGCTCCAAAGCTCCTTGAAGTGCGGGGCCTGGCTATCGGTCCACTCCTGCGGCGTCATGCCATGCTTGGCTGCGGCCTCGGCGACCTTCTCGCCGTGCTCGTCCATGCCGGTCAGGAACTTGACGTTATAGCCGGCGGAACGGCGATAGCGAGCCTGAACGTCGGCGATGATGGTGGAATAAGCCGTGCCCAGGTGCGGATCGGCGTTGACGTAGTAGATGGGCGTCGTGATAAAGAACGAAGGCTTGCTTTGATCCATGGGGTTTGTCCTCCAGAAAAACGTTGCATACAGAGGATGATTCTAGCGCAAGGGCTGGATATCCTCCATCTATTGCATATCGAGCACCATGGCATAGACATCGCGCTTGCGGCGCGAATACTTCTGAGACAGGCGCTTGGCCACCGCAGACGCGGGCTCCCCCTCCTCGAGCGCGGCGCGGATATCCTCGCGCAGGGCCTCGTCGGGATCCGCTACCGCAGCGCCAACCGGCGCGATGCCGGCCTCCTCATCCTCGCTCGGCGGCGCGATGACCAGCGCAATCTCGCCCTTTACCTCGCCGCGAGCACGCAGCTCCTCGGCAAGCTGGTCAGCGGGCCCGCGCAAGACCTCCTCGTGCAGCTTGGTGAGTTCGCGGCAGACGGCAACCTCACGCTGGGGAAAGACCTCCGCCACGGCCTCGAGCGTCGCCACGATGCGATGTGGAGACTCGTAGAAGATGAGTGCGCCGGGCACCACGGCAAGGCGCTGCAAACGGCGCACACGGTCGCCGTGCTTTCGGCCCAAAAAGCCCTCGAAGAAAAAATGCTCGCAGGGAATGCCGGACGAAACAAGCGCCGTGACGCAAGCAGAGGGCCCGGGAATAACTTCGACGGGCACATCGGCCTCACGCGCCGCCTCGACCAGCGCCTGGCCGGGATCGGACACGCTCGGCATGCCGGCGTCCGAGGCAAAAGCGAGGGTCTCCCCCGCCAGCAGACGGTCGACCAGGCCGGCGGCGCGGCTGGCGATCACATTCTCGTCGCAACGGACAAGCGGCTTGGAAATGCCCAGGTGCATCAGTAGCTTTGACGTCACACGCGTGTCTTCGCAGCAGATGGCATCAGCAGCGGCAAAGGCCTCACCAACGCGCGGGGACAGGTCGCCCAGGTTGCCGATGGGCGTGCCGACCACATAGAGTTTGCCCGTATGGGCGCTGTTTTGCGTCATATCAACCTATTCAATCATGCCGCGCTCGAGCGTACCGAGCGCCGCGCGGGCGTCCCATGCTGCAATGCGCTTCTCGGTCTTCCACGTTTGGAAGAACCAACCGGCAGCCGGCGCAAACGAAGCCAGCTGGTTGGCGATAAACACGCGCTCGTAGGCATTGCGGCCCTCGGGCGTAACCGACGAGTTGGCAAAGATCGCCGCGCCCGACCATTCGCCCACCAGCACGGGGAACCCAGTCGAAATCGCTTCTTTAAGCTCGCGCTTGTTACGCGAAATCGCCGTCGTCAGCCCGCGAGGGCTCGTGATGTCGAGCGCATACTCGTCGCGGTAATGGTACAGGTGAAGGTCCATGTAGACGTTCTTGTACTTGGCGCCGCGCATAAAATGCTTCCACTCGCTGGGATGCCCCGACGACGAGAAGACGACGATCTTATCCTCGGGCATATACGAACGGACGAGCTCGTAGGCATCGCGATAGAAATTGCGCAGGTAGTGAGCAGGAATGCCATCCGTCATGGTGAAGAGGCTCTTGCGAACGCTCATCTGCGGCGTGTCCAGCAGCTCAATGCCCAGCAGGCTCTCGGCCTCGCCATAGCGATCGGCCAAGCGCTCGAGCACGTCGAGTGCGACATGACGGCCGTTGGTGGACGAATGCCACTCGGCAACAGCCTCCGGCGTGGTGGGCGAATCGTTGGAATCGCCCTGACCGCCGGGTACAGTCGCCAGATCGAGCAGCACGCGGATGTCGTACTTGGCAGCCCACTCAATTGCGCGGTCGATGTAATCGACAACCGATATGTAGGAGGCATCGGACTCCTGTGAGCCAAAGGCATACCAGGGCACCGGCAGACGCACGGCATTGAGACCGATCTGCGCCATGCGGCGAAAATCGTCCTCGCTCACAAACGTCTCGTAATGGCGGCGCATGCGCTCGTTATAGGCGGCGGTACCCATGGCCTCCTGTAGCTCAGCCGCGTTGGATGCACCGGTCGCCGCGTACAGCGACGGGGTCACCCAAGGCTCGGGAATAAACCAGCCAGAGAGATTAACGCCGAGTATCCTCTCCATCACTGCCCCCTTCGGATCATGCAGGTCGAACCCGCATCGTATTGCGTAGGATAAGTATCGTTTTGAGTATACCCGCGTGTGCGGACAGGCGACCGAACGGTCTGCAAAGTGACGCGAAAGTGGGAGGAATGTCTGGGAGCAGACGGACTCGGAATGGTGCGACGAGGTGTGTACGCGCGCCGGAGGCAGGCACCGGAAAGTGTGTCCCGTTCTGAGCCCTTATTCTGGGACGCAGTTTCCGCAGAACCCTACATAAAAGAAAAGGACCCCTTTGCAGAGGTCCTAGTCAATTCAAGGTGGCGGGGAAGGGAATCGCGTCCGCGCGCTGCGCGGACGGACCGCTGCGGCGCTTACGCGCCTTGCGAGCTGCGCTGGCAAACGCTTACGCGTTTACTCAGCTCCGCGCCCTCACGGGGTTCGATTCCATGTAGGGGCTGCATAAAAGAAAAGGACCCCTTTGCAGAGGTCCTAGTCAATTCAAGGTGGCGGGGAAGGGAATCGAACCCCTGACACGAGGATTTTCAGTCCTCTGCTCTACCAACTGAGCTACCCAGCCATTTGAGGTGTGCCTTGTTTCAAGGCTTGATTAGTATAACCAAGGACGCGTTCCGGTCAACCGAGAATTTCAAAAAAGTTTTTGAGCACAGCCTCGGTTCTATAAATCGGCACGTCAGAGACATCAGCCGGCAGCAAGAAGTTTTTCGCTCAGAGCCGCACGGGCAAACTCACTTGGCGTCATCCCCTCGGCAGCCGCCCGTCGACGAATGGCCTCCTTCATTCCCAGAGGAATCTTGACCGACAACGTTGCCGTCCCCTCACCTGAGAGCGGGGGCCGTCCATGCACGATCCCACCAACGGTATGTTCGCCATCCGGAAACTCTCCGCGCTCGTACGACTCGCACCACGCGTCAATCATTTCATCCGTTACAACCTGACCTTTAGCGGCCGTATACGTCTTGCCCATCATCGACCCCTTTGCCGAGCCTGTTCAATCTCCTGCCAAAATTTCTTCTGGACTGGAGACAAGGCATGAATGATAAGCCACCCACGGACAAGCTCGACCGCGACAAGCTCCACGCTTCGTCCGTCTGGGAGCCATCCAATCGCAAGCCATCTCGGCGGCTCGTCCTTCGACTCGCGACGAATGCACTCAGTAACCGCAAGCCAAGCGCTAAGCACCTGCTTTTCCGTCAGGTGCTTTTTAGCGTTGGGATGGATCTCAACATCCATGCATCTTCTCCTCCATCTTACCCAATTTCGTATGACAAAAGTCCGCTGTCGCCAATTCTTAAGCCGGCACGCGTTGGAGAGCAGGGATCGAAACAATGATTGAAGGACGCTCTAGTACGGCCCAGGCGCCGGGGCAGGAGCACGTGCGCCAAGGACGAACGCTTTCGTAGCGCGCGAGGATCTTGCCGTCGCGATCGATGAAGGCGATGTCGATGGGATAGGCCATAAAACACGTATGGACCGAAGAGCAGCGTGGAAACGCCATGACGAGCGGCAGACCGTTGGCGGCAACCGGACATCGTCCCAGCATGCCGCGCAGGCGCACGGCAAACGACTCCGCCACCGCAAACTCGGCCGGCGTCCAGCCCAGCCTATTGAGTGCCCGCGCGTAGGCGATGTAGGACGAGACCGCGGTCACATGACCACCCCCGGACGCCATGGATCGACCGTCACCGCGCGCTCGTGCGACAACGTTGTCGGCGCCCCCAGCGGAACGCCAGCGATGCTGAGAGAAGTCGGCCACGGCTCATAGTGCATGGTGCAGGTGTAGGTCCTAAACGTACCGGATAGGGAGAGCAGGCCACCATCCGATGCCTCCGCGCCTTGCTCGCTCGACACTTCGATCTGCAAGTCATAGCCTTCCATGGCATTCAGAATTTGAGTCCGGACCGTCGCCGAGGCATCGACAGAGCTTTCGTCGCCCTCCCCGCTCGGCGCCACGGCGTGCGCCAACACGATGTCGGGCACCACGCGGTCGAAGCGCGCGACAGCGCTGGCATAGATCATGACGTTGTATACGATGAGTGCCAGCACCAGCAAAACGGGCGTAACCACTGCTATCTCCACCGTCGCTTGGGCGCGCTCCTCGCGCAGACGCATGCGGATACTCATTACGACCCACCGCCCAGAGCGCCAACCAGCGTGGCGACATCGACGGTGAGCGGGATGGAGCCGCCGCCGGGCAGAGGAATCTCCGCAAGCGTGAACACCGTACCGCTGATGGTGCGTTCGACTTGATATTCCAACGCCTCGCAAAGCGCCTTGGGATCGGTCACGCCCAACGGAATACTTCGCAGTTTGTCTTGCGCTTGAGAGAGACCAGCAATGTCAGACCCCGGGCTCTTAATGACGTTGGCGGAATCAGTCAGCACCGGCTTTCGCAGGCGCAAGTCGCACGGTTCCAAACCCAGCGCCGCCACGGACGCCGAAACGGTATCGCCGAGCCACGATGCGATGGAGCCCAACGCGCCGCTGCCCCCTCCTAGGCCTTTAATCATCTCGTCCATAAGTTCGTCGGCCGAACCTTGGATGTCTCCGTATCCCACAAGCAGCCGTCCCCAGACATCCATGACGCCATCGAGTACGCCGGCAACGCCACCCGAGCGTTCCTTCAATGTCGAGAAAAATCGCGAAAGCACGTTGTTTTGCGCCGTCGCCTCATCGGGCGCCAGCACCGCGGCAGAGATGGCACCGCGATCGCCAAGCCTGACTGCCGTGTTAAACGAAGAGTTGAGCTCATCGGGGCTCGAGATGGCACCCGAAACCGCAAAGGCAACCACGCCGTTGCGACCGGGCGGAGCGATACGCGGACGCTCGCCCGAAAGCGCTTTAATGGCCTGGTCAAACGCATTGCTCGCACGGTCGGCCTCATCCTCGGTCTGACGCATGAGCTCAAGCTCTTTGTTCCGACATTTGACGTATTCCTCCAAGGCCTTTTTGAACTCGTCGAAGTGATATTCGAAGCCGTTTTCGATAGAGGTTGAAGGCGCCGCAACAGCACCAAGCGACAAAACGCCAAAATGGCATTTGCTGCATTTATCCTGTCCATCGTAATCGGCAACCGAAGCAAATCCGCTCGGCGTCCCTTTCTTATAGTTAGGGCAGGTCGTCCCGTAATGCAGATACGCCTTGTCATCGTTCACGCTAGTCGGCCACACCGCATCGGTATAGAGTTCCGTCGCCCGAACCTCATCAGAGTTGCGCGGCAGCAGCGGAATATAGGAGGAAACCCTGTCTCCGTTCTCGGTTATATGCGCCCGATCGACCTCCGCGCTCGCATAGGTATAAAACGCCTTACGCGCCGCAGACTCTGCCTTCATCTCGACACTCGAGCCGTGGGGCTTCTCATTTGTCAGACGCCAATGGTAGTAGTCCTTCGCGCGATCAAGGGCAACTTGGGGCTCCCACGTAACGCTCGATGAGTAATGCGGATTTTGAACACCGGAGAGATCCGTTAGGCTTTTCGCACGCTCCCACATGCAAGAACAGCTGCCGACCGAGCCCTTGTCAGACCCACCACAATCCGCCAGCCAAGCACGCTCTTTAGCCTTCGCCGTGTCCTCAGAAGCCTTCCGCAGCTCCTCGGCCGCACACTCTAAATCATCTGATGTGTCTTTAATGGCATCGGTCGAGATCTCGGACCCCTCGAGCGCAGCGAAGTCAGACTCGGATGTCCTGGGCACGGCAAGCGCCGTACCGGTATAGGTCACACTATCGGTATCCTGCGCCGACACCGCCTGCGTGGCACGCGCGGCGATCAGATACGGCAGAGCCGTCTCGATTTTCTGTAAGCCTTCCGATGCGCTTTTGGCAAACTTGTTGCGCGTTTTAATGATCTCAATCCCGGTGTCGACCATATTGCCGGCAACCGGCTCGGCACCCGGGATGAGGATGGCGACCAGGCCCGTCCCGATCGTGGCAAACCCCGCCAGCCCCAGACTCAAGATGCTCGCATCAACCACCGTGGCAGCCGTGTGATAGGACGACACTACGTTGGCACCCGCCAGCGCGCCACTATCAGCCGCCACCTGAGTATCCCCGGCACGCGACATGCTCCATATCGCCGCGGTCGACGAAAACAACAATGTGAGCACCACTAGGATGACCACGGCAGAAGAAAGCGTGGTATAGGCGCCGTCTTCGATAAACAGATCGACACCGGCTCGACCCATAAAGCCGCCTCGTTTGCGGAGAGCGCCTGGTCGACGGCGGGCCGCAAACCCTTGCGTCACCCGCAACAGGCAGCGCCTAATCCCATGCAGCAATCCACGAATCATAATCTCCCTCCAGCCATTCGGGACGCGATTGATACGAGACATCGACCTTGAGCTCAACGTAGCCGCCCTCGGCGGTACCACCCATAGCCTGCGCAAACGCACCGATCACAGGCAACGGCTTGACCTCGCCGGAAACGGACACGGACGAGACGCCACCCGCACCGGCCCGGCCAAGCTCGATATCCCACGACAACGGCCCGCCGGCATGAAAGATCGAAACGTTGGGCACTGCGGCAAGTCGGCGGCGGGTGAACTCCTTAAGATCGTCGTCCTCCGCCGTCGTCGTGGTCATGAGCCGCGCGGTCTCGGCGGCGGCAGACTCCATGACCGCGCGCGTATAGAGCAGGCACACCGGTTGCAGCGCGAGAAGGATGAGTGTCAGAAACGTCGGCAGCAAAAAAGCGGCCTCGACCGTAGACTGCGCCCGGTCCTCGCGCGCGGCATCAATACAACGCGATGTCCTTAGCGGCCGCAGCGGCGTCGATAACCGACGTCGAGGCAACGCCATGGGATGCCGCCCGCTCAACCAGCGCCGCCAAGCGCCCATCGGTGCCGGCACGCCAAAGTCCCGCGATCGCCAGCACGATCGATAACAGCGCCACCGTGACGATGGCGTATTCGACCGTCGCCTGGGCAGATTCCTCACGCAGGACATCATGCATTTCACGATCCCTCCTTTGAGTCCGTTGCCTGCGGGCTCAGGCGCACGGCGCGCAGACGACACGAAGCATCGCCAGCATCCGCGGCAATTGTCACCATATCGACCCAGCCGCGTTCGTCGCGCACGATGGCGCCCCACACGTTTCCCTTGATGTCGAGATAGCCGCTCAGAGCAAGTTGCGCCGTGGGTACCTCGCGATAGGCACGCAGCATATCCGCCGCCGCTTCGGTCATCGGTCGGTCCTCGGACCATGCAAGCCGGACCGCAATCGCGTTGCCCTCAGGCGAATCCGTCGCAGTGCCAGACCGCTTGTCGAGCGTCCGCAGAAAGGTTTGCGCCGTGACAGCGACATCCGAATCGTCCGCATCTCGCATCTCATCTTTTTGAGACGCCACCGCCGAATCTGAGCCCAAATCGGAGGCGGTCCCAGGACGCTGCTGCCGCGCGGCGTTAAGCCCCCAAAGCACCGCCGCTATCGCCACGGTCAGGCAAGCAAACACCAGCAGCACCCCGATGGGGCGCTCGCCCTCTACAGGCTGTTGATGCCCTCGCTGATAGCGTTCCATAGATCTTGGACCTTGCCCTTAAATGCGACGATGGCGATAATCGCGATCACCACGAGCACGCCGACCAAGATGGCATACTCGGTGGTACCCTGTGCACTCTCCTCCTGCAATAGTTCCTTGGCGCGCTGACGAACATGTGCCGCCCGGCAAAACGCCCAGCCCTGGACCTTGCCAGCAGCGTCAGTCATCGTGTTCATGTATTCCTCCCTACATCATCCCGCCTGCTCCCAGCAGCGGGCCCAATATGGACAGAAGCAACGCCGGCAAGATGAGCGTGCCGGTGGGAATCAGCAGCTTGACGGGTGCACGCTCGATCTCGCGCTCGACCGCGGCGCGATGAGCCGCACGGATCTCGCGACTTTGAGCGGCCAGCGTCTCGGCAAGTGGGGCACCCAGGGCGAGCGCCTGCCCCACCGTGATGGCAAAGGTCTCGAGCGCTCGCACGTCCAGGTCGCGCGCGGCGGCCAACAACTCGTCCTCACGCGTGCCCACGCCCACCTGCCACGCCATGCAGGCGCGCTCAAGGCGAAGAGCCAGCACTGACCGGCGGTTGGCGCAGAAAATCTCAAGCGCCGCATCAAACGAAAGACCGGCCGAAAGACCCAAGCGCACAACATCGATCATCTCGGACACTTCGCCGAGCGACACTCGCGCCGGGCCGCCCGCTCCAACCGCGCCCTTCACTCGCGCGGTCAGAGCATCGACCACCGAGCGACCCGCGGCAGCGACCAGCACCGCCTCGCGCTTGCAGGCCCCTGCGATCTTGCGTGCATCCGCCCGATCCAAACCCGTCGCGACAAATACACTCAGGGCGCACAGGCAAGCCGCGACTGCAACCGGGGCGCTCATAGCTCCACCCGCATAATGCGCCGGATAACCACCAGGGCAACGGCGTTGAGGGCAAGACCCAGCACCACAGCGCCCGCGCCGGCAGGCGTCGCAAGACCGCGACGAAAATCTGCCGAAAGCAGCGCCAACACCGCGCACATGCCCGCCGGCATCGCCGCGACCATATGCGCAGACATGCGAGCCTGCGACGTCTTAACATCCAGGCGGCGCTTGAGCTCAATGCGCTCCCCCACCATGCTCGACGCCTCGGACAGTAAGTCGGCAAGCGGAGCGCCGGTGCGCTGAGACACCTTAAGCGCCAAGGTCACAAGCGAAAGACCGGGGGCGTCGATACGCACGAGCAAGTCATCGAGCGCGTCGGTCGCCGAGATGCCGCAATCGATCGCCGCCGCCACCCGCAAAAACTCGGTATGCACTGGCTCTTGCGCATGAGCGCCCACAAAGCGCATGCCCTGGGCCAGCGAATGTCCCGAGGCAAGCGACATGGAAAGTGCGGTAAACGCCTCGGGCATTGCCTCTTCTGCATCGTGTTGCTCGCGCCGGCTCTCAAAGCCATCCCGAGCGGCACCAACGGCAAACGGAGCAACAAGTCCCAAGGCAAATCCGAGGGGCGATAACGACACCATCGTTAGTAAAACGCAGCAGACACCGCTCGATAGCAGCAGAAACGCCAAACGTCCCGAAGCATCTTCGATCACGAGGCCAAGGCGATGCGCCGGAGCCAGCGATGCCCACGAACGGGCGATCTTTTTCAGCAGATCGTTTTCCACCAGCTCACGCGGCAGCTTCTCTGCCACCGTCTCGAGCGCCTGACGTGCCAGCTCCGCCGGCGGTACCTGCGGCACACGAGGTTCCGCCCCGCACGCCGTCGCGACAGAAAGCCCTGCCAAGCCCCCTACGACGAGGGGCACAGTGATCTCCATTCGTCCACCTCCTCTTGTGTGAGCGTCCCCGACCGCAGGCCTTCTGCGATAAACGGCGGCTCGCGGTCAAGCGTCCAGGTGCGCTCGGCGGCATCGAACGTCACATAGCGCTCGAGCTCTACGCCGCCCGATGCGGCGCGTCGCACCCCCGAATACGAGGAGACGAAGCGCCTGCCATCGGCGTGGCGCTCGGACATCACGATACCGTCGAGTGCCATGGCAATCTGCTCCTCGATGAGCTCGCTCGGCAGATCGATGCCATAACGTGCAAGCAACGTCAGACGCACCACGGTCTCCTGTTCTGAACCCGCATGAAGCGTGGTGAGCGACCCGTCGTGGCCCGTGTTCATGGCCTGCAACATGTCGCAGCACTCGGCACCGCGCACCTCGCCCACCACGATGCGGTCGGGGCGCATGCGCAGGGCATTAGTCACCAGGTCGCGGATCGTCACCGCGCCCTCGCCCTCAATTGAAGCCTCGCGCGCCTCTAGGCGCACCACGTGCGGATGATGCGCAAACTTGAGCTCGGCAGAGTCCTCGATCGTCACGATGCGCTCGCCGGTGGAAATCTCACATGACAACGCGTTGAGCAGGGTGGTCTTACCAGATCCCGTGCCTCCCGCAACCGCCAGGTCCTGTCGCAGCGACACCGCACACGACAGCAGCTGCGCATACCAAAGCGGCAGCGATCCCAACCCCACGAGCTCGTCCAGCGAGCAGATACGGTCCGAGAACTTTCGGATGGTGAGAATCGGTCCGTCAATCGCCACAGGCGGAATCACCGCGTTGACGCGATAGCCCGTTTTGAGGCGGGCGTTGACGATGGGGCTGCGCTCGTCGATACGGCGGCCAAGTGGCGAGATAATGCGGTCGATAAGCACACGGATCTGCTCATCATCCTCAAACGCATGCTCGATGGGGTACAAGACGCCGCCGCGTTCAAAGAAAGCCGAGCGGCAGCCGTTGATCATGATCTCGGTAACGGTGTCGTCCTCGATGAGCGGCTGCAACGGCCCCAAGCCCACCACGTCATCCAAAATCTCGTCGATGATGGTCTCGCGCTCGGGCGTCGCGAGATCGGTCGGCTCCTCAACATTGAGCGCCGCCTCCACCGCAGGACGCAATTCCGAGCGGGCAAGTGCCGGGTCGATATAGGCGCTGATACGCGCCACTTCGTCGTAACCCATGCGGTCCATCACGGCGCGCTTGGTGCGTCGTTTCACGGCGCGGCGACGCCCCACATCTACAGGCGCTGCCGCCGCCGCAGCGCCGGCAGCCTTAATCCTCGTTTGCAGGCTCATCGCTGATCACCCTCGCGCGACCAGGGAAGGCGGATACGCGGGCGTTCGGTGCGCGTTGCACGGTCGGCGACCATATCGCTCCAAGGGCCGACGGCGCACCCCAGTTCCACGAGCATCTCGCGCGTGGCCTCGCGCACGCTAGTCGCAAAAGCGCTGGTCTGCCCCACTGCCTCGTCAGCGCGCCCAAACGCCATGAGCGCGGCGAGATCCTGCCCGCCATCGGCGATACGAATCTTGGAGCTTAACGCACAGGCAATCTCAAAGCGCATGGCGACGTCCTCGTCTGCCCCGCGCGCACCGAACCGGTTGAACACGGCGCTCATGCGCGTGCGCGGCACACCTACTCGACCTGCCAGTTCAATGACGCGCGATGCCGATGCCGCGGACGACACCGCCGCATCGCCAACGACCAGGCAACGGTCGCTCGCCGCCACCGCAGCCGCCACGGCGTCGCCCCAAAAGACCGAGGTATCGATAAAGACCACGTCGGATTCGCGACGCAGAACATCAAGCAGTAGCTCCACCGGACGTGCCATGAGCTCGGCTTGCTCGGGCGCCGCGACGGGACCCCAGAGCGTAACGCCCGGCGCCACGCGCATCGAAGCGGCTACGATATCCGGCTCGGTGAGCATGCCCGCCGCCGACGGCTCGATAAGTGCCGCCATATCGCGCGGAGCATCGACGCCTAACAAGTCGTAAAGGTTTCCAAACATCAGGTCCAGGTCGAGCACGGCGGCACGCAAGCCCAACAGCGACGATGTGTGTGCCATGGTGGCAACGATCGTCGACTTGCCGCAACCGCCCGAACCCGAAATAGCGCAGATGACTGGAGCTCGATGCGGCGGAGCGGTAGCGTCTGCCGGCGGCATCGGAGGCGGCGGGGCGGGCGTCGGTGACAGCGCCCCCGTCTCCCCCGCCGCAACCACGTGCTGCGTCCAAGCCGGCATGGCTGCTTGTTCGGTCTGCGAGGCAGGCTCGTTCTGCGCAATCTGCTCATGCTGCATCAGCGACAACTCGCCGCACCCGGCAAGGCCCTCAACTTCGTCGAGTTCATCCGCCAGATTCACGCCGTGCACGTATCCCATATCTACTGCCGGGGAGTCGCCAGCATGCTGCGCCGGCCCTCCAGCGTCATCGTATACAAGGGGGTTCCGGGGGCGCCGACCATGCTCGGCTTCCGCTTTTCCATAATCATCAACACGCGGGCCTCTTGTAGCGCGAGGCGCCCCGGGTTCCCTATCAACAAAAGCATCGGGCTCAATCGTCATGCGCCGATCGGAATCAACCGCTCCCTCGCCCGCGCGCCCGTTGCCGCATATACTGTGTGCAGCGATGACCTCGGTCGCCCCCGCGCGAAACAGCCCCTCGATATCCGACGGATCGAGCGCTTCTATCAACACGACCACGCGACTCACGCGGCCTTCGGCCGTCAGGCGCGCAACAGTCTTGCGCACATCTTCGGTATCAAACAGAGACGCCGCGATGATGGCAGCCCCGCGGCGCGACGGAAACGCCCGCGCCATGGAAACCAGCCCGTCCAGGTCACCCACGCGAAGCACCTGTGCACCCGCATCACGGCCCTCGACTTCCCGCTGCAACAGCCCGTAATCGCCGCACGCGCAGCACGCAAGCCAGATCGCCTTCATCACTCGTCGCCTCCGCTCTTTTTGCCGCGCGCCGTGGCGGGAATCGTCAAGCTGACCGTTCCCTTGCCCGAGGCTCCCAGCAGTTCCTTGACGTCTTCGGGGTCAGCCGCCAGCGTCACCCATTCGATCTTGCCCTCGCGCGTGGCACCGGAATCCTCACTGGTATCGATCACGTACGCGCCGCACAGCCGATCGGTCACGCCGTCTTTTTGCACATACACATCCACGTAGCTGCCCACGCCCGTAGCACCGCCGACCGAGTGCTCGGCATCGACCGCCACCGAAACGGCGACCTTGCCCTTAGGCACCTCGAGCTTGCGGCTCTCGACCTTGGTGTAGACATTGCAGATCACGGCGTTTTTGGGAATACGCGAAGTCGTCACGTCGCCGCGCACCTGGCGCAGCTCGGTCGCCGCGTCACGCGGCAGCAGACTCGTCAGCCACTCCTGGGTTATGACATTGGTCTCATCGAGGGTCTCGCCCACATCGATATCGCGCGCCGCGACGCATACCTCGACGCGATCGCCACCGTACTTGGCCAAGGTCTCAGCCTGGACCTGTTCGGCTTGTGAGCGGATCGATGAGCCGTAAACCATGCAGAGCAGAGCAGCGAGCACGCCCGCGACCAGACTGATGGCGATGCGCTTGCTCTTGTTCACGGCCGCTCCTCTCATGGCAGTGCCGGGCGAATGCCCGTACCACCATTGTCTGGGCGGTCAGAGTGCAAAGCGGCGCAATCGCAATCTTGGTTTTCGATGTCAAACCAATCGCTGACCAAAAGCTGACCAGCCCGTCAAGCTCGTGGCAAGGTTTTGGTCAGCACGTCAGCAAACTGCATGTTTCGAGGCTTTTCCGCAGCAAAAAAGCCGTCTCCCGAACAGTTGGGAGACGGCAGTCATAGGAAAAATCAATTACAGATGGACATCGGGATCGAGCATTTGAGCACTCACGCGCATGGATGACGCCAGGTTTTGGAACGTTTCCAAACGCAGACTGTCGATCTGCCCGGCGTCCTCGGCCTCGCGAACGGCGCAACCCGGCTCATGGGTATGCGTGCAATCGCCAAACCGGCACGCGCGCGATGCCTCGACAATCTCGGGGAAGGCGCGCGCCAGACCCCGCTCGTGACCCACGAGCGGTAAGCTGCGCAGGCCCGGGGCATCGGCGATCACGCCGGCGTCGCCCGGCAGCGCTACCATCACGCGCGCGACGGTAGTGTGACGGCCCTGGTCGTCGCGTTCGCGCACACCGCCGGTCGCCAACGTATCGTGGCCCAGCAGCGCATTGAGCAGCGTCGACTTGCCGGCACCCGACTCGCCCAGAATCATGGCGCAGCTCCCGGCAGGCACGCAGGCACGGACCTCGTCCAGGCCGCGGCCCTCGGCAGAGGACGTCACGATCACGCGCACGTCCGGACCCACCAGGCGGCGCACGCGGTCTAGATCGCGCTCGAGCTCCCCGGCATCGCAGCGGTCAGCTTTGGTGAGTACCACCACCGGTTCGGCATCGCAGTCGAGCGCCAACACCAGCGAGCGCGCCACGCGGTCGAGCAGCACCTCGCCGGCACCGAGCGCCTGCACGATCAGCACGCTATCCACGTTGGAGCAGAGCACCTGACGCTCACCGCGAGCGCGTCCGCGCCAGCGCTCAAAACTCGTACGGCGCGGCAGCACGCACTCAATCACGCCCATATCGTGCCCGGGAGCGCGGCGCACCGCCACACGGTCGCCCACGGCAGGCAGCAGGACCTCATCCTCGCCGCGCGACTTGGCAAACCCCACGGCATGCTCGGCACGAAACGTGTCATCGGCAGTCGCCACCAGCGGAAACCCGCGGTCCAGGCGCACCACGGCGCCAAGCTGCATCTGCTCGGGCTCCTCGGCATGTGCGCAGAAATCATCAAAGGCAGCCTGCTGAGCTTCATCGACCGGCAGGTCATCAAACGCCGGAACATCCTGCAGCGCGTCAAGCCCCGGTACACTCGCCAGCAACTCCTCAGCAGATGCAGGGGGTTCGGTCGCGAGCTTCCGACGACGATCACGCTTAGCCCGCGCCCCCGTCGTCTTTTTCTTCGCTTTAGCCTTAGCCTTGCCCACAGATGCCTCCCAGCACAAAACCACACAACTGAGCAGGTATTTTAAATCAAAAAGAGCTGGCCGGGCAAAGCCCGACCAGCTCACAAACTTTCCCTCAGCCAATGGTCCCGAGAGGTTATCCGAAGGCCCGCCCGCCGGGAGGGGTTTCTTCCGAGCGATCCCGCAGCGCGAAGCGCGAGGACCAGCGAGGAAGAAACCCCGCAGGCGGTCGGGCCGGTGGGAAGGATGGCCTTTCGACCTACTCCTTCTCGACCGCGCGCATGATCGCCTTGTAGATCTCCATCAGCGGGATGATCAGGAAGGCCAGGCCCAGGGCAGCGACAACGCCCTTGAGCTCAAGCGTCACGGGGCCAAAGAACATCTCGGCAAGCGTCGGCTGCACGGTCACGATCACCGTCAGCACCAGTGCCAGCGCGGCGGAAGCCCACAGCCACTTGTTCTGCTTCTTCATGGTGAACAGCGACGCACGACGGCTGCGCATATTGAAGCAGTGGAAAATCTCGACCATGTTGAGCGTGATGAACGCCATCATCACGCCTTCCTCGTCGGCATTGCCGGCGATCATATCGGCGATGTGGATGTAGCCCATGTCAAAGTACACGCCCACAAAGAAGCTCGCCAGCACCAGCGCGGTGATGATTAGGCCCTGGACCACGCAGTCCAGACCCATATGTCCGGCAAAGACACCGTCCTTGGCGTTGCGCGGCTTGCGCTTCATGATGTCGCCCTCGGCATCCTCCATGCCCAGCGCAAGCGCGGGGAAGCAGTCGGTGACCAGGTTCACCCACAGCAGCTGCACCGGCTGGAAGATGGTAAAGCCGATGAGCGTGGCGATAAACACCGAGAACACCTCGGCAAGGTTGGCCGAAAGCAGGAACTGGATGACCTTGCGGATGTTGTCGTAGATGCGACGACCCTCTTCGCAGGCGCCGATGATGGTAGCGAAGTTGTCATCGGCAAGTACCATGTCGGCGACGTTCTTGGTGACGTCGGTACCGGTGATGCCCATACCAACGCCAATGTCGGCGCGCTTGATGGACGGGGCGTCGTTGACGCCATCGCCCGTCATGGCCACGATCTGGTCGCGCGACTTCCAAGCCTCAACGATGCGGGTCTTGTGCTCGGGCTGGACACGGGCGTACACGCCGTAGTTCTCGATGTGCGCGTCGAGCTCCTCGTCGCTCATGCGATCGAGGTCGGCACCGGTGATGGCTTGGCCGCGATCGGCGACGATGCCCAGCTGCTTGGCGATGGCCACGGCGGTGTCGATGTGGTCGCCCGTGATCATGACGGTGCGGATACCGGCGTCGTGCGCCTCGTGGATAGCGTCGGCCACCTCGGGACGGACCGGGTCGATCATGCCGGACAGGCCACAGAAGACCAGGTCATGCTCGAGCGCAGCGGGGCTGCAGTCGTCGGGAACCTCGGTGTAGGTGCGGCTTGCCAGCGCCAGTACGCGCAGGGCCTCGTCGGCCATGGCCTTGTTGGCCGCCACGAGCTCGGCGCGGCGCTCCTCGGTCAGGGGGACGACCTTATCGCCCTCGTAGATATGGGTGCACAGGCCGATCACCACGTCGGGCGCACCCTTGGTGTACTGCTCGTACTCGCCATCCAGGGTCTCGACGACCACGGACATCATCTTGCGGCCCGAGTCAAACGGGGCCTCGCCCACGCGCGGATGCTCGGCAGTCAGGCCAGTGAGGCCCGCCTTGCCGGCGTCGTTGACGAGCGCGCACTCAGTCGGCTCGCCCACGGCCTCGCCCAGCTCCTCGTCCCACTGAGCATCGGAGCACAGCGCCATGCCGGCCAGGAACTTCTCCTTGGGCGCAGCGAGCTCGTGCTTGACGACGGTCATCTTGTTTTGGGTAAGGGTACCGGTCTTGTCGGAGCAGATGGTCTGCGTGCAGCCGAGAGTCTCGACGGCAGAGAGCTTGCGGATGATTGCCTGGCGCTTAGCCATCTTGGTCACGCCAAGCGATAGCACGATGGTCACGACGGCGACCAGGCCCTCGGGGATGGCAGCGACGGCGAGCGAGACGGCGACCATAAAGGTATCGAGCAGGGCGGTCGGGTCGGTAAGAACGTTGCCCACGCCGTGGCGGATGATATCAACGCCAAAGATGACGACGCAGATGACGATAACCATAATGGTAAGGATGCGGCTGAGCTCGGCGAGCTTCACTTGCAACGGCGTGAGCTCTTCCTTGGCCTCGGCCAGGGCGCCGGCGATCTTGCCCATCTCGGTGTTCATGCCGGTGCCGACCACGACGGCGCGACCACGGCCGTACACGACGGTGGAGCCCATATAGCACATGTTCTTACGGTCGCCGAGCGGCACGTCGTCGGTGCCGGCGGCGAGCTCGATCACGTTGGCATGCTTCTCGACGGGCACGGACTCGCCGGTGAGCGCGGCCTCTTCGATCTTCATCGTGGCGCTCTCGAGCACGCGGCAGTCGGCCGGAACGGAGTCGCCCGCCTCGAGCATGATCACGTCGCCGGGCACGAGCTCGGCGCTCGGCAGGTGCACGAGCTTGCCGTCGCGCAGCACCTTGGACTGCGCCGCACTCATCTCCTGCAGGGCCTCGAGGGCCTCCTCGCTCTTGGCTTCCTGGACCACGCCCAGCACCGAGTTGACGATAACGACGAACATGATGATGGCAACATCGGCAAAGTCGGGCTCGCCCTTGACCATGCCCGTGAGCGCACTGATGACGGCGGCAACGATCAGCATGATGACCATGGGGTCGGCCATCTGCTCAAAGAAACGCTTCCACAGCGGCGTCTTCTCAGCTTCCTCGAGCTTGTTAGGGCCTGTCTTGGCGAGGCGCGAAGACGCCTCGTCGTTGCTCAGGCCGAGGTTCTCATCGACACCTTGGTCGCTGAGCACCTCCGCCGCGGCGGACAGGTATTCCTTTTGCATATAGAGTCCCCTCCTGGGATTCGGGCCACTCAGCAGATTGATGCCCGATCATAATTCCCAGGAGAAGGGCAAGGGCTCATCAAGGCTGCCGTGCTGAGCGGCAGTTGATAGTGGAGCTATGGTACCCCAAAGCGACGCGTCTAGCCAAAACAATCGGTTTGGAAATATGGTCCGCACGCAACGGTGCAGACCGTGTGATGCTCAACATTGGTAAAACGTTTTTTCTTCGGCACATCGCCAAACTGACATATCGCCCAGATAGCAGCGGTTAGAGCGGTTGGTAAATTTTCTCATATACCGTTTATCCCGCAAAAAATGAACTTCTAATTCGGCATACGGTCGATTTTATGGGGTATTCGGTCAGCATTTCGTTATAATCAACACGGTTTTATTTCTTATGGTTTATCTATCAGCGCAAGACGATGTCAGATGGAGGTCTGAATGTACAAGCGCACTAAGATTGTATGCACCATGGGTCCCGCCTGCGATAGCGACGAGACCATCCGCGAGATGATCAAGGCGGGCATGAACGTCGCCCGTTTTAACTTCTCGCACGGCTCCTACGACGAGCACCACGGTCGCATCGAGCGCGTCCGCCGTATTTCCAAGGAGCTCGGTCTGCCCGTCGGCATCCTGCTCGACACCAAGGGCCCCGAGGTCCGCACCGGCCTTCTGGTCGACGGCAAGAAGGTTGCCGTCAAGACCGGCGATAAGATCGTCGTCACCGCTCAGCCCACGTCCGAGGATTTCCACGGCACCGCTGAGCACATCTCCCTCGACTACCTGGCTCTGCCTTCCGAGGTCGAGAAGGGCTCCCTCATCCTGATCGATGACGGCCTGGTTGCCCTCGAGGTCGAGTCCGTCAGTGGCCAGGACATGACCTGTGTCGTTAAGAACGACGGCCTGATCGGCGAGCGCAAGGGCGTCAACATGCCCAACGTCAACATCTCGCTGCCCGCCATCACCGAGCGCGATCGTCAGGACATCCTCTTTGGCCTGACCGAGAACATCGACTACATCGCCGCTTCCTTCATCCGTGACGGCGAGTCCGTCCGTGGCATCCGCAAGCTTTGCCGCGAGAACGGCGGCGAGCACGTGACGATCTTCCCGAAGATCGAGTGCGCCCTGGGCGTCGAGAACTTCGACGAGATCCTCGAGGCTTCCGACGGCATCATGGTCGCCCGTGGCGACCTGGGTATCGAGATCAAGCCCGAGCTCGTTCCGCACATCCAGAAGGAGATCATCGCCAAGTGCAACGCGGCCTACAAGCCCGTTATCACCGCTACGCAGATGCTCGACTCCATGCAGCAGAACCCGCGCCCGACGCGCGCCGAGGTTGCCGACGTTGCTAACGCCATCTACGACGGCACCGACGCCGTTATGCTCTCTGGCGAGTCCGCTGCCGGTAAGTACCCGGTCGAGGCCGTTAAGATGCAGGCCAGCATTGCTCTCGAGACCGAGAAGTACCTCCCGGCCCACGCTCCGCTCGAGGTTCCGGCCGACGCTCACGGCACCCGCGTCGTCAACAACGTTGTGGGTATGTCCGCTGTGAACATGGCCACCACCGTTGGCGCCAAGTGCATCACCGTGCCGACGACAACCGGTCGTACCGCACGCCTGATCTCGCACTTCCGTCCCAACATGCCGATCTGCGCGTTCTCCCGCCACGAGTGGGCCGTCCAGCAGATGATCATGTACTGGGGCGTTATCCCGCACCAGGCCGAGATTACCCAGGGCACCGTCAACGGCACGATCGTCAAGGCGATCGAGACCGCTAAGGAGCTCGGCTACGTCGAGGCTGGCGATTTGACCGTCGCTACCGCCGGCGATCCCCGCATGAGCGTCCAGCTCGAGGACAAGGTCTCCTCGACCAACGTCGCTTACGTCGCTCAGGTCCGCTAAATCGTACTTGCAAGCAGATTTGCATTGCAAAGGGCCCGGAAGGCATTGCCTTCCGGGCCCTTTTTCTGTGTCAATGCCGGCACACGGCAAAACACGCACCCATTTCTTTACCAAAAGCGCGAAATCCACCTTTCGAGGCCCAAAAATAAAGTCCCAAGCGCTAAAAGTGTTCGCCCGATGGCGAAACCACACCTTACCCGACGCTGCTAAATCGTTTTAGCAAGAGCCAGATCGACCGCGTTTTCGGAAGTATGCGGCAAATTCTGAGACCTCCGAGCACACCCCGTTTTTTCGCAACAAAATGCCTGATAAACTGGCCTCAAAAGCCAGGTCTGCTCACAGGGTTCAGATTTTGCCGCATACTTCCGAATTGACGCTGGCATCGCACGGTCCAAAAGCACATTTCGACCAGGAGGATATCATGGACCTGACGCTATGCGGTCAATCCGCTTTTTACTATCACCGTATCCCGCCGCAGGTATTAGGGCTTTACCCCGCCATTAGCCTTGGCAATATGGATCGCAGATGTTGCGGCCTCGGAAGTCATGCAGTTGTAAAAGACCTGCTTCACGCACCGCTTCACAGGCTTGTATTCACTCGAGTACAATCCGGGTCGCGAAGCCTGTTTAAATCGCACCTCCTGACCCAAGAGCCGCCTCCCGGGTCGTTTAGGCAAACTGAACATGGATTTGATGTCACGTCGCCCGAGTTTACGTTGCTCAGCCTTGCCACGCAGGTCTCACGCAACCAGTTACTCATGGCTTGCTACGAGATGTGCGGCTCCTTTGCAGTGTTTACGCCCTGCGAGCGAACGCAACAACAACTCGATGAAGCCATTTCGCTTAAGCTCATTCCACCCAACTGCGGTTGGGAGCGTGTTGTCGACACCAAGGGCAATGACACCAATTTGTGGAAGCGCCCGCCGCTCCTCAGCGCGGCGGATATCGCCGCGTTCGCCAAGCAGGCTGCAGGCCTGCGCGGCGTTAAACAACTGCGCTGGGCGGCCGAGCACATGACGGGGCAGACCGCCTCGCCCTTCGAAGTACAGACCTCCATACTTGTCTCGCTCCCCCGCAACGAGGGCGGCATGGGTATCAACATCGCAAACAACGTGCGCATCCCACTCAGCGACGCCGCGCGCTCACTGTATGACAAAACCTGCTGCTACGCCGATATCCTCATCGAGAGCAACACCGACAGCATGGGCGTCATCCTGGAATGCCAAGGCCGCTCCGCCCACGATGGCGAAGCCGCAAGCCTCTCCGATGCCGAGCGCACCACCGAAGACGCCCTGCGACGGGAGCCGTTGGTCAATTGGAATGAACTGTTCACCGTTAAGCCGGCCGGCTAGCAGCTAGCGATCAGGGGGACTGCGGGAACGTCAGAAGCAGCAACGCGAGCCGCAAATCCCGCCTCGGTCAGCTCGATGACCTCGGTAAACGTTGCATCGAAAAACTCCTCGGTTAGCAGGCGATACGGAGGATGATCGGGCTCGCCGGGGTTTTCGCGTACAATCTCGTGCATGACGCCGATAGTCTTGAGCACATATTCTTTATGGATGGGATACTGCCCAAAACGCGTGGCAGCGGTATAGAGGCGATCGGTCGCACGCGGAATGGAAACGATGCCCAGCGTCTTGCCAAACCAGTCAAAATCGCCCTGCTTTTTAATGCGGAATTCCTCGCACGGCTTGCCGCCGTGTGCTTCCAGATACTGGTTCACACGCGTGTTCCATACCGTGTCGGCCACCAGATGCGACCAGACGCCCAGCGTTAAATCGAGCAGCGACTGCGCCACATCTTCGGACGCAAGCGAGAACTCACAGGCGCCGGGACCGACAACCGGCTCGGCATCCCTGTAGCGCTGAGGATAGTGCACGCGGTTCAGTCGCTCGCGCTCCTCGACAATCGAGGTAGCCTCAGCAGGTTCGCCCGCGGGTGCGCCTTTAAGCAGCGGCGCCACATAGGTATCCCAGAACTCGTGCTCGCGCGGCTTAGGGATAGGCTCGGGCTTTGCAAAGTGCGTAATGCGATACGGAATGGGATCGGCGATGCCAGGGACCATATAGCCCACGAAGATATCCGGAACCACGCAGCCAAACAAAAAGGCATTACGGTCGCGCACGCTATCGGCAAGCACGCTAGCACGTGCCAGCAAGCGCTCCGTTTGAGCGATATGAATGTTCCAACTTGGCATAGCCACCCCCATAAAACCTGGTTAACTATACCATCACGGCAGAGTCGCACAGGCGGCCATACATACCCTACGCAGCAACTATTCCGCAGCACCGCTTTCGGTTCCATACGACGGCACGGGCGCCTCGACCACATGGTGATATCGATCGATATAGATGGCACGGGCCTCCAGGCGGCGCACCAAATCTTGATGGTGCGTACTCATCAAAACCGTCTTACCGGCAGCAACGTAGGCCAGCAAAAAGTTGACTACGATGTCGCACGAGTCCTCATCGAGCCCGTTGGTGGGCTCATCGAGCACTAGGATATCGGGGTTCATCGACACCACCGCAGCCAGCGCAACGCGCTTCTTTTGCCCGCCCGAAAGCTGATAGGGCGAGGCATCGACCAGATCGGCAACCTGGAACAGCTCCATGGCATCGCGGACGCGGCGCTCGAGCTCGTCTGTCGGCAGCCCCATCTGCGCGGGGCCAAAAGCAACTTCCTCGCCCACCGTAGCGCAGAACAGCTGGGCGTCGGCATTCTGGAACACAAAGCCCACGCGCTGATGAAAACGCTGAGCGGCTGCGGAATCCTTGAGATATGCCGCATCGATCACGTGCCCGCCAAACAGGTATATCCCTGCGTCCGCGAGTTCAAGGCCGTTAATAAGGCGCATAATCGTCGTCTTACCGCAGCCGTTGGGACCGAGTAGGGCAACGAGTTCACCACGATCGACCTGCAGCGACACACCATCGACAACCGTATGCCCCGCATAGGAGAACACCACGTCGCGAAACTCGATGAGCGGCACGCTCTTGGCGCCAGTAGCACCGCTTGCGCCCATCACGCCATTCGTATCGTTTGCCAAAACGTCGCCCTTCCCTATCCACATCGACGGCTCAGCCGCCCGCGCTACAGCACGGCGCACAACACTGCCAGCAGCGCCACGCCGGCCGCATAGACCGCATCGCGCCAGCCAAAGCCGCTCCGCGCGGGAGTCGGATACGCACCGGCAAAGCCACGACAAAGCATGGCCTCGTCCATCGCGCGGCTGCATTCCATCGCCTTGATAAACGTCATGCCCATGATGCCCGCGATCGAATCGGTACGCGAAAATCCCTCAGGCGCACGGCCAACGCTGCGTAGCATGACCGATTCGCACAGATTGTGCGCCGTGCGACCCAGCACCTCGATGTGCTTGAGCGCCATATCAAACGTAAAGATAACTTCGTCGGGTAGATGCAACATCTTGAGCGCCGCCGACATGCGGCTCCACGTGAGGGTCCACGAAACGCCCAGCACCAGCGACACATTAATGAAGGTCTTGAGTGCAATCTTGAGCATAGCGCCCGTGGCGGAAGCACCCAGCAGCAGGGCAGGCAGCGCCAAAACCACGGCAAACCCCGCGGCAGCCAACGCCGGCACAAAGGTAGCGCGCAGCCCGCGTACAGGGCGCACCGCGACCAGCACCAACGCGATCGCCGCCATTAGCATCAGGTATAGCGGGCTCTGCGTCAGGCACACGCACAGAACGCAGACGAACATCCCCACCAGGCGCACCGGAGCCGAAACGCAAGAAAGGGCGCGGTCGACCATCGACCCGCCCTCGTGCGCGCCTCCACCCAGGCGAACCCGCTCAAGCAGGCTCGCCAGATGCAGGACGTTCTTTTGCATCACACGATGTCGAGCCCCCGCGGGCTCGTAACGCTGCTCGACCGCAAGCCAGCTAGGCAGCTCGGCTATTGCCATGAGCACCGCTTTCCTTGACCGTCAGCGAGACCAGGCGGAATGCGATGGTGAGCACCGCCACGCCAATCACGCCCGAAAGAATATACATCGCGGCCTGGCCGGCAAAGCCAAGGCCCTGCTCCTCGGAATAGGCCTGCAGGTAATCACCCGTAGGTAGAGCGTCGGCAAAGGTCGGGGTATCGAGGCCGACCGAAGCCTGCAGGCTGTCGTCGCCAGCCTCCTGAACGGCGGTCGCGGCGCCCTCGGCGTCCCACTCACCCCAGGCGTCACCGGTGGCGAGCAAGCCGAGCGGCGTAGCCACGACAAGCACGGCGACCAGAATGAGCGTGGGAATCAGGGAAGTCTTCTTGGCGGTACCATCGGCGGCAAGCTGGCCATCGGCGGCTTCGGGGCCGACGATAATGCTCGGCGCCGTCTTCTTAATGAAGCCGTAGATGGCGGCCGTCGCCACGCCCTCGATCACGCCGGCAACCAGCATATGCGGGATCAACATGGCCGGAATAGCCACGGACAGCGGGAAGGGGCAGTACAGAGGGGCGCCCGAAGCGTTGGTGAAGAGCATCGGCTGAATACCAAACTCGATTGCCGCGCACAGGGCCGCCAGGCACAGGCCGACCCAACCGCTCACGATGGCAGAAACCGAGGTGCCCCAGCTCTTGTCGTGCAGACGGCTGTTGAGCGCACGGAACACGATAGCAGCGACAAACGGCAGCACAAAGGCCATGTTAAAGCAGTTGGCGCCAAACGACAGAACGCCGCCGTCGCCAAACAGCAGCGCCTGCAGCGCCAGCGCGACCGAGACAGCGATAGCCGCGGCCTCGGGGCCCAGCAGCAGCGCGATGAGTGCGCCGCCGACGGCGTGACCAGTGGTGCCGCCGGGCAGCGGCACGTTGAACATCATGAGCAAAAAGGAGAACGCAGCGCAAATACCCAGAAAGGCCATATGCTCGCGATCGAGCGTGGCGCGCACTTTCTTGATGCAGTGAACCCATACGGGCACCATCGCCACCGCCATAACGGCATCGGTCTGCGGGGACAGGTAGTTATCTGGAATGTGCATATACGCCTCCCGGTTGCCGGCACATGGGATTGCAGCGCCGCTTGAACCATTTCATCAGTGTTACGAGCTAGATGATTCGTAACACGCCGCAGGCTATGATAGCAAAACGGCGCGCCGCCACAAAAGCAGCACGCCGTTATGTAATGCGCGTGTCATATATGCAGGCTCAGCGATGCGTTATACCGAGCATAGCAGTCACGCAGGATCGGCAGCAGCCACCGCTGACCTATACCCATCGCAAGCCCTAGCCGCGGACCTCGCCGTTTACGCCTTTGCATACCTTGGTGACAATCTTCTGGTGCGCTTTCTCGACCTCTTCGCTGGTGAGCGTGTGGTCGTCGGAGCGATACGTAAGCGCAAAGGCCATGGACTTTTTGCCCGCTCCGATGCGGATGGGATCGCGGTAGACGTCGAACAGGCGCACGCCCTCGAGCAACTTACCGCCGGCGCTCGTAATGCGGCGCTCAAGATCCTCACAGGTCACGGAGTTGTCGACCACAATGGCAAGGTCATGCTCAACAGCCGGGTACTGCGAGAACTCGCGATAGTTCTCCTGGTTGCGGGCGCCCTTGATCAGCTTGTCCAAGTCGAGCTCAAAGGCAACGACGACCTCATCGATGCCCATCGCTTCGCGCGCCTCGGGGTGAATCTCGCCGACCCAGCCCAGCACGGTTCCGCCGGACAGAACCTCGGCCGCACGACCCGGCTGCAAGAAAGCGTAGCCCTCGCCCTCGACGGGACGGAAGCGAACCTTCTCGATGCGCAGCTGGGCGAGCAGCTCCTCGACAATGCCCTTGCCAAAGAAGAAGCGCAGCTTACGGTACTTCATGTTCCAGGACTGCTCGCTCCACTGGCCCGAGAGCACACCCGCCACGGACTTGGTCTCCTTGGGCAGGCTGGCGTTCTCGCGACCGTGGAACAGGCTGCCGACCTCGTACAGGTGCACGTTGGGCGTACCGTGCGCCTCGTTGTAGGCCACGGACTGCAGCAGGCCCGGCAGCAGCGAACGACGCATCTCGGTCTGCTCGGCCACCAGCGGGTTCATGAGCACCACGGGGCAACCGCGGCCCTCGGTGGACATACCGATCTTCTCCAGGTCGCCCGGGGCGGCAAAGCCAAAAGTCGTGGTCTCGTTGAGGCCGCAGGCGCGCAGGATCTCACCGACCTTACGGGTGAGCTTCTGCTCGCGGGTCAGGCCGCCGATGTGGTTCTTGGCAGCCGGGATGGTCGCCGTCACGCGGCCCATGCCCCACAGGCGCAGGACCTCCTCGATCAGATCGATCTCGCGCGGCAGGTCGGGGCGGAAGCTCGGCGGAGTGACCATAAAGTCCTCGCCGTCACGCTCGACGGTGCAGCCCAGGCGGGTGAGCGAACGCTCGATAAAGTCGGGCTCGATGTCGGCACCGCAGATGGCGTGCACGCGGGCCAGGCGCAGCTTAATGCTGTCGATGGTCTTGGGCGCGGGGAAAACGTCGACATAGCCGGGAGCAACCTCGCCGCCGGCGATCTCCTCGATGAGCGCGCAGGTAACGTTGGCGACATCCACGCAGCCGGTCTCGTCGACCTGGCGCTCAAAGCGAATGGAGGCGTCGGAGATCAGCGACAGATCGCGGCTGGTGTGCGAGGTGCGGCCGGCGTTAAAGCAGGCGCTCTCGACCATCACGTCGACGGTGTCGTCCTCGATCTCGGAATCCATGCCGCCCATAACGCCGGCCAGCGCCACGGGGCGCTCGCCGTCGGTGATGAGGCCCATGCCGGCGTCGAGCACGCGCTCCTCGCCATCGAGCGTCGTAAACTTCTCGTCCTGCTGGGCGGCGCGAACCACCACGCGGCGGTGGCCGTCGCGCTCGGCAAAGGTAGACAGGTCAAAGGCATGCAGCGGCTGACCGGTGAGCATCATCACGTAGTTGGTGATGTCGACGATGTTGTTGTGCGGGCGCACGCCCAGGGCGTTGAGGCGCTTGACCATCCAGTCGGGCGACGGGCCGACCTTCACGTTACGCACGATGCGGGCGACGTAGCGGTCGCACAGGCCCTCGTCGGCGATCTCGACGGAAAGCTCGTCATCGGTCGCGCGGCCGGTCTCCGCCTTGATGGCGGGCAGCTCAACGTGGAAATCGCGGTCGAAGATGGCGCCGGTCTCGCGGGCCATGCCGATCATGGACAGGCAATCGGGACGGTTGGGCGTGATCTCGCAGTCGAGCACGGTGTCGCTCGAGCCCACATACTCGGCAAACGGCATGCCGCAGGGCGTATCCTCGGGCAGGATCATGATGCCGGAGTGGTCGCCGCCCAGACCGAGCTCGCGCGCGGAGCAGTTCATGCCCATGGACACGACGCCGCGCAGCTTGCTCTTCTTGATCTTGATGTCGCCGGGCAGCTCGGCACCGATCATGGCCGTGACGATGTGGTCGCCGGACTCAAAGTTCTGCGCGCCGCAGACAATCTGCAGCGGAGCGGGGTTGCCGTCGGCGTCGAGGTTCTTGTCGCCCACGTCGACCGAGCACACATACATATGGTCGCTATCGGGGTGCGGGGTCTTGGTGAGCACCTTGGCGGTCACTACATGGTCGAAGGACTCGCCCACGGTGTCGATCGCCTCGACCTCGGTGCCGGTACGGATATATTCGTCCGAAAGGGTCTTAGGATCCTCCGGAATATCGATCATGGTCTTGAGCCAGTCGTAAGAAACGCGCATCTAACTGGTCTCCTTTCATAAATGCGGCTTTGAGCCAAAAAACTGCAACGGAGACGGGTTTTCCAAGTGCCGCAGATTGCCTTGAAAGAGGAGGGCCGCGTACTTAGGTACGCAACCGACGATTGAAAGGCAAGGTGCGGTGCTTGGGAAAGCCGCCGGGCCTAGAACTGATTTAAGAAGCGCATATCGCCCGTCATGAGCGTTCGCAGGTCGGGCAGGTCGTAGCGCAGGGCCGCGACGCGCTCGGCGCCAATGCCAAAGGCGAAGCCGGTGTACTTCTCGGGGTCGATGCCGCAGTTGATCAGGACGTTGGGGTCGACCATGCCGCAGCCCAGGATCTCGATCCAGCCGCTATGCTTGCAGAAGTTGCAGCCCTTGCCGCCGCACACGTGGCAGCTCACGTCCACCTCGCAGCTGGGCTCGGTGAAGGGGAAGAAATGCGGGCGGTAACGCGTCTTGCGATCCTCGCCAAACATGCACTTAACAAAGTAGTCGAGCGTGCCCTTCAGGTCGCCAAAGGTGATGCCCTCGTCGACGACCAGGCCCTCGATCTGGTTGAACTGCGGCAGGTGGCAGGCATCGGCCGTGTCGGGACGGTAGACGGTGCCCGGGCAGATCATGTAGATGGGCGGCTTTTGCGACTCCATGGTGTGGATCTGCACGCCCGAGGTCTGGGTGCGCAGCAGCACGTCGGACTCGCCGTGGGCGTGAGCCTCGGGGTGCGCGACGCTGCCGGGGTTGTTGTCGACCACGTAGAAGGTATCGCGGGCCGAGCGGCTCGGGTGATCCATGGGGGCGTTGAGCGCGGTGAAGTTGTAGTAGGAGGTGTCGACCATGGGACCAGACTCGACGGTATAGCCAATACCGCAGAAGATGTCCTCGGCCTCCTCGATAATCTGCTTGATCAGGTGCTGGTGACCGATCTGCGGACGGATGCCCGGCAGCGTGATGTCGACGGCATCGTGCTCGAGTGCGTGTTTAAGGGCGGCGGCCTTCATCTCGGTGGTGCGCTCGTCGAGCATGCCCTCGATCAGCTGACGCATCTCGTTGGCGCGCTTGCCCATGACGGGGCGATCCTCGGGAGCGAGCTTGCCCATCATGCGCATCAGGCCGGTGATGCGGCCCTTGCGGCCGAGCAGCGCGACGCGCGCGGCCTCGAGCTTCTCGGCGTCGTCGGCGCCTGCGACGAGCTCCTTGGCCTCTTCCTCGAGTTTGACCAGATCATCAATCAGACTCATGTCTTCCCTTTCGTCTCTCGCGCTCCCCGCTTGCCGAGGCGACTACCGCCGCCTGACGTTGCGAAAACGCGGCCCGGTTCGGTAACAAAAAACCGCCCTCGGGCATGTGCATTGCCCAAGGACGGTTGAATTCCGCGGTACCACCTTGTTTGACGCGGCGGATGTCTGGCCCGCCGTGCCCACTCTGCGCCCCTTATCGCGAGGCTCACGGCTTCCCTACTGGGGCTTCGCCGCCGCTGGCCGCGTGCCCGTTGAGGTCGCTGCTCGGGAGTGAACGCTTGGCCCTTGTCACCGCAGGAAGGCTTGCAGCCCATGACCTTCCCTCTCTTGCCGGCGACGCGGCGGGCAAAACCCTCTCCGTCAACGCATTGGGCTACAGGATACCACATTGTGTGGGCGTATCGCCGCGTTCCGTTTTGTTCGTGCTGGGTACAAGGCAGGTAGCTGTGCAAACTGGCCGCGCGCCCACCCGAAGCGCCCGGCTCACGAGATCAAGGATATGGTATGGGAAAGAAACTCGATAAGAAGGCCGAGCCCGCAGCGGGCAAGACATCCAAAGGCATGAAGGTCGATAAGGCCGTCAAAAAATTCCGCAAGCTCGAGGGCAAACTGTGGACCCGCGAGTACCTGCTCAAGATTGCCGAGTTCGATGGCGCGACCATTGCCCCCGCCAACGGCGCCGCGGCCCGCGCCGATGCCATGGGCACCCTTGCCGGCGAGCATCACAAGCTGCTGACCAGCGAAAAGTCTGTCGAACTTGTGCGCTCGCTGGCACGCGAGACCGTCTCCGGAGGCAAGATCGACGACCCGCAGCTGCTCGACGAGATCCGTGTGCTCGGCCGCGACCAGCGCGAGGCAAGCGCCATTCCCACCGAGGAGGCCGAGGCCTGGACCAGGCTCACCTGCGAGGCCGACGCCGTGTGGCACAAGGCCAAGACGGCCAATGACTGGGCGAGCTTTGAGCCCTATGTGGATAGAATCGTCGGCCAGCTTAAGCATCAGGCCGAGCTCATGGACCCCAAGCGCGACCCATACGATGTTTGGCTCGACCAGTACGAGCGTGGCCTTTCCGCCAAGAGCTTCGACGCGTTTTGCGATGAGGTCAAGGCCACGGTCGTTCCGCTCGTGCACGCCATCGGCGAGCGCGGCCAGCAGCCAGCTGCCGACTTTTTGCACGCCCGCGTGCCCGAGGCTGCCCAGCGCGCCATGAGCTTCGACCTTATGAAGCTCGTCGGCCTGGACCTGAACGACACCACGCTTGCCTTTACTGAGCACCCGTTTAGCGAGGGCTTTGCCGTGGGTGATGCGCGCATCGCGACGCACATCTACGAAGACGACTGCATCTCCAACGTCTACAGCATCATCCACGAGGCGGGACATGCCATGTACGAGCTGGGCGTCAATCCGGCTTATGCGCGCACGTGCCTGGAGGGCGGCACTTCCATGGGCATCCACGAGAGCCAGAGCCGCTTCTTTGAGAACACCGTGGGCCGCAGCCGCGCCTTTATGGGACCGCTGCTGCAGGTACTGCGCCGTCACGCGCCCGAGGTCTACGGCGACGTGGACGAGGACACGCTCTACTGCGCCGTGAACATTGCGCAGCCGTCGCTGATCCGCACCGAAGCCGACGAGCTCACCTACCCGCTGCATATTATGGTGCGCTACCAGATTGAGCGCATGCTGTTTGCCGGCGAGGCCACGGCCAAGGACATCCCCGCGCTTTGGAACCGCTTTATGGACGAGTACCTGGGCCTTCCCGTTCCCGACGACACGCGCGGTTGTCTGCAGGACACGCACTGGAGCGGCGGCTCGTTTGGCTACTTCCCCACCTATGCGCTGGGCAGCGCCTACGACGCCATGTTTGTGCCGGCCATGTGCCGCGACGGCGTCGACCTTACCGGTGCCTGCGCGAGTGGCGATCTGTCACCCGTTCGCGCGTGGCTGGGCGAGCACATTTGGCAGTGGGGTCGCGCCAAAGACGCGCCGGAGCTCATCAAGGGCGCCTGCGGCATGGCCTTTGACGCCCGCTACTACTGCAGCTACCTGCAGGACAAGTTCACCACGCTGTACGAGTTGTAAGGATTGACCAGCACGCCATCGCCAACGCCAACCATGTTGACGCCAATGTCTTGGCAACGTCAGCGAAAACGACCCTAAGCGAGCAAGGCGACGTGAAATGAAAGGGCGCTGACCTTCTGGTCGCGCCCTTGAAATTGAACGTCAGATTGCCGCTTAGGGGCGTTTGCAGCGTCGAGCAGTTACGCGGTTTGGTAAAACCGCGTAACTACAGAGCCTCGAGTGCGTTGGCGATGCGCTTCATGGCGGCATCGGCGGATGCTTGGTCGGGCGCCTCGGCCAGCACGCGGATAACCGACTCGGTTCCGCTCTTGCGTACGAGCACGCGGCCCTCGCCTGCCAGCGCAGCCTCGGCCTCGGCGATGGCGTTCTGCACGCCCATGTTCTCGAGCGCGGCGTCCTTGTCCGCCACGCGCACGGCCACCTGCGCCTGCGGCAGCAGCTTGCACGGAGCCGTGAGCTGCGAGAGCGTCTCGCGCTCGGCGCGGATCACTTCCATCACGCGCAGCGAGGTCATAATGCCGTCGCCCGTGCGCTCGATATCGCCAAAGATCGTATGGCCCGTCTGCTCGCCGCCCAGGCTGTAACCGCCCTCGCGCATCTTGGCATACACGTGACGGTCGCCCACACCGCTGGTCACGACACTTAGGCCGGCAAGCTCCAACGACTTGATCAGGCCAAAGTTGCTGGCAATCGTCGGAACCACGGTACCGCCCGAAAGGCGACCGTGCTTGTTCAGGTACACGCCGCACACGTACAGGATCTGGTCGCCATCGACCACGCGGCCGCGCTCGTCCACGGCCAGGCAGCGGTCGGCATCGCCGTCGTAGGCAAAGCCCACGTCCAGGCCCTGCTCCACCACATGGCGCTGCAGACGCTCCATATGCGTGGAGCCGCAGTCGACGTTGATGTTAAAACCATCAGGCGCGGCATTGATCACGCGCACGTCGGCGCCCAGCGCGTCGAACACCGGCTTGGCCACCGAGGACGCCGAGCCGTTGGCGCAGTCGATGCCGATCTTGACGCCCTGAAGCGAAAAGTTCGCGCTGGCGATGAGCGAGGCAATGTAGCGGTTGCGGCCCTGCATGTAGTCCACCGTGGCGCCGATGTGGTTGCCCGTGGCCAGCGGCACCTCGCTCTTGCTATCGACGTAGTCCTCGATGAGCTCCAGTACGTCCTCGTCCATCTTAAAACCGTCGCTATTGACGAGCTTAATGCCGTTATCGCAAAACGGGTTGTGGCTCGCGCTGATCATGATGCCGCAATCGAAACAGCCTTCCACGGTCTGATGCGCTACGCCCGGCGTGGGGATCACGTGCAGCATATAGGCGTCCGCGCCGCTCGCGACCAAGCCGCTCACCAGCGCCGCCTCAAACATATAACTCGAGCGACGCGTGTCCTTACCCACGATGACGCGCGCCTTGCGCTCGCGGTTGGCGCCGTAATACCAGCCCACAAAACGGCCAATCTTATAAGCGTGCTCTACCGTCAGCCCAACGTTAGCCTCACCGCGGAAGCCGTCGGTGCCAAAGTACTTCATGCGCTCTCCTTACAAAATAGGGGCGAACAGATTGCCTGTCCGCCCCAAAATGGTACTCGATTATCTGCGCTACCAGAAAAACCCTACGCCGACGCGCTGTCGCGAGCCGCCTGGCATGTAGGAGTCTGACGCAGCGTAAGCGGCTTGTCCCCCGCCTCGGCTGACGTGGTCAGCGTATATGTGATCGTCGTCGTCTCGCCAGCATGCAGGTCAACGGTGCCCGAATAGAAGGGGATTCCATGCCACGTAGCGGCGCCAAGACCAAACTGGGTGCCCTCGACGGTCAGATCAGTAATGTTGCCGCCCGTCGGGGCAAACAACGAGACATTCAGACGCTCGTCGTCGCGCGCGGCATCGGGCGCGCTCGCCGCGACGTAGTCGGGCAGCTTGCCGGCCTCCTCCTGCGTCATGATGTTCGTCAGGGTAACGGTGATGCGATACGAGCATGTGCCGTCACCGTTCTTGATGCCCTGGCCAATCTGCGTATCGGCATTCAGGTACCAGTCGAGCTTGGAGAAGCTCAGGTTGTTAAAGTAGACACCAGCAACGGGATCTTCACTCGGGTCATCCGGATCGGGCAGCGAGGCGTCGATGTTCATCTCCTTGATAGCGTTCTGCTCGTCATCGTTTTTCATCCACGCGATCAGGCGGCCCTCTTCGGCACCGCGCTCAACGGCGCTGACAAGCTTCGTAACATCGACATCGCCGATACCGCCAAGGATCTTGTCGAAGGCAGCGCTGGCGACGGATGCAAAGATGCCGTCCGACTCCTCGACCGGATAGTTCCAGTACACATCGTGCATGAGGACCTTTGCGGCGTTGGTGCCGTCGACAACCGTTCCGTCGGGCAGCGACACGTTACCGACCAGGCCCAGCAGATACTGCAGGAACACCGGGTCGATACCCACGACGCCGTCAACGTCCTGGCCATATTGAGATTTCCACAGGGCTGCGACACGCTGCGAGTTGCGGGGCCAATCAGGCGAATAGGTATTGCCCGAGTTGTACAGGTTACTGTGGTTACCGAACAGCGCCTCATCCTCTTCGTCGACGCTCTCGACTGCCTCATCCTCGCTGAGTCCAATGCGGGGAACAAACTCGCCAATCGACATCTGGCCGTCGGTGACCGAAATCAGGCCCTGCGAACCGCCAAAGCCGCCGCAGGCACGAATCTCGACGTTGTTCATGGCGTACACAAGGTAGTTGCGCGTCTGGCCGTTGGCGCCGAGCATCTGGGGAAGGACGGGGGCGACCTTCTCCGCCGCGTCAACCGCGCCGTTGAGGGTGGCAAAGCCGTCCTTGGCCTTATCGACCAGCTCGGTCACCTGGGAAATATGAGTATCGCCAATGCCCTGGATCTTCTCGTTGGCGCTCTTGAACACCTTCGAGCTGCTGGAAAGCGAATCGGCGACCGCCTGCAGCGCGGACACGTTAATCATGCCGTCCTGGAACAGCTTGCCGGGCGTGGCCTGCGAAAGGTTATCGGCCATGGGAACCAGCGCATTGCTCGAGACATCGGACAGGGCGTCGATCATGGTGCGGGCCGCATTGATGTCGCTGCCATACACCGGGATAAACGAAGCCGCCGTCCACAGCGGGCTCGAGGTCTCCGCCTTCATGCTGTCGCAAAGCTCATCAATCTTCTTCGCGTCGTCAGGCAGCGTCGAAAAATCGCCCGACGTGACCTTGTCCTTAAGGCCACCGACGATCTCGACAGCCTCCTTCGCTTCGCTCTTTACGGTCTTTGCCGAGTTAAGCAGCATAAAGCCGCTTGCGCCAAGCACAACGAGAAGCACCGCGACTACGGCGGCAATAATGGCGCCAGTGTGACGTTTTTTGCGCTCGCCCTTGCGATGGCGATGACGGACCAAGCCGTCAGAGGTCGAACTCGACGAAGTGTCGCTACCGTAGTTCAAGCCAAAATCGTAATAATCTTCCTTGGAACCCGAGCCCGCAAACTCGGCACCGCTATCATCCAGGCGGGCGAACGTGCCAGTCTCGGAGGCGCCGGTGTAAATCGTGCCAAGGTTACCCGTAAGCCCCGCGCCACCGGCAGAGGGAGTATTGTTGGCGGCCTTGCCGGCATTAACGTTGCCGGCGGTATTCGCGGCGTTGGCAGCACCTGCGTTGTTCGCAGATGCCGAAGGAGCCCCGCTCGGCTGCGACGTGGAGGTTGCACCGCCCGCAAAGACATTCCCTCTTGCACGGCCGGTCTTTTTTGCCTTTTGAGACTGCTCGTACAGAGCGGTAAACATCGCCGTCTCGCCCGGGGACACGCGCTTACCGGAACCGCCCTGTCCAGCGCCGCCCGGCGTGCCGGCCTTACCAGCCCCGTTCGGACGCGGCGGAACTGCAGGACGGCCGCTATCGCCGCCCTTAAAGTGATTACCAGCCATAAAGAAATCCTCGCAATTGAGTCGCAATGAAAAAGTCCATAACGTTACCAGTTTATGGCATTTTGGGCATCGACAGCTAAACTCCAGACACGGACGTCAATTGGCGAAAATGCGGCACAACACCTTTTCTGTCTTGGCGGCGGCGCCAGCTACACCGTGAGGAACATCATCACGATGATCATGGCAAAGCCGATAAGATCGGTCGGCAAAAACACCGTGCCCAGCATAACGGCACTCGTGATGGTCGCCGAGACCGGCTCCACGGTTCCGATCAAGCTCGCACGCACCGAGCCGATGTCCTTGACGCCCTGCATATAGAGCATGTACGCCAAAAACGAGCCCACGACCACAAACACCGCGAGCGCCTCGACGCCGGCGGCATCGAGCGCCGGCATATGGGCCCAAGGCTGCACGATGGTGCAGGTGATGATACCAGCCGTGAGCATGGCTGAGCCCGTAACGATGGGACTGCCGTATTCGGGCAGAATCCTGGCGGGAATCACCGCCATGCAGGTGGCGCTCACCGCGCACATAAGACCCGCCACCAGACCGAGCGGCGAGATGCTCAGGCTCGTGGGATCGCCGCCGGTGGCGATCAAAAACGTGCCGCCAAGGGCCAGGCCGATACCGATAACCTCGCGCATGCGCGGTTTGCGGCGATCGGTGATGCAGGTATATCCCATGATGATGACCAGCTGCAGGCACTGAAGGACCGTCGCGGTTCCGGCGTTGGTCAGGCGCACGGCCGAAAGATAGCAAAACTGGTTGAACAGCAGGCCAAAGGCGGTAAAGAGCAACAGCTGCTTGCGGTCGGCCGGTGTCGTCCAAAGCTTGACCAGACGCGCACGGTCGCGCGCGACGACCACGACCATAAAGAGCAGGCCGGCAAGAATCTGGCGCACGCTCATGAGCCACAGCGTATCGACATGGTAGGTATCGAACAGGAAGCTCGCGCTGGTGCCCGAGTAGCCCCAAAACGAGCCACCCACGAGCGTAGCCAACACGCCCAACGCCATCCTGCGCGACGACGCATCGTTAAGGCGCTCACGCCATGCACGGCGGGTGCTGCGGCTGAGCTCGTCGGTGCCCTCGGGCACATCAATGTTCGATATATCGATCATCGGCACCGAAGCCCCTGCGCCTTCGACCTGCTCGACACACTCTTTGCTCATTCCACTCCCCCGAAACAGCCTGGAAACAATTCGGCTTACCTTACCACGGTGAAGGCACCAGCTGGAGGCTTGTCCGCTTATCGGTAGGACAATTCCGCAGGCGTCTTTCCATAGCTCGACACCGCAACGGCCTTGCATTATGCGACAGCCAAATCGCGGCAGCAGGCTCTTTTGAAATGGATATGACAAGACCCCCGAATTCCACAATGTAAGCGATTTTTAAAAATGTTCTTGCCACCGAGTTCAGGCTCCGTTATATTATCCCTTGCGCGCTTGCGCACCCTTGATCGGGCGTTTAGCTCAGGGGGAGAGCGCTTCCCTGACACGGAAGAGGTCAGAAGTTCAAATCTTCTAACGCCCACCAAATGTTCACAGCTCAGAGGCTATGTCTCTGGGCTGTTTTGTTTTATGTCGCCAAATCCGCTGGCGGCTCCAACCGTCATCGCAACGTAACATCAATTCACCTGACGAATGGCTGCCAAACAAATTCAATACCCCAACATCAACAATAGCCAGGCACAAAACTGCGCCGCAAACTGCTCCAACCGCCCAACTGGTCAAAAGCCGACCATCTACTTGCCAATCTATCCATCGGCATAACCAATCAGTCCGCACCGCAACTTCTCAGCAAAACGCCGCGATGTCTGCGCCCTGCGGTATCCTTGAGCCACTTGCACCTGCAGCACCAAGGAGCCGCCATGCGCACCGAGCTCGATGTCCCCTTTTCGCACAAAGAAGAAGCCAAGGCGCTGGGCGCCAAATGGGACCGGACCAAGAAGATCTGGTATGTACCCAGCGGCGTCAACCCCGAGCCCTTTGCCGAGTGGCTGCCCGGTGTTGACCGATCCGACCACTCGGCGCCGTATATATATCTAGTACTGGGCAAGCGCGAATGCTGGAAGTGTCACAAAGAGACCTCGGTCGCGGCCTTCGGCATTCCCTATCGAACCGATGACGACAAGGGCATCGCCATCGCGCACGCGCCCAACGAAGCCGGGCACATTACCATCGACACGGCCAACGCCAACGCACTCGCCATCGTGCCCGCTCTTGGCTGCGTGCCGGGCGAGATCCGCGACTATCTTTCTAAGCGCTGCGGCTACAAGCCCGTAGGCGCGCGAGCCTCCAAAGCCCCGTCGCTCGGCAACACGTGCACCAGTTGCGACGCGCTGCAAGGCAGCCGCTATCTGTTCGAGGAGCCCTCGTCCCCGTTTGCCCTCACTGCCATCAACAAACTGCCGGCACTGGAGTTTGTGCGCGTCGAAGTTGCCGGCGTCTTCGGCGTCCCGGCCACACGCACCGACTTTGACCAGGCGCTCTTTACCTGGGCACGCGACCATCACGCCAAGTTCCACAAGCAGCTCGGTGAGGGGATTTATTTATAGGGACAGAGATGCCTTCACAGCCAGCTCCTCCGCATCACCTATCCCTCGTCGCCGGCGTCGTACACGATATCGAGGCCACAAACAGGGCATTTCTCCTGATACACCGGCATATGAACGCCTGTCCGTTTTCTCACTTCGTCGCTAAGTCTGTCGCACGCATCGATGAACCGAATGTCGAGGCACGGTATTTGCGAGCCGCAGCAAGGACAGGCGACGACAAACGACCCGCAATCAACTTCTACGCTCGGAAACATTTTGTTGTCTATAAGGGCGCACGGCAGTTTTCCGTACTTCCCCATCGCAATATCGCCTCGCCAGCTCACGTTCGCTCCCCTCTCGCTATACAAATCAGGAAGAGCATGCACCGGCAGGCGTGTGCGAGATTGCATCGCCACGCGATCCGATCAAACAGCACGATCGTAAAAGACCGCCAAAGCCAAATTTCATCGTCGGTCGCACCCTGTCCGGCAAACTCAATATCGACGGGTATGTGCTTCAGATAACTCATGTCGGGCGCAAAACGAGGGTCCGGTCCGCCTTTATGAACAGGACCGTGCAGAACAAACCATCCGTTTTCGGGCTCGAACCGCTCAACAAACGCAAGGCCGAGCACCTTATAGCCCACCTCGGTTGCAAATATGACTCCGACTGGGACGTCACATTCCATGCAGTTGAGCATTTTACGGTTGTAATTCTGGTCTCGAAAACCAACGGTACCCGGCGCTTGGACCGAGTACTTAATGACCCACGTACCATCGTCCAAATAGAGCGGAGGCACATTGTTGATGCTCTCGGTTTGCCGCTGGTGCGCTTGTACCCCGCTACCCCACTTCCCTGTATACTGATGTAGCACGTGTTTCATCCGGGCTTGTTGGACCGGGTCGTTCATGGGAGGGCCCTATGGCTGCTTCGAATTCGCCTAAGGGGAGCGTTTCTTCTTCGTCCATCAAGCCGGTTACGCGCAAGGCCGTGCGTTGCCAACGCGAGGTCGCCTGGCTTGTCACGCAGGCGGCGGGCAGGCTTGTGGCGACCACTCAGGACGTCAATGCGCCTAC
The DNA here is from genome assembly GCA_958433005.1 of uncultured Collinsella sp. Classification (GTDB taxonomy): domain Bacteria; phylum Actinomycetota; class Coriobacteriia; order Coriobacteriales; family Coriobacteriaceae; genus Collinsella. The sequence continues at coordinate 48,873 of CAUAWV010000003.1, read as the reverse complement.
GCCGAGCTTTGTGTTAGCGGCGGCGCTGAATTTTGTGCGCCAATTGGAACTTGCCGCACGGGATGCCAGCGGCCACCTCGACTACCAGAATGTTATGGCGCCCGACCTGCAAACGTTCTGCCACATGGCCAAGTTGCCCGCCGCACCCAATGCGCTTTCGGACGCAGGCTACATGTTTACGCTTTCGGGCGCGGACCTTATCCGCGACATCTATGCATACTGCAGCGAGCTCGCCGAGCGCAGCGTCTTTGGCACGGCTGAAGTCAAACCGGGATATGTCATCAAGCTGGTTCTTAGGCTGTTCTTGATGGACGAGTTCGGGGCCATGCCGGCGTAAGCCGAGTCTTCAGCATCACCGTCGACTGAGCAACAACCGCTTTACCTTAGTGGGCGCCAATCGAGAGTCGATTAATGGGTCGCCTCGTCCACTAACGCATTTATTCCACGCGCTCTGACAGTCGATATTTGCGGTTGCGGCTTGTCGACGGCGCCGTCGGCTCAAGCTCACCCTGTGCAATGAGTGCATTGACGCGTACCCTAACCTGGGAAACCGTGAGTCCCGTGCGCTCCGCCAGTTCGCGCGTCCCCAATTCGCCGTAGCGCCTGAGTGCCGTCATAATCAAGTCCCCGCCATGATCGACCGGCTCGATCTTTGAACGGTAAAGTACGACCTTGAACCGATCGAACCCCGGGCAGAACAGGGGCCCTACCAGACCATGTGCGCGCATGGCATCGATCATCATCGGGATGCCCGAGCCATTTCCCTCAGCCGGCGAGCCTGCGCCATCCGGCAGTGGAACAATCGACATGAGTTTCACGAGCGTTGCATTACGGCATCGGGAGCTGCCGTCAAACAAGTTCTCGCGAGTCTTTCCCCCGTAAAGGCCGCCAGGATTCGTCACCTCGACACGATCGTCAAAGACGTCGACGGCAATCGATTGTCCACAGAACCGATCCCCGTATTCTCGATGGATTACGGCGTTGGCGATTGCCTCGCGCAGAACCTCCTCGGGAATCTCCAGCGAGTCGACACGCGAGACGCCTTGGACGGTCGAGGTTCGCCGCAAATTCTTGGCGACGGCCGCGACAGCATCCGAGATCATCTCGCCCAACGTTCCCTCACAGATTGTGCGGTCCATGAACCTCAGCGACCCCGCCGTGCCTTTCCGGGTCCCCGCATAGACAGCCATGTCGATAAAGAGCTTGGGATAAAACTGCTGAGGGTAGGTGCCCGCAACTAGGAGTCCAGCCTTGGTGACATTGCCCTGGGAATCAAGGAAATTTAGGCGCTCCAGCTTCGTTTGTTTGTCCGGCGCGCCGCGCATTGCCCGGGGCGTCAACGAGAAAGCCCGATCTATCGTACGGTCGACCAGCGTCTCGTCGAGATCGTCCGCGCCCGCGCCCGCCACCGCGTCGCGATCGCTCGGAGTCGCTCGACCGTATGACGCCAACGCGAGCACCTCGGTCGACGAAAGCGGGACATCTTTGTCATCGATGCGTTTGTAGCTGCCACCTTGAGCGCCCCGCTCTATGACATAGCAAGGCTTGCTAGACGGGTCGAGCTCCTCAATCGTGATAACGAGAACAACGGTACCCCGAAGCTCCACGCGCTCAATGGTGTATTTGGGCGGATTGGCCAGCTTTCCGCGACCGCCGGCATCGCCCATGCCCGCCACGAATTGGTTGAGCACTTTCTCGGTCTCAAAGTTTGCAACTGGAACAAAACCCGCGCGCTCGCTCACTCCGAGTACGATGATGCCGCCGGCGGTGTTTGCGAAAGCGCTGACTGTTTCCCATACGTCGCGGGAAAGCGTCGTGGCGCTCTCCTTGACCTCGACGTTAAGATCGTCCGAGCCCATGCGCCTTAAAGACTCGAGCAGACCGGTCAGTTCGTTTTCGTTCATCTGCACGTCCTTTCGCTCGGTTCTGCGAAGAATGCCGCGAATAGATTTCCTGCGTCTCTCAGTTATCTCTCGTAATTATCTCTCATCTTTCTGTTATCTCTCATATTAGAAATGAGTGAGAGATAAAGGATAAGATGTCTGCCATCTGTTTCATATAAACATGTTTTTGCTGGTAGAACAATCGGTATTGAGATAATACCATGATTGCCTGTCTCTTTGCTGCTCAGTTATCTCTCATATTTATCTCTCGTCTTTCAGTTATCTCTCGTATTAGTGACGAATGAGAGATGAGAGATACGTGAGTGATGCATGGGCCTGGACTATTGGACGGTCGGAAAATCCCTCAAATAAAAAACGGGGCCGGCCTTACGCCGAGCCCCGTTTTCAAACGGTCAGTTAGTTATCCAACGCGCGAGCATAGCAGTCAACATTACGCCGCTGCGAACACTCCCAAGCCCGTTCCGATAATGCAGATCGCAAAGATGCCCAAGATGATCCAAATGGTCTTGACGCCCTTTTTGTAGAGGGCGACGCAGGCAAAGGTTGCCAGCAAGGGCAGCAGACCGGGGAAGATCGAATCGAACAGATCCTGCAGGACAATCTCCGAACCACCCACGTCAAAGGTCAAAGCAGTGGACAATGAGACCTGCGCCGCAATCATGGCGCCGATAACGGTCATTCCGAGGACACCGGCAGCATGCGTCATGCGAGACATAAGGTTGTTCTCTTCGGACTGCTGCAGGAACTTGGTTCCCAGGTCGTATCCCAGATGGGCTGCGACAATACGCGTTGCAAAGTTAATCACGGAGTAGAGAAGGAAGACGGAGACGGGAAGGGCGAGCGCGACGGCAGTTGCCGTGCCCGCACCCGTAATGACGGCAAACGCGCAGCCAAGCACGCCGGAGGCATAGACCTCGGGAGGAACCGCCGCGCCAACCATGATGGCGCCCATGAACATAGACTCCAAAGCAGCGCCGACGATAACTCCCTGCTGGACATCGCCAAGGATCAAGCCGACAAACAGGCTCGTAAACAGCGGACGACCAAGCATCGTAATGCCAAATGCTTGCTCGTCCATAGACGCCAAAATGCGACCAGCGCAACTAGGAGGTACTGGGCAACTATTCTGATTAACCCCAGAAACAAGCCTGCAGGCGAGACGTTCAGAACAGCTCTCCTGCAGGCAACAGCAGCAATTTGAAAGGATTAGTAGTTCATCTGGTGGTAGTAGCGACGCGTGGTGAGCGGGTGGTTGCGGACGTGCTCGAGATGGCAGCTCAGGCGCTCGGTGATGGTGTAGGTGACCATCGGGGAGACGATCTTGCGGAACTCGGGGTCGCTGAACGGCAGCTCGACCTCGGCGGTGTCGAACTTGTTCACGCGGACATGGACGCCCTTCTCGTCGGCGAGCATGTGAGTGAAGTTGTCCACGCGGTCCATGAGCTTACGGGTGTCGTCCTCGCCGTAGAGCATGATGAGGCTCGTGCCCTCCTCGCACAGCTCGATGGTGCCGTGGAAGAACTCGGCGGCGTGGATGGACTTGGTCTTGATCCACTGCATCTCCTCGAGGATGCACATGGCGTAGTCGTAGGCCTCGCCCCAGAGCATGCCGGAGCCGATCACCATGTGGTAGTCGGTGTCCTTGAAGTCCTCGGCCATGGCGGCGCAGCGCTCGTCCTGGGCGTCCTTGGCCTTGATGAGGTACGGGGCGATGTTGCCGAACTCCTCCATGAAGGTGTCGTACTTGGGGAAGGCGCCGGCGTTCTTGAGGAAGCGGGCGACCAGCGTGATCTGGTAGGTGTAGATGGCCTCGCACAGGACGTCGTCCTCGGCGAAGCTGAAGAACTTGTAGTCGGCGTACTCGGTGGCCGGGGTGTTGTCGTTGGAGACATACATCAGCGTGCGGGCGCCCTGCTCCTGGCAGAACTTGGCGGCCTCGATGATCTCGGGGGTGGTGCCGGTACGGGTGGAGAAGACGCAGACCGAGTCCTTGTTGAAGGCCTTGGGCGGGCACGCGAGGAACTCAGCGGCGATCTCGCAGTGGACGTCGACGTCGGCCGTGGTGGTCTCGACCCAATACTTCATCGGGAGCGTGTGGGCCCAGGTGCCGCCGCAGCCGATGAAGAAGATGTTGGAATAACCCTGCTCGCAGACCTCGTCCACGGCAGCCTCAATCTGAGGACGGAGAGCGAGGGCATCGCTCACAACCTTCTCGTAACGAGGCTCATCGAAATTGAACATATCTAATATCCCTTCGTTTAATAGAGTGAAATTCGTTTCAATTGACAACTTGTCATTTCACTACGTATTAATACTTAATGACCTAAAAAAATACCTTTCTAGGAAATGGAAGCTTGGCCGTCTTTCATCTCGGCGAGTTTATGCTCGAATCCAAAGCCGCCGGGTTTAAGGCAATTCTTAGCTGAATAGTCAGCAGCGAATTCCATTGCATCCCGAATGATCTCCGCATCGAGCGGTTGCTTTTTACTCCAGCCATGCGAGAGACAGCTCACAACAAACGCAGCGATATACGAATCTCCCGCGCCCATGGTGTCAAGCGCATCTACGGGTCTTATATTTCCCTGGTACCATCGGGAACCGTCAAAGAACACAGGCCCTGCAGATCCCCGTGTAGCAATCGTGTAGCGACAACCATGCTCTATGGCCCTCTTCAATAGAACTTGAATCTGTTGATCGCTCTCGCCGGAACAGGAAAACAGACCAAGGGTTGTAGCAGGGCAAACAAGATCGAAATATGCGTCGGTTCGATACTTATCTTTAACGGAAAAGTCGTAAACCACCACAGCGGGAAGATCTTGAACTAGGTGCACATCATCCTGCAGCTTTGCATTGACGCTGGTAAAAACCGCATCGAATCCCTGAAGAAACTTGACATCAGAATCGTTGATATGGGTTTTGTGCGCCCAGCAAGCCCCCGTATCGTAACCAACTTCGACACGTTCACCGTTGTAAACATTTACATCGCAAGTCTTGGTTGTTGCTTTTTCAGGCATGCATGATTGCGAAAGGTCAACGTTCAGCGAAGAAAGGGCATCGGTGATTATTCGCCCTCCCAGGTCGTTGCCGATCTCCCCAATATACGCAGCCTGTGCGCCAAGCATGCTTGCATGGGCAGCGACGTTTACGGCATTGCCACCAGGATACATAACGCCTTTGTTGAGATAGCGATCAATAACGTTGTCACCAATTGCTGCGATTTTCACCTCAACGCCTCCCATCACGTACGGTCTTTATTAGTACTCGACCTTGCGGTAATAACGGCGGATGTCGAGCGAATGGTCACGAATTTCCTCGAAATTCTTGCTCACACGCGAGAGAATGGCATTGAGCACCACCGGAGAAAGCATCCAGCGGAATTCATCACTGATACCCGGCAACTCATAATCATGTGTATCGAATACGGTGAAATCATCCGCATATTGCTTACAGAAGCGTACAACGCGCTCATCAAGAGGCCTAGTCTGCGCCTCCGTCATTGCGAGCGCGACGCAAACGCCCGGCTCAACAAGTTCGATAGTGCCATGGAAGAACTCAGGCGATGTAACGGATTTGGTGCGCAGCCATTGGGACTCCTCGAGCACGCACATGGCAAACGAATACGTGGGGCCCCACAGATTGCCAGAACCAATCCAAATCTGATACGGATCGTCCTTGTGCTTCAGAGCATATGCGCGAGCCATCTCGTCAGCGTTCTTGCCGACGGAAACGAGAGCAGCGGGGAGATTCACAAGCTCATCAGCGAAGCGATCGTAGTCATCGAAAAAGCCCCTGTTCTTGAGAATCTTTCCAATCAGAAGGTACAGCACGAGCTCCATAGGACGACCCTGCTTATAGATCACTCCATAATCGGAAAGTTCACCAAGCGGTGAACCGTCCACGCCAAGCGTAGAGACAATGGTGCAGCCTGCGTCTTTTGCCGCCTTTGCCGCCGCGACCGTCTCTTTGGTGTCGCCCGACTTGGACGCCATGAACGCCAAGGTCCCCTTACCGATGCGCCGATTGCCAACCGTGAGGAAATCTGCCGAAACTTGGGACTGGACGGGAATATCGGACATAACAGAAACCATATAGTCAAACGGCTGCATCATCGCAAGCGAGCCACCTGACGAGGTGAAGAAAATCGAATCGAAACCCTTTTCGCAAATTTCGTCAGCAATGCGTTCAATTTCGGCACGTTGATTGTAGATATAAGCACCGTTATCGAGAATTGCCTGTTCATCAAATGAAACCATGAGATATACCTTTCTAATTCAATTGGGCCAGACGGCGAAATCAACCATTTAGATTGCAAACACTCCGAAGAAGGAGCCGACGATACCAACCGCCATGAGAATAACGAGAATCCAAGCAATTTTGACCTTGTGCTGGACGAGTTCGTAAACTCCAAGTGTCACAAGCAGCGGCAGCAGGCTCGGCATGATACCGTCGATGATGCTTTGGATAGTCTGCGCACTGTCGCCGGTACCGAGAGAACCAGCCACGCTGACCGATACAAGGTTGGGCACCATAGCGCCGATAACCATAAGACCGAGAATTGCAGCCCCCATAGTGAGCTTTGGCATAAGACCAGATTTCTCGATCTTGCTCAAGAAACTGGTTCCGAATCCATAGCCCCATTTTAGGCAGAACCAACGAATCAGATAATGCGGAACATTGAATACGACAAGGAAGAGAAGCGGGCCGAGAATGTTACCCTGCATAGCAAGCGACACACCCAAGCCAGTGGCGATGACACGCAACGTTCCCCAGAACAGAGAGTCGCCGATGCCGGCCAGCGGGCTCATAAGAGCGGCCTTTACGCTGTTGATGGAGGATTCGTCAAAATCCTCTTCGTTAGCGTTTGCCTCTTCCATCGCTGCCGAAATGCCCAGAATTAATGTTGAGACATAAGGAGTGGTGTTGAAGAACTCCATGTGACGCTTAGCAGCAGCAGCCTGGTCATCCTTATTCTTATACACGCGACGAATGATGGGAAGCATGGAGAAGCAGTATCCCATGTGCTGCTGGCGCTCGTAGTTCCAGGAGTACTCCATCGTAAGCGAACGGAAAAATACCGATTTTAGATCACGCTTTGTAATCTTGTTGGAACTGGTGTCATTAGAAGTCGTCATCGTCGAAGCTCCCTTCCGAACTAAGCTGTGGCGTCTGAGCAATGAAGTTTGGCTGGACCACCACGAGAATTACTGCGAGGCAAAGCCCAATGATGGCAATACCAAGGATTGGAATGCTCATGTAGGCACAGAGCGCAAACCCGAGCACGAAGAAAATAGCAGTCTGCTTGTTGACAATCATTGAAGCGAGCAGTGCAATGCCGAGCGCAGGGATGAATCCACCCGCAATAACCAGGCCGTTACTTACAAACTCGGGAATTGCGTTAAGCACCGCGTTCATAACCGGCGTTCCGAGATAGAAAGCAAGGGAGCACACGAAAAAGCGAGGAAGCGATTTGACGATGAATCCACCAAGCAGATGCATCCGCTCCATACCTTTGAGGTCGCCCTTTGCCACGCAGTCGTCCGCTTTATGGACGAAAAACGGCATCACGATCAGCGTAAGCGCGTTATCAATGATGAGATAAAGCGACGCAATCGGGAAAGCGAGCGTCAGCGCAACTTCAGCGCCTTGACCCGTCGAAATTGCAAAGGCAGTGCCCAAAATACCACCGGTGATAACGTCAGGCGGAACGGCCGCCCCGATGGTAACCGATCCAATGAACACCATTTCAAGCGTGGCGCCGACAATAATGCCCGTCTGCAAATCACCCATCACAAGACCGATGAGGACGCCCGTGACAATCGGGCGAGAAGCAAGGCAAGTGCCAAGTGCCCACTCAAATGTCACGCACATTGCGACGAGGCCGATAAGGATCGCTTGAGTCAACATGAGGGATCCCCTTTCTATTGTATGTGCTTAAATCAAAATCTTCTCGTCTCTAGGTACCTGCCTGATCTCCACCTCGATTCCGGCATCACTGAGCTCATGTAGAAGCTCCACGTCGCGATCGGTAGCGAAAACCGTTGAAGATAGGCGTACATCTGCACCCTCACGCGGCTTCGTTCCTCCAATGTTGATATGCTCGATTTCGCTGTAGCCCTTTGCCAGGCGGTAAGCATCTTCGATGCTTTCAACGACAATGAACAAACGGTACTTATCGGTCACACCGCTCCTAAGAGCCTCGATAGAATCATCGACCGATTTGATAACCAATTTGACGCCTGCCGGACGTGCCAGCTTAAGCGTCGTCTTGCGCACGTCATCTTTCACAACCGCATCGCAGGCAATCAAAATGCAATTGGTGTCAAGCTCTTGCGTCCAAGTCATGGCAACCTGACCATGAAGCAAGCGATGGTCAACTCTCAGCAGCTTAATCATCTTTGTTCCTTTCTCAAAAATCCTCGTCTTCTTCTACCGAATTTGGCAGCGAACATAGGCATGTGCCCTTTTGGCGGACACTTGAAACCAATGCAGCGAGCTCGGCGTCATCAAGTGTGCTCAATTTCGAAAACACTTCGAGCACTAGTGGTAGCGACATGCCGGCAATGAGCCTTAGAGAATCGTCACCCAACCTTTCCATAAAAGCGTTATTCACTGACCCACCATAGACATCAGTGATGACAATCCACTGGTCTGCTGGGTCGCGAGAACGGTCCCAAAAATCTATCAACTCGTTTACATCCATCGTGTCCTCATCGACATATGCGCATAGCACCTTAACGCGAGGATCTTCACCGCAAAATAGCTGGAGCGTTTCACGCATCGCTCTAGCAAGTGGCCCATGGCTGGCCAAGAGCAACTTCCTCATTTATCTCCCAATCTCAGTCAATCATCTGTTAATAGAACGTTATATTTTGTATTGTTATCTACAGTATCCTCGAAACTTTCGCTTTGTCAAGACAGATCAATCGAGCTTCCTAAGCGGTAATAATTCGCCCGTAAACGGCAAAAAAACGCCCCTTTGTCGGGGCGTTTTCAATCTCTTGTTATTCGGTTAAGAAAGATCCGGGGTTTGGCTTTCGCTAGAGATAAAACTTTAAGCGCTCAGTGCAGTACACCTGCCGCGAAATAAACAATGGCACTCCCTGCGCGCTGCAACGCTTATCTACAAATAATAAAAGGGCAGATCCCGGCTTTACATTCAAATGTTCTGCCTCGTAAGCACTTGCAAAGCACACCTGCAACGTTCGCTCGTTATTGCCAAGTTCGATATGGCGTCTTCCCAGCACCTCAAGTAGAGAACCCGATAAATCTTCATGTTCCAAAAAGGCAAGAGAAGGAGTGTAGCTATTGGTTTCCAACATCGTTGGCACGCCATCGACTAAGCGCAAACGTCTAGTCTGAAGAATATTCTCGTCCTCCTGGACCTGAAGAAAACGCACATCGCGCAGCGTAGGATAAATCCAAGCTACTTCGAGCACTACGGTAGAAGGCTTTTTATTTTCTTGAATGCAGGAATGGGTGAAGCTTTCCTGGTCATCGGCTGCATAGGCATTGCGTGTCGTGGTAACAAAAGTCCCTTTCCCTCGCGTGCGCTCAACGATATCGGCATCCTCTAGTTCCTTGATTGCCGATCGAACAGTAATACGACTAACGCCATATTCCTCCATAAGCTCCGTCTCAGTAGGAAGCTTATCCCCTTCGCTATATACGCCACTTTCTATTCGACTCACAAGATCGTGAACGATCTGCTTATACAATGGAACAGCGCTCTCCACTTTAACCATTATTCAACCTATTGCTTTCTACACTCAACGGCTTCAAGTCCCCGCCAATTGATGCCGAGTTGATTAGCCTTAATCGAAAAGAAGTATTTGAAATAATCACCCAACATCACCTGCTTAGTAAAGTGCACTGGCTTACCAGTGCTCATATAAACGGTCTCACTCAATATAAACATCGCAGCTTCTCCTGCGATATTAAGGATGCGCTTCTCCTCATCCGTAGCAAGCCCTGCTTCAAGCACAATAGACGGGAAACAATTATCCTCTAGTCGCAGCCCCGTCTCTCTCTCAATCGTTTCATAAAGTGATGCGTTCTCCATATCGACACCCAGTAAAAACCCGAAGTTCTTTACTGGAAGATAAATATGTTCAATCATTGCATTTATGTGGTTAATTGACCTCACGCGTTTGAGGTAAACCGCAGATTCATTCTCTTCCATTCGCAAATGACGACGGACGGCAACGGGCGGCTCGACCTCCTGAAGAGCGAGAACACGAGACGAGGTTTCGATATTATTTTCATGGCAAAAATAAGTGAAACCCTTAAACGTGCTCAAGCTCGAGACGATTTTAGGCTGCCGGATAAATGTGCCCTTGCCATGACGCGTATCAAGCACGTCGTCATCCACAAGAGTTTGAATTGCCTTCCGTATCGTCGCACGGCTAACCTCGTATTCTTCGCAAAAACCATTTTCGCTAGGCAACACGCCACTTTCGGAAAACTCGCCCATCTCAATACGACGGCGCAAATCATCAGCTACTTGTACATATAGCGGCACAGCACTAGTCGGGTTAATCATAACGTTCTCCGTATAACATTCTATGAAACTTCTATACGTTATAAGATAACCTATTACGTATTATTTTGAAAGAAATAGACGGTTCAATCTTATTTTTGAACCGTCTACAATATCAAACACTCCATATGAAGGTGTCGAATGCCACTTGTGGCGCAAACAAGAGGGGCATTTGGCAAAAATGCCCCATTTCGCCTTGAAGTCGCTACCGTGAAATGCCAACGAGCCGCATGGTCGAGTCCAAGCAAATACGACCTCAAGCGGCCAGCTACGGCATGGCTCCCTAGAACGAGACTGCGACATTTGTTTGCATTGTTTTACGAACACAACATAACGAATTATTTCCGAGCAAAATAACGACCGCTGAAAGCTGCTTTAGTAGTTCATCTGGTGGTAGTAGCGACGCGTGGTGAGCGGGTGGTTGCGGACGTGCTCGAGATGGCAGCTCAGGCGCTCGGTGATGGTGTAGGTGACCATCGGGGAGACGATCTTGCGGAACTCGGGGTCGCTGAACGGCAGCTCGACCTCGGCGGTGTCGAACTTGTTCACGCGGACATGGACGCCCTTCTCGTCGGCGAGCATGTGAGTGAAGTTGTCCACGCGGTCCATGAGCTTACGGGTGTCGTCCTCGCCGTAGAGCATGATGAGGCTCGTGCCCTCCTCGCACAGCTCGATGGTGCCGTGGAAGAACTCGGCGGCGTGGATGGACTTGGTCTTGATCCACTGCATCTCCTCGAGGATGCACATGGCGTAGTCGTAGGCCTCGCCCCAGAGCATGCCGGAGCCGATCACCATGTGGTAGTCGGTGTCCTTGAAGTCCTCGGCCATGGCGGCGCAGCGCTCGTCCTGGGCGTCCTTGGCCTTGATGAGGTACGGGGCGATGTTGCCGAACTCCTCCATGAAGGTGTCGTACTTGGGGAAGGCGCCGGCGTTCTTGAGGAAGCGGGCGACCAGCGTGATCTGGTAGGTGTAGATGGCCTCGCACAGGACGTCGTCCTCGGCGAAGCTGAAGAACTTGTAGTCGGCGTACTCGGTGGCCGGGGTGTTGTCGTTGGAGACATACATCAGCGTGCGGGCGCCCTGCTCCTGGCAGAACTTGGCGGCCTCGATGATCTCGGGGGTGGTGCCGGTACGGGTGGAGAAGACGCAGACCGAGTCCTTGTTGAAGGCCTTGGGCGGGCACGCGAGGAACTCAGCGGCGATCTCGCAGTGGACGTCGACGTCGGCCGTGGTGGTCTCGACCCAATACTTCATCGGGAGCGTGTGGGCCCAGGTGCCGCCGCAGCCGATGAAGAAGATGTTGGAATAACCCTGCTCGCAGACCTCGTCCACGGCAGCCTCAATCTGAGGACGGAGAGCGAGGGCATCGCTCACAACCTTCTCGTAACGAGGCTCATCGAAATTGAACATCCCTTACTCCTAACTCACTTAGATGAACCCTTCGTTCATCCCATAACGTTATAATACTTTATATAACTAACTATGCAAGTATTATTTTGGTTCTGGTCTTTCATCAAGCCCCTTAAAACAACAATCGGCGTTTTTGGACACAGCGTGCAAGTTCATTGAACGATTCAATATGCATCGACTCTAGTTAAATGACGTCTTATGCAAATACCTTTAATCCGCTTGGGACCGACAAATCTTTTGACTGTCCGCAGAAGCTTTCCCGGAATTCCCTATGGATAGACGCACCGGCAATCGCTTCGTTATCCGGCTTATTGCGCATAGCCGGGGCATCTGGGAGAAAGCGAAATCTACCGCGTGGTCAACTAGCGTTTCATCGGAATCGACCGCATCCGCGCCAAATGCATCCGCGCCAAATACTAAATCGCAATCGTTGAAACTCGTCCGATCATATGACGGCAATTTCTCGCCTTAAAAATGAGCACGAAATAAGGGGGCAGCTGTTTGCAACTTGCTTTATTCGTAAGTGTTTTTACTGAAAAAAAAAACAATCACCAACCAAACAGCACTATTAATTGTTTGGCTCTTTGCTGTACAGCCATCTTTCGTATACGTCTCTCGTCTATCTCTTATCTCACGGTTGGAGACGAAAGGTGTGCGGGAGTGGATAATTGGACGGCATTTGGGCCTGCGACGGATTATTTCGTCCGAAAATCCACGCTCATGCGGCAGACGTCCGAATTTCCACGCTCGTGTGCCAGAAAATCCACGCTCATCCGGCAGATTGGTCGAAGGCCCCATATGGGTATACTCTCGGGGATTCGACTCGATTCGCCCCCGTTGGGGCGTCAAAGGAGACTGCATATGTCCACTACCTCAACCGACCCGCGCGCCGCTGCCGCCGCGCTGCTGGTGCCCGGCACCACCTGCCACGGCTTTGCCGTCGAGCGTTGCGAGACCGTGCCCGAGCTCGACTCGGACGCCTACGTGCTGCGCCACACCGCCTCGGGCGCTCGCCTGCTGTACCTGGCGTGCGACGACGAAAACAAAGCCTTTGCCATTGGCTTTAAGACGCCGCCGGCCGACTCCACCGGCGTGTTCCATATTCTTGAGCACTCGGTGCTGTGCGGATCGGCTAAGTTTCCCGTCAAGGAGCCGTTTGTCGACCTGATCAAGAGCTCCATGCAGACGTTCCTCAACGCCATGACCTACCCCGACAAGACCATCTACCCCGTTGCCACCACCAACGAGCAAGATCTGTACAACCTGATGGACGTGTACCTGGACGCGGTGTTCAACCCGGCCATCTATACCAAACCCACCATTTTTGAGCAGGAGGGCTGGCACTACGAGTTGGACCTGCCGGAGGGCGCCGAGGGCGAGGGCGATGGCAGCGCCGCGAGCCTGCACGAGGGCACGCTGCGCTATAACGGCGTGGTGTTCAACGAGATGAAGGGTGCGCTGTCCGACCCCATGAGCGTGCTGGACGACGCCGTCAACGCCGCGCTCTATCCCGACACCGCCTATGCGCATGAGAGCGGCGGCGATCCGCGCGCGATTCCCACGCTCACCTACGAGCAGTTCCTGGACACGCACGCGCGCCACTACAATCCTTCCAACTCCTACATCACGCTCTACGGCGACCTGGACGTGGACCGCGCGTTGGCCTTTTTGGACGAGCGCTATCTGTCGCAGCCGAGTGCCGCGAGCTGCCGCATGGACGCAGCCGTTGCCGCCGGCGAGGACCCGTCCATGCTGGCGCCCAATCCGCTGGTCGTGCAGGCACCCGTGACCTGCGAGTACAAGCGCGTCGAGATGGCCACCACGCCCGAGAACGCCCTGGTGGGCCTGGGCCTGGTGCTAGGCAGTGCGCTCGACCGCAAGCGCACGATCGCGGCGGATATCTTGTTCGAGGCGTTGCTGGGCTCCAACGAGGCCCCGGTTAAGAAGGCAATTCTGGCGGCGGGCCTGGGCGGCAACGTGGTGAGCTACACCGCGGCCGAGTGCCTGCAGCCCTACGAGCTCATCATGCTGCAAAACGCGCAGCCCGGCGTGGCGCGCGAGCTGCGCCGCGTGTTCCAGGACGCCTGCCGCGACCTGTGCGAGCATGGCGTTCCGCGCGAGCGCCTGGAGGCCATCATCAGCAGCAACGAGTACGACCTGCGCCAGCGCGACTACGGTATCGCCGACGGCGTGGCCATTGCGTGCGACGCGCTGAGCACCTGGCTCTACGATGACGACGCCGCGACGCTGGCGCTCAAGTACGGCCCGGTGTACGAGGAGCTGCGTGGCGAGCTGGACGGCAGCTACTTTGAGGACCTGCTGCGCGAACTCGTACTGCAAAACGACCACATGGCGCTGGTCGAGCTGGTTCCGGTAGACGCTGCCGAGGGTGCGGAGGGCGCCGAGGCTGCCGAGCTGGCTACCAGGCGCGACGCCATGACCGATGCCGAGCTGGCCGATGTGGTCGAGCGCACGGCCGCGCTGCGTGCCGCGCAGGAGGCCGAGGACACGCCCGAGGACAAGGCCACGCTGCCGCGCCTGCGTGTATCCGACATTGGCGAGGCGCGCCCCGAGCCGCCGCTGGTCGTGGACACGACCGCGCCCATCCCCTGCCTGCGCCACGACATCCCCACCAACCGTCTGGCCTACGCCATGCAGTACTTCGACCTGAGCTGCGTCGCGTTTGAGGACCTGCCCTATGTGACGCTGCTCGGCCGCTTGCTCAAGCAGCTACCCACGCGCGAGCATTCGGCCGAGGAACTCGACAACCTGCTTGCCGGCAAGCTGGGCTTTTTGAGCTTTACGACCGAGGTCATGACCCAGCCCGACGTGGACGGCGTGCGCCCCTACCTGTTGGTGAGCGCCGGCGCCCTGTCCGAGAAGATCGACGCGCTGGCGAGCCTGCCGCGCGAGGTGTGGTCGAGCACGCTTTTGCTCGATGCCGACGCCGACCGTGTGCGCGACGTGCTCACGCAGATTCGCATTGGGCTTGAGCAGGGCTTTATCAACAACGGTCACTCGGCGGCGCTCGGTCGTGCGATGAGCTACAGCTCGTCTTCGGCCGTGGTGCGCGAGCAGCTTTCGGGCGTGGATTTCTATCTGTTCCTGCGCGATCTGCTCGACCACTTTGACGAGCGACTGGATGACCTGCGTGCCAAGCTTGCCGAGCTGGCAGGCCGCATCTTTGTGGCCGACGGCTGCCTGGCGAGCTTTACCGGCAGCGATGAGGACTTTGACGCGTACTGGGATGCCGCGGGCGACCTGGGGCTTGGCGCAGGCGACGGCGCCGATGCCGGCCGCAACGCGCTCGTGGTGCCGACGCCGCGCGACCGTCACGAGGCTTTCGTCATCCCCAGCGACATTTGCTTTGCGGCAAGCGCGTGCGACCCGCGTCGCTTGGGGCTCGACGTGACGGGCGCCTGGGCGGTTGCCGCCAACGCGCTCTCCTACGACTACCTGTGGAACGAGATCCGTGTGAAGGGCGGCGCATACGGTTGCGGATTCCGCGCGGCTGGCGAGCGTCAAACGGCGTTCTACACCTACCGCGACCCGGCGATCGATCCCTCGATTGAGCGCGTGGCGCGCGCAGGCGAATGGCTCGGCAGCTTTGAGCCCGACGAGGCCGCCTTTGAGGGCTTTATCGTGAGCTGCGTGAGCGGCATGGACGCGCCGGTGAAGCCCTACGCGCTCACCAAGCGCCGCAACACGACCTACCTGGCCGGACTCGATCCCAACGCGCGCGAAAAGCGCCGCGCCCAGATGCTCGCCGCCACGCCCGATGAGCTGCGCTCGCTCGGCGCCGACGTGACGCGTATCGCAGCCGAGTCGCCGACCTGCGTCTTTGGCGGCCGTGACGTCATCGCCAAGAGCAACGCCAACTTCAACGTAGTCGACCTGCTCGCTTAACGCACAAAGGTAGATTTTTAGGACATGCCTAAAAATCTACCTTTTTTCTGCGGCTTAGACGGGGCGGCGCAGCCCACTGCGGCGGTTTGTCTCAATCTGTAACATCTAGACGGCAATATCGGCTCCAGATGTTACAGATCGAGACGTTCCCGAACGGCACCAGCTCTTTGTCTCGATCTGTAACAGCTAGGCCCATTTATGCCGAGTTACTGTTACAGATCGAGACAAACCGCCGCAGACACCCGCCCTTCAGCAAAAACCACCCAAAGGTGTCTGTCCCCTTTGGGTGGTTTGCGAGTGGGCTGTTACTTGATGAACGGGTTCAGCCTTGCCGCCAGCGGATCGAGCTTGTACATGGTTGCAAAGCACTCACGACCATAATCGGAGTCATTGTTCCAGCTACCCTGGTCGACGTCGTACTCTGCATCCAGACGAATCCACTCCTCTGGCTTGTTCTTCTCGTGCTTGCTGCAGAAGTAGCGCTGGTACTCGACCTCGTGCTCAAACTCAAACTCGGCATCCGAACCGCGGCCGGCATACTCGTCGACCGACGTCAGGTTGCCGTGGTCGTCATAGTAAAACTCCGCATAGCCGCCGCGCTCGGAATCGATCCTGTCGAGCTTTCCGTCGCTGTACGAATAATCCACCGCGGCATACGAGTTCAGCGAGCCGTAATCGTTGCCGTGCGAGTCGTAGGCCACAGGCGAGATACTCGATATGTTGCCGTCCTTGTCATACTCGTAGCCAGCGGTGATCGTCCACCTGGTGCCCACGGTGTCGCCCTGACAGTCCAGCGTAAAGGACGTCACGCGATCCTTGTCGTATCCGTACGAATACACGACCGTCCGAGGATTGCCCGGGCTGGTATCGGTGTCGGTCACCATGTTGCCGTCCTGGTAGACATATGTGCTCGCACTCTCGCCGTAACCCGCATGGGTCGTCTTGTTGATCAGGTTTCCGTCCGCGTCGTAGGTAAACGTCGTGGTGCTCGACGAATCGCTAATGTCGGCATCGCAGTCGATGCGCGTGACGTTACCGTCAGCGTCGTACGTAAACGTGTTGACGTTCTCGTAACCGCCCGCCAGATCTTCCTCAATCTCAGAGATACGATGCAACTCATCGTGCTCGACGCTGTAGCTTACGCCGCCACCTTGCTTGACGGCAGACGTGAAGCCCGTGACGTAACCGTTCTCGTCACGCTCGATCTCGTAGATATCGCCGTACGCATCGCTTTTATCGGTGCCTTCATAGGACATCGGCAGCCACAGCTCGTCAAGCTGTGTGTCCTTAATGCCGGTAATCTTCGTATCCTGCGGCAGCGCCAACGTGGCGAGCTTCTTTTTGCCCGAAAAATCGATGCTTTTAAGGTTTTCGGCATTTTTGAGGTCGAGCTTCTCGATGTTGTCGCAACCGTCCAGATTGGCGACGGTGACATTACTCGCCGAGTTAAGCTCGACGGTCTTAAGGTCGCCGCAGCCCGAAAGATCCAGGTTGACGAGTTTGTCCCCGCCATTTTCCACACTGGTAACGTTGGGGAACACCTTGCCCAGGCCCTGCGTCGACGTGATGCCGTCCAGC
The DNA here is from genome assembly GCA_958433005.1 of uncultured Collinsella sp. Classification (GTDB taxonomy): domain Bacteria; phylum Actinomycetota; class Coriobacteriia; order Coriobacteriales; family Coriobacteriaceae; genus Collinsella. The sequence goes on along the minus strand of CAUAWV010000003.1, from coordinate 31,539 downwards.
TCGACCGACGTCACCGCCTTGGCCTCGTCGCGTGAGATGCGGCCGTCACCGTTAGTGTCGTACTTGGTCGAGACAAGCGCACGCATGCCGCTATCCGGGAAGGTTTTCTCATCGATTGGGGTGGTCGCGATCTGGGTGAAGTAGAACAGCGCTCCTCCGCCGACACCCGCCGCCACGGCAAGCACCGCGGCAAGGGCGATGAGGGGCTTCTTGGAACGCTTGCGCCGCGCGGGCTGCTGCACGGGCACGTATTGCTGGGGAGCGGGCGCGGCAGGCTGGGGTTGCTGCGTGGCCGCGACCTGGTCGGGTGCTACGGGCGCGCCGCAGACGGGGCAAAAGAGGGCGTCGTCGACAAGCGGCGTGCCACACGAGCGACAAAACATGGCGGGCTCCTTTCGGTTCATTCCTTCCACCCTGAAGGTAAACCCAAAAATGCAGCCCTTGTTGCGCAACATTCAGCCCAAACCACCGCAAAGGGACGCAGTTCACAGGTGCCTTTGTGTTAGTTCGAACACTTGTTCTATACGTACACATGTTCTATAGTAAGGGTGCTTGCATCGGACTTAAATTGCAACTAGGATATAGTTGCAGAATGTGAGGCGGGATGACTCGGACCGATAAACTCATCGCCCAACTGCTTAGCTGCCCTTCGACGTATCGGTATACCGATTTTTTAAAAGTCATGGCTTCATATGGCTTTGAAATGGACAACAAAGGCAAGACATCCGGATCGCGCGTTCGCTTTTACAGGCCATCAGATGGCAGGATGTTCGTAATGCACGCGCCACATCCATCTGACGAATTGACAGCGGGGACCATTCGAAACATCGTTCGATTTCTGCAGGATGTCGGAGGTAGTCATGAGTAACGTTTTGGCATACAAGGGTTATTTCGCCCCAGTCGAGTTCAATGCCGAACAGCATGTGCTAACAGGTATGGTCACCGGCATTAGGGACGCAATCGTATTTGAAGGCTCCACGGCTGAAGAAGTGGAGCAATGCTTCCACGACGCCGTCGACGATTACCTTGAGTTTTGCGCCGAAAAGGGCAAGGAACCCGAGCGGGCTTTTAAAGGCTCGTTCAACGTAAGAACGGGCTCCGAGCTCCACAAGCAAGCGGCGCTGGCAGCGGCAAAGAAAGGTGAGTCACTCAATCAGTTTGTGACTGAAGCAATCGCTGCGGCGTTGTAGCGTTTACGCAAACGTCAAAAGCACCACAAAGGGGACAGGCCCCTTTGTGGTGCTTTTGACGTTTGCCCAGATAAAACCTGCCAAATAAACCTGTACCTTTTTGGTAGGTTTGCCTGAGGAGGCCGGGATGGATAAAACCGAGTTGCGGCGGACGGTGATTGCCCGACGCAATGCTCTTGATTTGGATGTTCGAGCGGCGAAGTCTGCTGTTGTATGCGCGCGGCTTGTTGAGCTGATGGATCGCTTGGGTGCCGCGGCACCGCACACCGTTGCCGTCTATGCCGCGATGGGTTCCGAGGTCGACCCAGCCGCGTTTGCCGCTGCGGCCGCCAAACGCGACTGGCGCGTGGCCTATCCGTGCATGTTCTCGGCAAGCGACCCCGCCGCACGCGGCCAACGCATGTGCATGCGGGCAGTTGCTGCCGGCGACGCGGACGCGGCCCCGTTTATCGGCCACCCTACGCGGGCCTTCGCGGCCACGGACATCGACAGCGACCGCTTCCCCATCGTGCCTGCCGAAGCACTCGACATGATTGTTGTGCCGCTCGTGGCCTTCGATCAAACCGGCGCGCGCCTGGGCTACGGCGGCGGCTGCTACGACCGCTACCTGCCCATACTCTCGCCCGCATGCCAAATCATCGGCATCGCCTTTGACGAGCAGCGTGTCGACCACGTTCCCACCGACGCCCACGACCTGCCGCTACCCCATATCATCAGCGCCTAACCGCCGGCGCACCTCCCAACAGGCCTAGTGCTCCTCGCCGGCGCGAGCCAGGTCGTAGGGCGTGGTCTGGTAGACGTAGTAGTTGAGCCAGTTGGTGTAGAGCAGCTGAGCCTGGCTGCGCCAGACGTTGCGCGGCTCGGCGGTGGGGTCGTCGTTCGGGAAGTAATGCGCCGGCACCTGGGGGTTGAGACCGCGCTTCACGTCGCGCTCGTACTCCAGGCGCAACGTGTCGGTATCGTACTCGGGGTGGCCAAAGACAAAGAAGCGGCGGCTGTCGGTCGACTTGACAATATACAGGCCCACCTCGTCGGACACGGCCACGACCTCAAGCTGCGGCTCGGCCTCCACGTCCTCGCGGCGCACATCGGTGTTGCGCGAATGCACGGCATAGAAACGGTCGTCAAAGCCGCGGACCAGCGGGCTTTGCGGCTTCACCAGATAATGCTCGAACACGCCGCTCGCCTTTGCCGGCAGATCGTACTTCTGGATACCGTAATGATGGTACAGACCGGCCTGCGCGCCCCAACAAATGTGCAGCGTAGAGTGCACGTGCGTGGTGGACCAATCCATGATCTGGCAGAGCTCGGGCCAGTAGTCGACCTCCTCGAACGGCATCTGCTCCACGGGCGCGCCCGTGATAATCAGGCCGTCGTAGTGGATGTCGCGGATGTCGTCGAACGTGCGGTAGAACGTCTCCAGGTGGCCGGCGCTCACGTGCGTGGCCTCGTGCGTTTTGGTGCGCAGCAGGTCCACCTCCACCTGCAGCGGCGTGTTGGAGAGCTTGCGCATGATCTGCGTCTCGGTGGCGATCTTGGTGGGCATGAGGTTGAGGATGAGCACGCGCAGCGGACGGATGTCCTGGTGCAGCGCGCGGTACTCGGTCATGACAAAGATGTTCTCGCTCTCGAGCTGCGCGGCGGCAGGGAGGGCGTCGGGGATGCGAATGGGCATGGATGCTCCTTACGAGTCAGTTGCAGCTATGGTACAACGACCGGCCCCATCCGCGCGAGCACATCGCCCAGCGATGCCGTCAGCGGCCCAAATCACTCCAAAAGTAGAGATTACGGCATGTCCCAAAATCTGTGGCGCTTTAGCCTAGCAAAGTGGCAACAGGACGCTACAATGGTTCGACGCGAAAAACTCGGCCGAAAGGATACATATATGTACCAGACGCGTAAGATCGGGGTGGTCGGCCAGGGCCACGTAGGAGCACATGTCGCCAACAGCCTGCTCATGCAGGGCATTGCCGATGAGCTGTACCTATGCGATATCAACGAGGCCAAGGTGACGTCCGAGGTCCAGGACCTGCGCGACTCCCTTTCGTTTGTCCCGTACAACACCAAGATCGTCAACTGCTACGACCACTACGAGGAGCTGGCCTGCTGCGACGTCATCGTCAACGCCGCCGGCAAGGTCGCGCTGGCCGCCAGCAACCGCGACGGCGAGCTGTTCTTTACCACCGACGCCGCCCGCACCTTTGCCAAGCGCATCGTCGACGCCGGCTTTGACGGCATCTTCGTGAGCATCTCCAACCCCTGCGACGTCGTGTGCACCGAGCTGTGGCACCTGACCGGCTACGATCCCAAGAAGATCATCGGCTCGGGCTGCGGCCTGGACTCCGCCCGCCTGCGCACCGAGATCTCCAAGAAGGTCGGCGTGAGCCCCAAGTCCATCGACGCCTACATGATTGGCGAGCATGGCTTTAGCCAACTGGCCGCCTTTAAGGCCGCGACCATCGCCGGCAAGAGCCTCAACGAGCTTCAGGCCGAGAACCCCGACAAGTACGCCTTTGACCACATGGAGGTCGAGGAGCTCGCGCGCAAGGGCGGCTACGTAACCTACCAGGGCAAACAGTGCACCGAGTACGCCGTCGCCAACTCCGCCGCGCGCGTCTGCGCTGCCGTTCTGCACAACGAGCACGCCGTGCTTTCCGCCTCCACGCTCATGACCGGCCAGTATGGCGAGGAGGGCATCTTCACGTCCCTGCCGTGCGTGATCGGCGCCGAGGGCGTCGAGGAGGTCTACACGCTGGACCTGTCCGAGTACGAGCTCGAGGGCTTCCACAAGAGCTGCCAGCACATCCGCGACAACATCGCCCAGCTCGACTGGTGGGACACCGAGGCCTACGACGCAAAGTAGGCCGCTGGCTACCGCAACCTTGCGAATCTAAGCGCGATACTAAGCGGGCCGCGCCGGAAATCCCCGGCGCGGCCCACTTTTTTGACTCACGCAGCGCCCTTGCGAATCGAAGGTGAATGGTTTTCCCGTTACTTAGTACTGCTCGATGCCCATGTAGCGACGAATCTCGGGGCTGTGGTCGAACACCTTACCGCGGGCTGCGCGCAGCTCGCAGCTCATCGCGTAGAAGAAGATTGGCTCCAGGTACGAACGCACGCTGGCAGGCACGTCGCCCACGCCGTACTCGAGTGCGTCGAGCACCATGATCGTGTCGGTGTGCGTGTTGAGGAACGCCAGCGCGCGCTCCTCCATGGGGCGACACTCGCCCGATCCGAGCTGCACAAAGTAGAACACGCCGGGCTCGGTGGCCTCGAAGGGACCGTGGAAGTACTCGCCGGAGTGAATATAGCAGCAGTGCTGCCACTGCATCTCCATGAGCGAGCAGATGGCCATGGCATAGGTCTGGCTAAAGTTGGGGCCGGAGCCCAGGATATAGAAGAACTTGTGCTGCTGGCAGAGCTCGGCAAAGCGATCGCCCAGCTCGGCGTTGACTTTCTCGCGGGCGGCGGGCAGCAGCGCGTCCATCTGCTTAAGGCCGGCATACATGTCGGCGAGCGCCTCGTAGCCCTCCTGCTGGTCGAGCAGCTCGGCAGCCATTAGCACGCCAATGCCCTGCGGGACCTCGGCCTGCGACTCGCCCTTGCCCCACGGATAGACCCAGGTGGTCCACTTGCCGTTGTCGATCTTGGAGCCCGCGTAGTCGGTCATAGTCACGACCTCGGCGCCGGCGGCGAGCGCCATCTCGCAGGCATCGACAACCTCCTGCGTATTGCCGCTGTGGCTGCAGGCGACGACGAGCGACTTCGGCCCCAGGCTCTTGGGCGCCATCAGGCAAAACTCGCGTGCCGTGTAGACCGTCGAGGCAAACGTGGTGGCCTCGCGCTTGAGCAGCTCGTTAGCCGGCATCAGGTCGATCATCGAACCGCCGCAGGCGATCCAAAAGACGTTCTCGATCTTACCCTTGCGCTCGATAATTTCCTGAATCAGATCGTGTGCGTTCACGGTGACGCTCCTCCTTGTGTGGCGGCTTTGAACGACGGCAGCTCGTACCTGCGGTCGTTCTATGTTGTCCTATTTATAACACGTGTAATAACGCCCGTGAAGTCATCTCGGCAAATTTGTTCTATGTTGTTCTATCTATGGACGTTAGATGTCGAACACGTAGCGCGAGCCCACGATCTTTTGACGACCGAGCAGCAGGGGCCGCTCGTCCTCATCGGTAAAGTATGCCTCCATATAGAAGAGCGGCTCGCCGACCGGCACCTCCAGCAGCGGGGCCGCCTGAGCATCGGCAAGCGCAATCTCCACGGTGCAGGGGTCGGACTTGAGCGGCGCGCGGCCCGAATGCTCGGCAACGAGCGCAAAGATTGAGTTATCGGTGAGGTCCTCATCGGCCAACGTCTGCAGGTAGGGATGGTCGGCAAGCACAAAGGCGTTGTTCTCGAGCATGACGGGCACGCCATCTGCCGTGCGCACGCGCTCGACCACGATGAGCTCGCAGCCGGGCTCCACGCCAAAAAATGCCGCGTCCTCACGCGTCGCCGCAACCACCGTGCGCGACACCAGGCGCGCTCCGGCCACCATGTCGTTGGCGGCACAACCCTCGGTGAAACTCTGGACGTCGCCCTTCTGGCGAATCTTGCGTTTGAGCTTGGGAGCGCACACAAAGGTGCCCCTCCCCTGCTGGCGGTTGAGGTAGCCCGCGCGCGACAGCTCCTCGATGGCACGGCGCACGGTGATGCGCCCCACGCCGTAAGACTTCGCGAGCTCCATCTCGGAAGGAATGCGCGAGCCGGCCGCGTACACGCCGCGTGCGATCTCGCCCTTTAGGTCGTCCATGACCTGCTGGTATAGCGGCACGGCGGGCACGTCAGTACGGTCGGTCTTGTTATCGGTCGCCATCGTTACGCTCCATCCCGTGCATGCTCGGATTCAAACTCTTCTATCGCCGCCATAAACTGCTCGCCAAAGGCGTCGGCCTTTTTCTCGCCGATGCCGTTGACCTGGATAAGCTCGTCGCGCGTCTGAGGACGTAGACGGCACAGGCCGCGCAGGGCCTTGTCAGAGAAGACCATGTACGGTGCCATCTCCAGCTCGGTCGAGATCTCCTTGCGGAGTGCCCGTAGGCGCTCAAACAGCTCGGCGTCGTCGCCCACGCGCGGTCGCTGATCCAGCTCGGCCTCCTCGCGCAGCAAATCCACCGCACGGCGGGCACGGGCCGAGGCCTTGCGCTTGGACGCGCGACGCTTAACGGTAAAGGCGAACGTCTCGTCCTCGACCTCGCCGGCACGCGGGCCCAGACCCACGACCGGATACTGGCCCTGCGAGGTGGCCAGGTAGCCCCGCCCGCACAGCTGGCCGATGATGTCCTTGATGCGCCCGACCGATTCGCTCGACAGCTCACCGTAGCCGCGATCCTCGTCCAGATGCATCTGGCGAATGCGCTCGGTGTTGCCGCCGTGAAGCACGTCGGCGATCAGCGACTTGCCAAAGCGCATGGGGCGCGTGGCCACATATTGCACGGCGGCGCGGGCCATGTCGGTGACGTCCTCGACCTCGAACTGTGTGAGGCAGTTGCTGCAGTTGCCGCAACCCTCGGCGTCATCCGTGGCGGTGGCGCCCGCACCAGCCGCGGCAGCATGCTCGGCCGCGGCCTCGTCGCCAAAGTAGCGCAGCATGTATTCGCGCAGGCAGCCGGTGGTATTGCAGTAGCCCTCCATCTGGCTGAGCAGACGATATCGATTCTGGAGCGCCCACGCGCGCTGCTCGTCGTCGAGCGCCTCATCGGCAGCATCGCCGCGGTCGATCAGAAAGCGGCGCATGCGAAAATCGTTGCCGTTCCACAGCAAGTAGCAGCTGGCCGGGTCGCCATCGCGGCCGGCGCGGCCCGCCTCCTGGTAGTAGGCTTCGATGCTCTCGGGCACGTTGTTGTGGATCACGTAGCGCACGTTGGGCTTGTCGATGCCCATGCCAAAGGCGTTGGTGGCAACCATCACCTGGATATCGTCGTCGATAAAGGCGCGCTGGCTTTGGCGACGGGCGTCGTTGCCCATGCCGGCATGGTAGCGGCCAACGCGAATGCCGCTGGGGCCCAGCGCCTCGGCAAGCTCGCCCGCCAGCGCATCGACCGTCTTGCGGGTCGAGCAATACACGATACCGCTCTCGCTCGAATGCGCGATCACATAGTCGCGCACCCAGGCAGTCTTGGCCTTGTCGCCCATCTCCTCGCAACCAAAGTAGAGATTCTTGCGATCGAAGCCCGTCACCACCGTCGCAGGGTTTTGCAGGCCGAGCATCTGCTGAATATCCGCACGCACGCGTTCGGTCGCCGTGGCGGTAAACGCCGCCACGATGGGGCGCTGCGGCAGGGAATCGATGAACTCACGAATCTGCAGATAGGCGGGGCGGAAATCCTGACCCCATTGGCTTACGCAGTGGGCCTCGTCAATGGCCACGAGCGGCACGCCAATGCCGGCGGAACCCGCAGCCTCCTGCGCAAAGGCCAAAAAACGCGGCTCGAGCAAGCGCTCGGGCGCCACGTACATAAGCTGGTAGCGGCCCTCGCGCGCCCGCTTGAGCACGGTGTTTTGCTGGGCCGGAGTAAGGCTGGAGTTGAGATAGCTGGGTCGCGCACCCGCCGCGAGCAACGCACGGGTCTGGTCCTCCATAAGCGACAGCAGCGGACTCACCACAAAGGTGATGCCGGGCAGCATGAGCGCGGGCACCTGGTAGCAAATGGACTTGCCGGCACCCGTGGGCATAACACCCAGCGCATCGCGACCGGCAAGGATCGCATCGACCATGCGGTCCTGTCCCGGGCGAAACGAGGTGTAGCCAAAATAGGCGCCGAGCGTGTCGAGCGCCATCTGCTGCATGCTATCGGTCATGGTTTCCTAACGTCCAAGTCATCTGCCGCCGATTATACGCCGCCACGCGGACCGGTGCCGCACGGCTGTCGGCCACGGGCAACGCAATCCAAAAGGAACGAGCGTGGGATTTTTGGACACTTTCCCAACGGCTAATCTCTTGACAAGCACGCAAACGTCGCTGGTTGAGCATAAGTCAGCGAAAACGCCCCTAAGCGAGCAAGGTGACGTGAAAGAGGAGGGAAGCGTACTTTGGGTACGCGACCGACGATTGAACGTCAGATTGCCGCTTAGGGGCGTTTGCAGCGTCGAGCCGTTACGCGGTTTGGTAAAACCGCGTAACTTACATGACCATAACGTAGCGCGATCCCACGTAGTACTGCTTACCCATCAAAACCGGCTCGTCATCGGGACCGGTAAAGCCGGCACGCAGGTTGAGCAGCGGATCGTGCGGAGCAATGCCCAGCTCGGCCGCCTGCTCGGCGTTAGCTCGAACGGCCTCGACCGTACGGTAGCCAACCGAGACAATCGGCGTTCCGCCAACACGCTCGACCTCGGCAAAAATCGACTTGTTCTCAAGATCGGCCGTCAACAGCTCACGGTAGGCGTCAAACGGCACAAAGATGTTCTCCTCAAAGATGGGCTCGCCGTCGGCCGTACGCACGCGCTTGATATGCAGCAGCAGCGCATCCTTCTGCAGGCCAAAGAACTCCATCTCGTTTTGGCGCGCCGGAACGATCTGGCGATCGATCACGTGCGCACCGGCCTTCATGCCGTTGCCGGCACACAGCGCGGTAAACGTCTGCAGCGTCGAGGCGTGAAACTGGCGGTTGATGTGCGGCGTGGAGACAAAGGTGCCGCGGCCCTGCTGCTTAACCAGGTAACCATCGGAGCACAGCTCCTCGACAGCGCGGCGCACCGTAATACGGCTCACCTCGTACTGCTCGGCTAGTTCAAGCTCGGACGGAATACGCTCCTTGGGTGCATAAACACCTTTCTCGATCGCATCCTTGATTTCGTCATAAATCTGCTGGTAAAGCGGTGCATTTTTGGGCGCAGGCATATCTAATCACTCTTATCGAAATATCAAAATAACTAATACGTATATAACGTCTTTTTATATGTTACCTCAGTTGGATAAAACGATACACCACATACAGCAAAACCTTACTTGCCGTCGTCCTGTTGCAGACTGTCCTGCTCGCTGAGGCGCGCCTGCCTGCTGGCCATGCGTGCGGGCTTGTCGGGATCGGGAACGGCCGTGGGCATGGGCTCGTCGACATGACCGCCCCACCAGCCGCCCACAAAGTTGAGCGTGTGGAACACGTTGATCACGGCGCCGGAATCAACGTCACACACCAGTTTGATAATGTCTTGGCTCTCGTAGGTCGAGACAACGGTGTGCAGCAAGTACATCTTTTCACGGCTGTATCCGCCGACGACCTCGGCGCAGCTAATGCCGTGCTGAAAATGGTTTACGTAGGCAGTCATGACCTCGTCTGCCTTACGCGTCGTGATCTGCAGCGTCACGCGATCGTAGCGACGATAGAAACTGTCGATGGTCTTGGTCGAAATAAACTGGAACACGATGGAATATGCCGCCTTGTCCCAGCCAAACATAAAGCCAAAGATCGCCAGGATAAAGCAGTTGAAACCAAAAATGACGCCCCAGATGGTCTTGCCTGTGTGGTTGGAAACCCACAGCGCGATAAAGTCGGTGCCGCCGGTAGATGCGCCGGACTTAAGCGCGATGGCAGCGCCCAGACCCGAGACCACTCCGCCAAAAATGATGAGCATGATCTTGTCGCCCAAAAACGGGGCGAAATGAAAGATGTTGAGGAACAGCGACGAGAGCATGACCTGCATCATCGAGAAGATGACGAAGCGCTTGCTAATGCCGCTCCAGCACAGGAGCGCCACGGGGATGTTGAGCGCGAGCATGCCGAGCGAGATGTCGATGTGAACGCCGCCCAGCGAGGTAACACGATCGAGCAGGACCGCGACGCCGGTGAGGCCGCTCGGAAGCAGGTCGGCGGGTTGAATGAACGCCTGGATCAGGAATGTCTGGAGAACGGCGGAAATTGTGACCGCCACGGCGGTGATGGCGCGGCGGACGATGGTGAGGCGGCCGAGCACGAGCACGCGGTCCGCGAGCTGGTCGATGGCGTTCGCCACGTAGGCTCCCTTCGAAGGCAGATGTAGTTGTGGGGCATGTCGGCGATTGTAACATGGAGCGACAGAGGGCGCCTCAATTCACCCTCTCTCGACAACCAAAACGGGACCAGCAACTCCTACGACCAAAGGGCAAAAATCTAAGTGAGTAGACTTTTTGCGATCTGCCGAGCACACCCAAAAATAGCCACCTCTGCGACCTGCGGTTTTGCTAAGGCAGATACGCTTTGTGCTCGGCCTGCGCCAAAAAGCCTACTCACTTAGCCCGAATCGAAGTCAAGCGGATCAAAATCGAAACCAAATTGAGCCAGTCCACCGCAAATGACGCGTGAACCAGTGCTTCTTGCGGTGAATTGACGTTACAGAGCGGCCAAAATGTCGGCCAGATTGTCGATGGCAACGTCGGCGGCAGACTGGTCCAGGTTGACGCCCTCGTGCGGACGCAGCGCCAGGACTCGGGCGCCGGAGCGCTTGCCGGCCTCGATACCCAACGGCGAGTCCTCGATAACCAGGCACTCGGCAGGCTCCACCCCCAGTGCCTCCATGGCACGCAGGTAGATCTCGGGGTCGGGCTTAAACGCGCTGCACTCGTGGCCGCTGATGGTGTAGTCCAGCACGCCGGCGATGCCGGCAATCTCCACCAGCTCGTCGATCAACTCGCGATAGGACGAGCTCGCGATGGCGCACTTCACGCCGCGCTCGCGCAGCTCACGCATCACCGGCTCCGTCTGCTCGTTGAGCAGCTCGGCATACGGAACGGGGTGGTCCGGGCTGTAGACTTGCTTGTACTCCACGCGCAGGCGCTCGCGCAGCTCAATATCGTCGGGCACCAGCGACTTCCAAATGGCAGGCTCGTTAGACCCCGAAAGATCGGGGATCTCGTCAAAGTGGAACCCCTTCTCTTCCATAAACGCCACGCGACGGCGGTTGTAGAACCACTCGGTATCGACCAGCACGCCGTCCATGTCAAACAGCACTGCCTTGATCATACGCATCTCCTCCCACCTGCCAAAAAGGGACAGGTTTATTTTGGTAGGTTTTATCTGGGGTTTTATGGAGCGACAGACGCACCCTCCCCAGAGCAAAAAAGGGGACGGGGCGCAAACCCCATCCCCTCTCAATCAACCCGTAAGGTCTACTTACTTGTGATTAGTAGGAAAGCTTCCACATGTAGCGACGCATGGTCAGCGGGTGCTGACGGGCCTCGGCGATCTGGTTGCCGTACTCGCGCATAACGGCGAGGTGCAGCAGCGGGTTGAAGTAGGTGACGACGCTCGCGGGCACGGCGTCAGCCAGGCCGTAGTCCTTGGAGTCGATCAGAGCGACCTTGGCGCCCATGCGCTCAAGGAAGGTGAGGGCGCGGGCGTCCATCGGACGGGTGGCGCCATCGGACATGAAGAAGACGTAGGGCTTACCCTCGGTGGAAACCTCGAACGGGCCGTGGAAGTACTCGCCGGTGTTGTAGGCGGCTGCGTCGATCCACTGCATCTCGGTGAACAGGAAGGCGGCGTGAGAATAAGCCATCTTCTCGGAGGCACCGGAAGCCATGAAGTAGATCATCTTGTCGTCCTTGAAGTCCTCGGCGAACTTCTTGGCGAGCTTCTTGCAGTGCTGAGCGGCGTTCTCGCAGAGATCGAAGACGTTGGTGAGGCCGGTGATCATGTCCTCGTAGTGGTCATAGCCCTCAGTCTGCTGAAGGATCTCGAGAGCAAGAGCGATGGCATAGCCGGGCTTCTCGCACTTGGCAGCGTAGTTGGCGTGGAAGCCGTGAACGATGACGTGGTCGGCATCGACGGTCAGAGCGGAGCCAGCCTTGTTGGTGAGGGAGACGACCGGGCAGTTGTGCTTCTTGGCGGTCTTGTTGGCCTCGACGGTCTCGGGCGTGGAGCCACCGAGGGAGCAGGTGATCACGAAGGTGTGCTCGTTGACCCAGGAAGGCGTGTCGTAGTTGAACTCGTTAGCGGTGAAGATCTGAACGTTCAGCTTGTCCGTGTTGTTGGCCAGGAAGTACTTGGCGGGGTAAAGGTCGGACATGGAAGCGCCGCAGCCGACGAAGGCAACGCTGTGAATCTCGTGGTTGGACAGGACGTCAGCGACGATCTGCTTAGGGAGGTTAAGGTCGATCTCGTACATCTGACACATTCCTTTCGATTTTTTGCGGCGCCACATTGCCGGACGCTCGCAGGGTTACCGTGATATGAGCCGAGTCGCCGGCCCGTTGAGGATGTGACAAAGGGACTGTCCCTTTGTCACATTAGGGATGGAAGCCTGCCTGGGGTATGGGATGCCAGGCAGGCCCCCGGGGGAAAGCGCTGGGTCGCGACTAGGCCAGGATGCCGGCCGCGGAGAGGGCGATGCCGCCCACAATGGCGATCACGAGAAGCCAACCGGTGTTGACGTTCTTCTTGATGAGCCAGTACATAAGGCCGGTGAGGCCGAGGGAGATCATCTGGGGCATCATGCCGTCCAGGATGTCCTGGATAACGACGGTGCCCTCAGCGAACTGCAGCGGGGTGGTGGCGCCGATCAGCGTAGCGATCATGCCGCCCACGGACATAAGACCCACGATGCCGCAGACATACATGAGCTTCTCCATGAGGTCGCCACCCTGGAGCTTGCTCAGGTACTCGTGGCCGCCCTGGTAGCCGATCTTGGCAGCGAACCACGTGATCAGCACGGAGGGCACGATGGAGATGAGCATGGCCAGGATCGGACCCATGATGGAGCCCTGCTGAGCCAGCTGAACGCCCAGGCCAAAGGCGATAACGCGGATGGTGCCCTGGAAGAAAGAGTCACCGATGCCGGAAAGCGGGCCCATGAGGGAGGTCTTGACCGCGTTAATCGAATCGGGATCGAAGTTCTCGGGATCCTTGGCGTACTCCTCCTCCATGGAGGCGGCGAGGCCTAGGACAAAAGCGCTCGTCTGCGGGGTGCAGTTGTAGAACGCCATGTGACGGTGGTAAGCCTCTTTCTTAGCAGCGAGCTGCTTGGGGTCAGACTCGTCGGGGTAGAGGCGGTCGAGCGTGGGGACCATGCCGTAGAGGAAGCCCATGTTCATCTGACGCTCGTAGTTCCAAGAGGCCTGGATGGCCCAGGAGCGCCAGAAGAACTGGCTGACCTTCTTGTTCAGGGACACGTCCTTGGTTGCGGTTGCCATAGTGTGTTCCTCCTTAGTCTTCGTCGTCTTCGAGCGGATCATAGTCGGAATCGACACCGGCAGCAGCATGGGAACCGTTGAACTTGAAGCCCATGAAGACGATAGCCAGGCACACACCGATCAGAGCGACCGCGATGACGGACAGGTTGAGGTAGGCGGCGAGCAGGAAACCGATGAACAGGAACGGGGTCATACCCTTCTTGATCATCATGGTGAGCAGCAGGGCCAAGCCGTAGGCGGTCATGATCTTGGTCGAAACGTTCAGACCAGTGGACAGCCACTCGGGAACCATGTTGACGATGGCCTGGACCAGGTCGGTACCGACAAAGACGGCCAGGAAGATCGGCAGGAAGTACATGACGGCGTACAGACCGGAGCCAGCGCAGATGTGCATACGGTAGGCGGTCTTGAACTTTCCGTTATCGATCGCGCTATCTGCCACATGGGTGAGGGCGGCGATGATGGAACGGAACACGATGCCGAGGAGCTGACCCAGGACGGCGACCGGGATGGCGATCGTCATGGCGGTCTCGGCGGAAGCATCGGTCAGGCACGCGAAGGCAGCGGCCACGATGCCGCCCAGGACCATATCGGGCGGAACGGCGGCACCGACCTGCACCAGGCCCATGGACACGAGTTCGACGGCGGCACCGACGGCAAGGCCGGTGGGCACATCGCCCAGCAGCAGACCGACGAGCGTAGAGCCAACGAGGGGCTGCTCGAAGTTAAGACGACCGAGCAGGCGGGAGTCCCACATGCAGAACACGCCGACGAGGCCGACGAGCACCGCACTGATGAACGTATTCATACCCTTCTCCTTTCAGTCAGGCAAATGCCTGGTTGATTACAGCTTGGCGTCGATGTCGACGCTCTGATACGTGGGGGTCTGCTGGACGTAGAGCTTGATGCCCATGTCGAGCAGCTGGTTGACGTCGGCCTTCTGGGTGGCGTCGAAGAAGACGGAGCTGTCCTTGCCGCCGACCTGATCGGCACCGTCGTGGTTGGCGGTGGCGCCCAGGTTGATGGCGTCGAGCTTGTAGCCCTGACAGAACTGCAGCATCTCGGCCGTGTTGCCAAAGACGAACATGACGCGCTCACCGAGGGTGTTAAGCTTGTCCATCTTGGCGAGGGCACGCTCGACGGTGAAGACGTTCAGGCGCACGCCCTGGGGCTTGGCCAGCTTAAGAGCGCCCTTCTTGATGTCATCGTTGGCGGCAGCGTTGTCGACGACGATGATGCGCTCGGCCTGAACCTTGGTGGTCCAGGTAAAGACGACCTGACCGTGCAGCAGACGGTAGTCAAGACGTGCGAGGACGATCTTGGCGGGACCGGAGCTGTGACGGGGCGCCTTAGCCTTCTTGGCGGGAGCCGCGGCAGCCTCGACCGGTGCGTTGGGGTTGGTCAGACCGGTGCGGGCCTCGTTGATGAGGGCCGCGAGCTCGGCACCCTTGACGGGGGCGGGGCTCATAGCGAGCGTCAGTGCCAGCGGAATGTTGAAACCGCTGATCACCGTGAATGCCGCACCGTTGCGGGAAAGCTCGACCATGCTGTTGTTGACCGAGCTGCCGAGCATATCGGTCAGCACATAGACGGTGTCGTCCGCGTTGAACGTGGCGATCATGGCGTCCACCTTGTTGGTGATGGGCTCCTTGTCGTCACGAGCAAGCGACACGACGTGGACGTTCGACACGTCGCCGAGAACCATCTCGAGCGTGTCTTTGGCGCCTGCGGCCAGGCCGCCATGAGATGCGAGAATGATCTGATTCATCTTGCCTCCTCCTTTTCGTTATGGTCATTATAACGTCTTATACGTTGCGGATATTGCTAATTAGTATAAAGACCGTTCGCGGGTGAAAATCGACCGTTGACGGGTTTAACGTACTTGAAACGTTGGGGCTGGGCAGGCCGGCACTGGCGGGATAACCCCAAGTCGGACCCTGTGCGCAATCCCCTATCGCACGAAGTACCAGGGGCTTTCCTGCACGGTGGGCTCCAGCGCGATGCCGGTGCGCTCGCGGAAGAGATCCATGTCCTGCGATTTCTCCGTCCACCACGCGTTGGGCTTAAAGGTCATGCTCTCAACGACATGACCGACAAACACACTGTTGCGCAGCTTGGAAAAGTCGGTGTTCATAATCACGATGGACGCGAGCACCAAAACGATGCCCAGAACTTTGATCGCGCCGGCGGGCTCGGCGTAGACACCAATGCCCAGCAGTACGGTGACGACTGTCTCGAATGACATTACGACGGGAACTTTCGACGTCTCGAGCCCCATGGACAGACCCTGCATATATAAGACATAGGCCACGGCTGTGGGGATGAGTCCAAAGCCAAGGAACAGCAGCAGCAGCTGTGGCGACATTGCCGCGGCGACATCTGGCCACGGAGCCGCGATAGCCGCCATAACCGCACCGCCAAAAACAAGGCCCCAAAACGTGACAGCCAGCGGGTGGACCGTCTTGGTTGCGATCCGGCTAAACACCGCGAGCGACGCGCCACAAAAGCCCGCAATCACGCCCGACGTGACGCCCCAAACCGAAAAATGAAAACCGGAAAGGTCGCCATCGGTCACTGCAAGTACACAGCCACCGATGTTAAAAGCGATGGCAACGAGCTTGTTGGGAGTCACATCCTCGCGATAAAGTACGCGGCCGAGCATGACGCCAAACACCGGCGAGGTGTAGAGCAGCACCGAGGCCGTGGACATGCCCACCTCGCCCATGCACTCGTAATAAAGCGTGTTAGCGGTGGCGAGGCCGATAATGCCAAGAAGCGCACAAGGAACAAGCTCTTTAGGACTTGCCTTGAACAGTGCCAGGGGACCCGATGCCTTTCCCTCACGAGCACCTCCCTGGCAACCCATGAATGCCAAGACCGGAGCCATTAAGACGGCACCCGACAACAGGCGAAAGGCCGCCATGCTCTGAGATGTAACGCCCATGGCCGAGATGCCGTTTACAAAGATTCCGATGCTGCCCCACATAAGCGCGGCGATCAGCACCAGCACATAGCCCAGATTGCTCCTCTTCAACGCAGCCTCCTCGGTATTGTTTCCAATATGTTTCATACTACGTTATAGTCGTTATATACATTTTTCAAGACACAAATCGGCGAACGGGAAATCTCTTGAAACAAGGAGTGTCGCAGGTGCCGGCAGAAAGGGAACGTCCCCAAGTGCCGCTCTAGCAGTTGCGGTGAAATAGTTCTCAAACAGAGGCTTCACGCTCCCAAACAGGAACTATTCCACCGCAACTCATGAGGGGTATTGGGCTGTTAGGCCGCTCTATCCCTTAGTAATCCAGCTTCCACATGTAACGGCGCGTCATGTAATCCTTGTGGGTGACGGCGGAGAGCGCACGCATGTAGACGTTGTTGAGGATCGGGGCAAAGATCAGGTGGTTGAAGTATTCGCTCACGCTGTCCTTGATGTCGTTGAGGCCAAGCTCCTTGGCGTCGAGCTGATAGACGCGATCGCCACCGTGCTGGTTGACGAAACGGATGCCGCGCTCGTCGTTGCAGCGGCTGCGGCCGACGCTGATGAGCTGGAACAGCGAGGTGCGCTTGTCCAGGATCTCGAAGGGGCCGTGGAAGAAGTCGCAGGTGTTGATGGTGCAGGAGTCGATCTGCAGCATCTCCTGCACGTTGCAGATGCTAAAGACGTAGGCGGCACCAAAGAGCGGGCCCTGAGCCATAACGTTGATGCAGGGCTTGTCGGCGTTCTGCTCGGCCCACTTGGCTGCGAGCGGACGGGTGTACTCGACGGCCTTGCGATAGATGGGATCGACCAGGTCGAAGGCGGCCATAGCGGTCTCGTACTCGGCATAGCCCTCGATCTGCTGCGTGAGCTCCATGGCGATCATGGTCACGACGGCGGAGTTGGTGCGGCCCATGCAGGACTCGTCGATGGCAAGGCTGTCGTACTGGATCTTGTAGTCGCAGACTTCGGTGAGGCCAGACTCGTCAACATAGATGGCGATGGTGCTGGCGCCGTGGTCCTTGGCGACCTGGGCGGCGACGATGGTCTCCTTGGTGCCGCGCATGGACACGACGACGGCCAGGGTGTTCTCGTTGACGTAGGCCGGGGTGGCGTGCACGAACTCGTTGCTGGTGTAGCTGGAGCTCACGACCTGCGTGGCCTCGTGCTCCATAAAGTACTGGGCAGGATAGTTGCCGCCGTTGGATCCGCCGGCGCCAATCCACACGACGCGCTTGATGCCGCCCTTGTCTGCCTTGTCAGCCAAAACCTGAGAGACGACGTCCTTAACCTGTTCCTGAGTAGTCATCGTGCATCAGCCTTTCTTCTCGTTTGATGCTCTTGATGGCATACAAGTTACATACATGTTTTGGTTATGTCGACTAGTTGTATGCTATATTTGTCTTAGATATTTTGCTGGTAAAGTTTTCGGCAATCCATTATCAGCGGTTTTGTTGTCATGTTGGATACATGCTTGGTTCAGTAAGCATACAGGTTAGATACAGATTGTTCGCATGAGCACTTCGTCGAAAAAGAACTTGGCCCAATACGAGCGTCTGGCGGGTACGCTGCGTGACCGCATCGCCGCCGGCATCTACGCACGCGGAGACAAGCTGCCGTCCGAGATGGAACTCATGGACGAATCGGGGCTTTCGCGCAGCACCGTGCGCCACGCGCTTAAGGTGTTAGTTGACGAGGGCCTGATTCGTACCGAGCGCGGGCGCGGCGCCTTTGTGGCCGAAACGCCAGCGCTCCACGAGAACAACCTGGTGTTTTCGAGCTACACGGCACAGGTCCAGGGCCAGGGCATGAAGCCCACCACGCGCACGGTGGACTCGGGCTTTGCCAAGGCAACGGGCAACGTGGCCAAGTTCTTCGATGCCGCCGTGGGCAGCAAGCTCGTCAAACTTGTCCGCCTGCGTTATCTGGACGATGCGCCACTGTGCCTGGAAACCACCTATCTACCGCCGAGCTTTGAGGCACTCATCGATCGCGATATCAACGGTTCGCTCTACGCCACGCTGCGCCAAGAATTCCATCGCGCGCCGGCACAGGGACATAAGACCTTTGAGGTGTGCTATGCCTCACAAAACGAGGCGTTTTTGCTCAACGTTGAGCGTGGGCAGGCGTTGATCTTGATCACCGACTACGTCTACGACACCGACGGCCGCCCGCTCCATGTCTCCAAGCGTATCCAACGCACCGACCGCGCCAAATACACCGAGCCCATCGGCTAGCGCACCAAACGAGGCAAAATGTACCTAATAAACGTTTTACCTGCGGTTTTTATTAAATCTCAAGCCAGCATGGCGCAAGTGCCGGCATCGCCTGGCAATACGCGCCGTCCAAGCTCAACTGTTCCTGCTCAGAATATCCAGCACCGTAAACCTAAGTGAGTAGACTTTTCGCGACCTGCCGAGCACACCCAAAACAGCCGCCTCCGTGACCTGCGGTTTTACTAAAACAGATACGCTTTGTGCTCGCTTTGCGCCAAAAAGTCTACTCACTTAGCT
Source organism: uncultured Collinsella sp. (assembly GCA_958433005.1). Taxonomy (GTDB): domain Bacteria; phylum Actinomycetota; class Coriobacteriia; order Coriobacteriales; family Coriobacteriaceae; genus Collinsella. The sequence goes on along the minus strand of CAUAWV010000003.1, from coordinate 12,702 downwards.
CGCAAGGCGTCCCGAAGGGACGATTCAGGTCAAAATAGCGTACGAACGCTGCACTTCTTGCGGCGATTTGATACCGCAAGACAGCCAAAAACCTGTCCCTATATGGTAGGTTTGAAACCTTGGACGACAAGTGCGGGAAACCAGGTTGGTTTGGGTTGGTTGGGCGTGCGCTCGGCCAGGACCAGCTCCATCCAGCACATGTCGTACCAGCGACCGAACTTTTGGGCGCAGCGATCGAAGGCGCCCACCAGGCGATATCCCATATGGGCATGGAAATCCTGGCTGTTGTGCGTCAGATACTCGTCGTCCTTATCGTGCGGCACGGCGATGAGCGCGCACATGCTGGTGATGCCCATCGCGACCAAGCATTGCTTGAGCGCGTCGTGCAGCCTGCGGCCCAGCCCGCCGTGGCGCACGTCGCGCGCCAGATAGATCGACGTCTCGACCGACCAGTCATAGGCCTCGCGGCTGTTAAGCGCGCTCACATAGGCATAGCCCACTGGACGCCCGTCCAACTCCATCACCAGATACGGATAGCGCTTGAGTGTACGCTCGATGCGCCCGGCGAACTCCTCAACGCTCGGCACCTCGTATTCGCAGGTTATCGCCGTCTCGCGTACATACGGCTCATAGATGGCAAGCAGCGCCGGCGCATCATCGGGCGTCGCCAGGCGAATCGTCGGCTCGGACATCTCGGGCATACAGCCCCTCCCCCACAAAAGCAAAGGCCGCCCTGCGCCAAACCCAGGCGTAGGGCGGCCCCTCGTCATTACATCAAGCTACAGGACAGCCGCCAGCGCGTCGATGTCCTCCTGCGTCGTGGCCCAGCTGGTGCAAAAGCGCACCACGGTGTGGGTCTCGTCGTACTTTTCCCAATACTCGATCGCGGCATGCTCGCGAATGCGCGCCATGTCCTCGTTGGGCAGAATCACAAACTGCTGGTTTGTGGGCGTCTCCAAGAAGAACTGGTAGCCGCGTTCGTGCAGCACGCGACGCAGCGCCTGAGCGGTCTCAATCGCCTGGCGACCAATCTCATAATACAGGTCATCGGTAAAAAGAGCCTCGAACTGCACGCCCGTCAGGCGGCCCTTGGCCAGCAACGCACCGTGCTGCTTAATGCGCGGAATGGGATGCGCCGGAGCGTGCATGCCGCAAAACACCACGGCCTCGCCGCACAGAGCGCCGCACTTGGTGCCGCCGATGTAGAACACGTCGCACAGCTGTGCCAGCTCGGGCAGAGTGAGGTCGCACTCGTCGGCTGCCAGCGCATAGGCCAGTCGGGCGCCATCCACAAACAGCGGAATCTCGCGCTTCTGGCACACCGCATGAATTGCCGCGAGCTCGGCCTTGGAGTACAGCGTGCCGTACTCGGTCGATAGGCTCACGTACACGGCGCCCGGGAACACCGTGTGCTCGTAGCTCTCGTTTTCGTAGAACACCTGGATATAGTTCTCGAGGTCCTCGGCGTGCATCTTGCCCTCGTAGCCGGGGATGGTGAGCACCTTGTGGCCGCCAAACTCGATGGCGCCCGCCTCGTGGCAGGCGACGTGACCAGTCTCAGCAGCAACGACGCCCTCGTAGGGCGCAAGCAGCATGTCGATCACCGTCGCGTTGGCCTGCGTGCCGCCCACCAGAAAAAACACGTCGGCATCGGGGGCCTGACAGGCCTCGCGAATAAGGTGCTTGGCACGCTCGGTGTGCGCATCGGTGCCGTAGCCGGGCTGCGGCTCCATATTGGTGTCGACGAGCGCCTGCAGCACCGCCGGATGGGCGCCGTGGGAATAGTCGTTGTTAAACGCGAGCATGACAATCCTCTCTTACCGGGTATCGGCCAGATGATTCAAACGGGGCTATTGTACGCCGTTGGGATAGGCAATGCGCGCGGCAAGGCACTCAAGTGCCAGCACCAGGGCAAAGCCGCAGCTCACGTCACTCAAAAAGTGCGCTCCGATCACGATGCGGCCAAAAGCGACGAGCGCCGCAACCACAGCGGCAGCCCAAAAGACCACGCGGCGGCGCGACGGCCTTTCCTTAAAGGCCGCCGCGGGAAGCCCGGCGAGCATAAGGCCGATCGCCGCGTGCGCGGTGTGCCCGCTCGCGAACGACTTAAAGCCGTCCTTGATCACGCCGGCGGCAATATAGCTCCACTTATCGGGATTGCCGATTACCCACCACGGTTGAAAATTGAGCCCCGGCGTGACCTCGATCACGCGCATGCGCGGGCGCGACCACAGCGGCTTGACGATCACGTTGAGGATAATGGCCTGAGCGACCCACACGGCAAGCACCATCAACGCCCAGCGCGTGAGCTCGTCGGGATCGGTGTCGCGTGTGAGGCGGTAGGCGATAAGGTTGGCAGCGATGACCAGCACAAACGTCAGCACCAGCTGAAACGCGATGAGTTTGCCGCCGACACGCTGCGATCCGACAATCTCGTAGCCGAGCAGGCCCACGTTGATGAGAATGCCCAGCGCGGCGAGCCACTTGCTTGCCTTGGAATCGGGGCGCACCGCTCGCACGAGCATAACGCCCGCGATGCTCGCCGTCAGCTCAAACGGTAGCTCGCCGGCCGCCTCGACAAAGCGACCGTACATGCTGCCGATGTTGAACAGCGCGCTCGAAATCTGATAATCGAAGAAACTGCCCACGCCCAGGCAGAGGGCAAGGATAACCGCGATAGCAGCGGCGTCTTTCTTATAGATGTACCCGAACATGCTTTCCTTTCGATGGAACCAGATTGCCCAAATGGGGCGTTTGCAGCGTCGACCCGTTAGTCATCGTCGCTCGCGCCCAGCTGCTGCAGCAGCATGAGCGCAGCCGCCACCGGGCCGGTGCCGTCGTTGGCATCGAGGCCGCGACCCAGGCCGCTGCCCGCGCCGGCGCCCGCCTTGTAGGGCACGGAGAGCTTGCGACTCTTGGGAAAGTTCACCGCGCCATAGCGGGTCTTTAGTTCAAAAGCCACCTTCTTGGGCACGTCGACGCCCAAAAACGTGATGCGGCCGCCACTGAGTGTGACGCTCTCGAGTCCCAGGCGCTCGCCGCGGATACGGATGCGCGCGCGGTTGAACAGGTTGAGCCCCGCCAACGGCAGCTCACCGTGCGCGGCCTCGGTCTCCTCCTGCACCTCATCGATGCTCTCCAGGTCCTCGGCCGCCGCAAGTTTGCGGTACACGAGCACGCGCTGATCCACCGCCGGCATGTACTCCTCGGACAAGAAGTAATCGGCCGGCAGGTTGATGCCCACGCTCGCCGCCTCCACGCCGGCATCGTCATCGCCGCGCGCCTCGGCCACGGCCTGTCCCAGCATCTGCGTAAACAGGTCGAAGCCCACGCTCGACAGGTTACCGTGCTGTTCGGCACCCATAAGCGAACCGGCGCCGCGGATCTCCAGGTCGCGCATGGCGATGCGCATGCCGCTGCCCAGGTCCTGGAACTCGGAAAGCGCGGTCAGGCGTGCCGTGGCCTCCTCGGTAAGCGGCAGCTCGCCTGGGAACATAAAGTACGCGTATGCCTGCGTGGCTGAGCGGCCCACGCGGCCCTTGAGCTGGTAGAGCTGTGCCAGGCCCAGGCGCTGCGAGTCCTCGATGATGAGCGTGTTGGCGGTCGCGTTGTCGATACCGCTCTCCACGATGGTCGTGGCGATGAGCACGTCAATCTTCTTGGTCGCGAACTCGATCATCACGTCCTCGACCTCGCGCGGGCTCATCTTGCCGTGCGCCACGCCCACGCGCGCCTCGGGCGCGGCCTCGTGCACGCGCGCCACGGCGTCGTCGATGGTCTTGACGCGGTTGGACACGTAATACACCTGGCCGCCGCGGCCCACCTCCAGGCGAATCGCCGCGCTCACCACGTCGGGATCGTACTCTCCCACGTGCACGATCACGGGGCGGCGCCCGGTCGGCGGCGTGGTGATCAGGCTCATGTCGCGCACGCCGCTCGTGGCCATCTGCATGGTTCGCGGAATCGGCGTTGCCGAAAGCGTGAGCACGTCAATCTGCTCGCGCAGGTTCTTGAGCTGCTCCTTGTGCTGCACACCAAAGCGCTGCTCTTCGTCGATGATCACCATGCCCAGGTTCTTGGGGTTCACGTCGGCAGAAAGCAGGCGGTGCGTGCCGATCAGCACGTCGATCGTGCCCTCGGCAAACGCCTTGAGCGCGCGCTTTTGCTGCGCCGGGGTGCGGAAGCGGCTGAGCACTTCGACCTCGAGGCCAAACGGGGCAAAGCGCTCAAAGAACGTCTCGTAGTGCTGCTGGGCCAGAATGGTCGTGGGGCAGAGCACCATGACTTGGCGGCCGGAGTCCACGCACTTAAACGCCGCGCGCAGGGCGACCTCGGTCTTGCCGAAACCCACGTCGCCGCACAGCAGGCGGTCCATGGGCTTGGGTGCCTCCATGTCGGCCTTTATGTCGGCGATAGCCTCCAGCTGGTCGCGCGTCTCGTCGTAGGGGAAGCTCTCCTCCATCTCGATCTGTTCGGGCGTATCGGGCGGACAGGCGATACCGGTAATCGAAGAGCGGCGCGTATACAGGTCGACCAGGTCAAACGCCAGCTTTTTGGCATTCTTGCGCGCCTTGTTGGTGGCACGCGTCCAGTCGGCGGTGTTGAGCCTGGTCAGGCGCGGCTTGTCGCCGTCGGGGCCAACATAGCGTGTGATGCGGTCGACCTGCTCCAACGGCACGTAGAGCTTGTCGCCGTCGGCATATTCCAGCAAAAAGTAATCGCGCTCCTTGCCGCCCACTTCCTGGCGCGCGATCTCGCTAAAGAGCGCGATGCCGTGGGTAGCGTGCACCACGTAGTCACCCGGCTTAAACGGGAAGGTGATCTGCGTAATGTCCACCTTGCGGCGGCTGCGCGCGCGGTTGGCGTCCATGCGGGCGTTGAGGTCGGCGATTGAGAACACGGCCAGGTTGGCATCGGGCACCACCACACCCTGCGGCAGGGCGGCATCGACAAAGGTTACGCGTCCGTGCGAGATGGTGGGCACGGCGGCACCGGCGGCAGCCTGGGCGGCACCCGCCTCGAGTGAGCGAGCGTTGAGCGCGTCGGCCTTGCGCTCGCGAATTGCAGCATGGGCCTCCTGGCGGGCGGCGCGATCGGCAGAATCCGCCGTTGCCACGCGCACACGGTCGCCGATAGCGCCGGCGTTTTCGGGCGCCGCGGTCAGCGATTCCTCAAAGGTAATGCCCTCGTCGCCAAAGGTGAGCTCCATCGACTCGCGCGCACCGCGGTCGGGGATGGCAAACACGCAGGCATAGCGCTTGCCCACGACCTCCTGGATGCGCGTCATAAAACGGTTGTCCGAGCCTGCGATGGCCGGCTGCTCAATCTTGAGCTCGGCCGTCACCGCACCGCCGGCACGGATGAGGCTCACATAGTTCAGGCGCTGCTGGGAGCCAAAGTCGAGTTGCTGGGCACGCACGTACAGGCCGTCCAGACGGTCGACCCCCGCCTCGCCGGCACGTGCCTCGATATCCTCGTAGGCGCGCAGGCAATCGTCGAACAGCGAGCGCGGCTCGGACAGCACCACGAGCGCCTTGCCGCTCACATGCGACAGCGGGCTCACGGTCTGGCCGTACATCACCGGCAAAAAGCGGTCGAGCTCAGGCGTGACGATGCGCGCATCCACCATCTCGAGCAGCGCCGCCAGCTTGCTGTCGTCCTGGCTGGCGCGGTAGAGCGCCACATGCATGTTGTGGACGGCCTCGTCGGTAAGCGCGAGCTCGCGACAGGGGAAGATCTCGATGCTGTCTTCGTTGCCGATGGTCTGGCCCGTTGAACTCACCATGCGGCGGATGCGGTCGATCTCGTCGCCAAAGAACTCAATACGCACGGGCGCCTTTTCCTGCGCCGGAAACACCTCGACGGTGTCGCCGTGCACACGGAACAGGCCGGGCGCGTCGGCGGCGCCGGCATTGGTATAGCCCATGCCCACCAGTCGCTGCGGCACCTCGTCAAAGGGAATCTCCTCGCCCACCGCAAAAGTAGTGGACTCCCAGTAGCGGCTCTCGACCGGCGGCACGCAGCGCAGCAGTGCGCGGGCCGAGGCGACCATGATGCAGTTGTCCCCGCGCACGATACGCCCGAGCGCCTCGCAGCGCTGGGCCACCACGGCGTCGTCGGGCGCCTGCTCGCGCCAAGGATAGTCCTTGCGCTCGGGAAAGCGGCACACGTGCGCCAGGCCCACATAGGCGGCCAGACTACGTGCGGCTCGATCGGCCGCGTCCTCGCCACTTACGATGTAGACCGTGGGGCGCGGACGACGCGCAAACTGGGCGGCGGCCATAAGCGTTCGGCCCGACTGAGACACGGCCAGCGTCACGTCCTCGCCAGAATCGAGCCCGGCCTCGACGGTCTGCAGTGCCTCGGCAGTGTAGAGCTGCGCGGCTATACGGTGAATGAGCATGCTGTTCCTCCGGCATTGCAACGCCAAAAGCCCGCCGAGGCAAGCTCGGCGGGTCGTTCGTCAAATTCGTTGCCTGTCATGGTAACGCATGGAGAGAACTCCAGCCCAAGCGTACGCCCAGCCCCGCAAAAAACGCCAGACGAAGATGCGTTCCGCCCTACCCCGTCACACGCACGCTGGGGCACAAATCTGCCAGCGGACACTCGTCGCACTTGGGCTTACGGGCATCGCAAATCTCGCGACCAAAGGTGATCCATTGGTGGTTGACCGACTCCCAATACTCGTGTGGCAAAATCTTGAGCAGATCTTGCTCGGTCTTGAGCGGCTCCTTGGCATGCGTCTTGGGGCTCAGCATCAGGCGGTGCGCGATGCGGTTGACGTGCGTATCCACCGCGATGCCTTCCACGATGCCAAACCCAACGTTGAGTACGATGTTCGCCGTCTTGCGCCCCACGCCCGGCAGCTTTACAAGCTCCTTCATGTCGGCCGGCACCTCGCCGCCGTAGTCGGCAACAATCATCTGCGCAGCCTCCACAGCATGCTTGGCCTTACTCTTATAAAAGCCGAGTGACTTAATGGTGTCCGCCACGTCGGTCACACTTGCCCCCGCCATGGCCTCGGGCGTGGGCCACTGGGCAAACAGTTGGGGCGTCACCTTGTTGACCTGCGCGTCGGTCGTCTGAGCCGAGAGCAGTACCGCAATGAGCAGCCTAAAGGGATTCTCGTGGTCCAAAAAGCACTCGACCGGTCCATAGCGGCGGTTGAGGCGCTCGCACACCTCAACGGCGCGTTCGCGTTTGGCGGCATTGGTCTCGCGTGGCATAACGACTCCTCGGCTCAGCGGCACAACAAAACTACGGGCACGATTGTCCCACGTATGGGGTCGTTACGCCTCCAAAAATGCGCCGGTCTGACGGCTCCACAGGCTTGCGTATTCGCCGCCCGCCTCGACGAGCTGCGCATGCGTGCCATCCTCGACGATCTCGCCATCCGCCAGCACCACGATGCGGTCGAGCGAGGCCACGGTGGACAGGCGATGCGCCACCACAATGGAGGTGCGGCCGCGCATCAGGTTCTCGAGCGCCTCCTGCACCAGCGCCTCAGACTCGCTATCGAGGGCAGACGTCGCCTCGTCGAGCACCAGAATCGGTGCGTCGGTGAGGATGGCACGGGCGATGGCCACACGCTGGCGCTGGCCGCCCGAAAGCTTGACGCCGCGCTCGCCCACCATGGTGTCGAAGCCACGGGGCAGGCGGTCAATGAACTCCAGGGCATTGGCCAGGCGTGCGGCCTCGCGGATCTGCTCGTCGGTGGCATCGGGGCGGCCGTAGGCGATATTCTCGCGAATGGAGCGGTGGAACAGCAGCGCCTCCTGCGGCACGTAGGCAACCTGGCGGCGCAGGCTCTGCTGCGTGCAGCGCGAGACGTCCTGACCGTCCACGAGCACGCGGCCGCCCTGCACGTCGTCCAGGCGCAGCAACAGCTTGGTGAGCGTCGTCTTGCCCGAGCCCGATTTGCCCACCAGGCCCACGCGCTGGCCCGCCGCCACATGGAGCGTCAGGTCGTCGAACACGCTCTCGCCCGCCGCGGCATCACGGTATGCAAAGCTCAGGTGCTCAAAATCAATCGCGCCCTCGCGCACCTTGAGCTCGGGGGCGTTCTCGTCGTCTGCCACCAGACGCGGCTCGTCCAACACGCGCGTCATCTCGGCCGCATCACCGAGCGCGCGGTTGATGCGCTGCATCATGGAGCTCACGTAGTTCAGACGCATGGTGAGGTTATACGTGTAGGTAAAGATCATGACGAGCGAGCCGGCCGAGATGCCAAACCACGCGTTGCCGCCCGCCACGAACACACTCACCACGGCCATGGTGATGACGATAAGGCCCGAGGTCGTAAAGTTGCGCTGCATCATGGCGTGCATCGAGACCGTCTCAGCGTCGCGCGCGGCACGATCGGCGGTGTCGAACAGATCGCGTTCAAAGTCCTCTCGCCCGCAGGTCTTGACGGCCAAGATGTTCGTGACCGCGTCGGACAGCACACCCGAGAGCTTATTCTGCGCGGCGGACGTCGCGGCCGAAAGTGGCATGATGCGCTTGTACATAAGCCAGACAAACGCAATGTAGACGACCATGATGCCCACCAGGATCACGGTAAATGTGGGCACCACCGGAGCGAGTGCGGCCACGGTGCAGATGACCGAGGTGATGGTGGGGATGAGCGAATACACCGTCACGTCGACCAAGCCCGTATAGCCGCTCATAAAACGGCTCGTCTGGCTGACGAGCGACCCGCCAAAGCGGCTGGTGTGAAATGTCATGGATTGATTGGAAAGCGTGTCAAAGCACAGGCGCGCCAGGTGGTAGTTGCCCGCAATCTCGAGCTTGTAGACGGTGTAGTCCTGCAGCTTGGAGAGGATTTGACCCACCAGGTTAACGAGCACGAGCGCCAGAATGTAAGGGCCAAAGACCTCGAATACTTGATCGCCTGCCACGGGGCCGGCCTGAACGCGGTCGACGATGAGGGCCATCACGTAGGTGTTGGCAAACGTGAGCAAAAAGATGTAGCCCGCCGACGAGAACACCGAGAGAAAGACGATCAGCGGCTGCGTGCGCGTGACATCCCAAAAACGCTGCAGCGTGCGGCGCACGGTTGAGCGTTTGAGCGGGCTGGTGCTTCTCTGAGACATGGGCTTCCTTTCGCGTCTGATAGGGCGAAAGGCCATTGTTGCACATTAAAGTGCGCTTTAGGCAAGTGCAATGCGAAAAGCGCCCGCGCCCCGCGTTTACGCCGGCGCGCCGCCGTCCGTTGCGGCTAGTCCTCGTCTTCCTGGCCCGCAAGTAACCCTGCGGACTCCAAGCCCAAAATCTCGTCGGCCTCCCGCACGTCTTCCAGCGCGTCGATATCCTTAAGCTTGCGCTCCATAACATTGGTGCGCGTGGTGATGATGCCCTCGACCGTTTTGCCCGCGGTCTCGATCTGCTGTTGGGCGCGACGCAGTGCTGCCTGGTAACGTGGCAGCTCGGCCTTGACGGCGGAAAGTACGCGCAGCACGTCATCGGTGCGTTTTTGCAACTTAAACGTCTGGTAGCTCATCTGCAGGCTGTTGAGGATGGCGGCCATGGTGCTGGGGCCGGCAACGTTGACGTGATAGTCGCGGCCCAGGGTCTCGATAAGCCCGGGACGGCTGACGACCTCGGCATACAGGCCCTCAAACGGCACGAACAGAATGCCAAAGTTGGTCGTCGCGGGCACGCTCAGGTACTTTTCGCAGATGTCCTTGGCCTCGCGTTTGACCATCGCATCGAGCGTCTTGCGCGCAGCGGCGACGGCCTCCGCGTCGCCCGACTCCTGGGCGTCGAGCAGATGCTCGTACGCGTCGCCCGGGAATTTGGAGTCGATCGGCAGCAGCACGGGATCGCCCTCGTCTACCGGCAGCTTGACGGCAAACTCAACACGCTCTGAGGCGCCAGGCTTGGTGGCCACGTTTTCCAGATACTGGTCGGGCGTAAGGATGTCCGCCAAGATCGCGCCCAGCTGCACCTCGCCCAAAATGCCACGCGCCTTCACATTGCCCAGCACGCGCTTAAGGTCGCCCACGCCGGTGGCGATAGATTGCATATCGCCCAGACCCTTGTACACGGCCTCGAGCTGGTCGCTCACCTGCTTAAACGATGCCGACAGTCGGTCGTTGAGCGTGCGAGAGAGCTTCTCGTCCACCGTCGCACGCATCTGATCGAGCTGCACGTTGTTGTCTTTGCGGATGGCGCCCAGCTGGGCATCGACCGTCTCGCGCACCTTGTCCAGGCGATGCTCGATGCCCTCGCGGTTGGCGCCGAGCTGTTGGGCCGTCTCGCGGCGCAGGTCATCCATACGGTCGCCGGCCTGCGAGAACTCTCGCGCGATGGTCAGGTAGCGTTGCTGCTCCACGGCCGCATCGGTCGTCTGCTGCTGCGCGATGGCGTTTGCCGTGCGGCGGGTTTCTGTCAGCGCGACGTTGAGGGCATCGAGCGCGCTGTTGGCCTGCTCGAGTGCCGCGAGCGTTTCCGCTTCGTTGCCGCCACGCTCTCGCAACTCGGCACGAAGGCCCTTAAGCTGCAGGGCGCAGACCGCAGCAACTCCCACCGCCACCAAGGCAATCACAACAAGCGCAATATCAATAGCAGACATAGACTCCGCCCAACAAACCCAATCGATTATCAATCAAAACCGCGATCAATCTTACCCCGCCACACGCACCGGGCGCCCGGCCCCTTCTTGGGTGCTTCTCTCCTCCGCATATTCCATAATGCGACGCGCTGTCTTCCTGCTCACCTTCGAGTCATCACCGGCTAAGTATGCGTACACGTTTCCCTTATTCAGATTCAAATCGCGGCAGAGACCGTAGCGCGTTACACCCGATTCCTCCAATGCTTTAAGTGTTCTCTTTCTCATCAGGGCGTTCACCCTTCTGTCGGCCGCTGGCTTTTCTTTCACCCCTCTATACGCACGCCAAACGTTGGCGTAACGATTGGGGAGCTTATCCTCGGAGCATAGAGATGCCAGGCTACTCGCTTGGCCATACAGAGACAAAACACCTCGATAGCCCTCTTCCATCCACGAGCCCTCGGATAAACCCAGAACGTATTCGGCCTTACCCTGCGCCAAAGCGAGCAAAAACAGAGGCTCCGCCACACGCGGCTCAACCGTTGTTGCCTGCTTTACAAGCTTCCTAAAACTCAGCGACTGCTGTCCGGACAGCTCTCGGCAATAGCCTTTCAAAAATCCCTCAAAAGTCAGATTCAACCGAGCACCTCCTTTTTGTATTGCCTGTATGCACAGACCATCTCTTGATAACTCCGCTCTGAAGGCGACGAGGCCAACGCCTCTCCTTCATCGAATATAAGCCGCTCGAGCAGATCCCAATCAAGTCGGTCGATAAATGTTCGACTATGGAGGTCGACGATGTCGTTCGGACGATAGGCATAAAGCTTCATCACCGCCAGATCCTCCAAAGATGGCGTAAAGTACCTGATAAAATGCGCCCCGATCTCCAATGGGATCAGTCGATCTTCGTAATTGAATGGCATCTGGTTGCAATATGCCACTACCATGCCATTCACCTCGGGGTATCGAGCTATGATCTCGCGGAGGCGCCTGTCTGCCTCAAACACATCAATGTCATGTGTAACCGACCGATTCGTCACATCGTTTAGCATGAAGGCGCTTCCTCCCACCAATACAACGCTCGGCCTATCGTCTCTTGGACCTATTTCCAGCTCCGCCTCTTCGTCAATATCCAAAAGAGTCTGCTCTAAATCCTGCTTATACATAGCAAATCCTATTATTATTCATCTTCAATAATACTATTCAGTCGCACGACAGGACCCACAGGATGCAAGAATCCTACTCGTGGCGAGAATCCCTACACCCTAGAAGTCCTAATGTGACAAACGCTAACTCTCCCAGCCGGCGCGGATGGTTGTTATGACGTCACCTAAGCGCTGGCCTAGGGCCGCTAGATGCTGGAGCACCTCGTTGGGCGATGCGCCGTTGAGGATGCACGTGAGGGCATACGACGCCAGAAAGATGGCCGCAAGCCCCAGCGGGATGAGCACGATCATCGCCAAGGTGCGCAGGCGCTGGCCCACGCGGCGACGACGCGCACGACGCTTGTCGAACGCGAGCTCCTGCGCATATGAATCTTGCTGTACGGAATAGGCCTCTGGTGCCGATTCACACCCGGGCACAGCTGCAGGTACAGCAGCGGGCACGACATTTTGCGCAAAGGGCTGGACTGCCGCCCCTTGCATTTGCATCTCCATGAGTCGTTGCTGCTGACGCAGCATGCGCTCAGCGTGTTGCGGCGGAGTCGCAAGAAACAAATACATGCTGGCCAGCCAAAACGGGGCATTCGACGCTTACGCCCAGCATCCCGCACCGCCATGACCGCGACAACGCAATCCGTAGCAATAGCCGCAAAGTTTCTTGTTGACAAAAGCTGTCGAAAACCTCAACAACTCCCCTACCAGCACTTTCTCTGAGCTTTTTTATCGAATGGTCTTTTGCCCTTCCGCCAACCCGCCAACTAACCAAAATCTAACCAAAAGCTTGACGAAAATTGTGGAGACCGAGACCCCACACAAAACGTGCCGCCCCAAAAAGGGGCGGCACACAATCTTTAATATCAGCTTTTCAGTAACGAGCACGCGACGACCCGAAGCCGGAGCGCAGGGCGGGGGAAACACCTTTGCCTCGCGCGACCCTGCGGAGCCGTGAGCGAGAGGGAAAGGTGTTTCCCCCGCCCTGCGCTCCGCAAC
>CAUAWV010000002.1 GCA_958433005.1 uncultured Collinsella sp. | reverse complement strand
GCATGGATTCAAGCACAATATGGCTGGGGCCGTCACCCAGTTTGCGCCCGCTGACGTGGCCGTTTTCGATCACTACGATGGAGCGGTCCACGTCCTCGGTCTCCAGGTCGTGGACGACGACTTCGCAGTTGGGGCCAAATTGGAGCGCCAGGCCGTGTGCAAGGCGCTTGTAGAACTCAATCTGTGCGGGGGTCATGGGTGCCTTCCTAAAAATTAGTTTGGGCTCACTGTGCCATAAACCCCACTTGTTCGCAAATAACGAAAGCGTCGCTGTGTTATGTGACCGTTCGGCGGCGAAAAGGTACCGATTACGGCAACAAACAATTTGTTAGGTTTTCCAATCAAAAAGTGTGATAGAACAGTGCTAACAAACTTTTTGTTTGGCATCCACATAAAAGTTCAGCCGTGTGAATGGGATCGGGCTGAAACGCGTATGCGGGGGCCGGCAAGAGAGGACTTAAGGAGTTCACCGTATGGCCGATAAGATCCAGTGGGCGGGCAACACGATGCCCAAGAGCGATGATAAGCACTTGGGAATCATGAGCCTCGACCACGTGAAGAAGGCCCGCGCCTTCCACCAGTCGTTCCCCCAGTACACCGTTACTCCGCTTGCCCGCCTGGACGGCCAGGCCGCGCGCCTGGGCCTGTCCAACCTGTGCGTTAAGGACGAGAGCTATCGCTTTGGCCTCAACGCCTTTAAGGTCCTGGGCGGCTCGTTTGCCATGGCCAACTACATTGCCGACGAGACCGGCAAGGACGTTGCCGAGTGCACCTTCGATTACCTGACCTCCGATCAGCTTGCCAAGGACTTTGGCCAGGCCACCTTCTTTACCGCTACCGATGGCAACCATGGCCGTGGCGTGGCATGGGCTGCCAACAAGCTGGGCCAGAAGGCCGTCGTGCACATGCCCAAGGGTTCCACCAAGCCCCGCTTCGATAACATCGCCGCCGAGGGCGCCACGGTGACCATCGAAGAGGTCAACTACGACGAGTGCGTGCGCATGGCCGCCGCCGAGGCCGACGCCTGCGAGCGCGGCGTCATCGTTCAGGATACCGCCTGGGAGGGCTACGAGAAGATCCCGTCCTGGATCATGGAGGGCTACGGCACCATGGCTTCCGAGGCTGCCGAGCAGCTGCGCGAGATGGCCATCAACCGCCCGACGCACGTCTTTGTCCAGGCTGGCGTGGGCTCGCTCGCCGGCGCCGTGGTGGGCTACTTCACCAACCTGTATCCCGATAACCCGCCCACCTTCGTCGTGGTCGAGTGCGCACCGGCCGCCTGCCTGTACAAGGGCGCTGCCGCCGGCGACGGCGACCCGCGCATCGTGGACGGCGACATGCCCTCCATCATGGCCGGTCTGTGCTGCGGCGAGCCCAACATTCTGGGTTGGGATATCCTGCGCAACCACACCACCGCCTTCGTGTCCTGCCCCGACTGGGTCACCGCTCGCGGCATGCGCACCCTGGGCGCTCCCGAGAAGGGCGACCCGCGCGTTATCTCCGGCGAGTCCGGCGCCGTGACCACCGGTCTGGTCGAGACCCTTATGCTCGATCCCGAGTACGCCGAGCTCAAGGAGCTCATCGGCCTGGACAAGACGAGCTCCGTGCTCTGCTTCTCCACCGAGGGCGACACCGATCCGGATCAGTACCGTCGCATCGTCTGGGAGGGCGAGTATCCGACCTGCTAGCAGACTGACCTGTCCGGAGGCAGCCGGAGGACTTTACTCCCTGCTCGGACAGTCCTGCTCGCACGGAGAGCACATTAAGTGCTCTCCGGCTCGTGCGGAACTCGCGACGGAGCAAAGTCCTCCGTCCGCCTCCTATGGTTACTTGCTTGTGGGGTGCTCAACCTCACGCCGCTTGGCACAAGTGATCTATCTGAAATATCTACCTGTAGGTAAACCCTTGTAGAAAGGTTGACTGTTATGACTAAAGAACTCGATTTTGATGCCATTAAGGCTGCGGCTGAGTCTCATCGTGCTGATATGACTCGCTTCCTGCGCGCTATGATCTCCCATCCCTCTGAGTCCTGCGAGGAGGGTGAGGTTGTCGCTTGCATCAAGGCCGAGATGGAGAGCCTTGGCTATGACGAGGTCAAGGTCGACGGCCTGGGCAACGTTATGGGCTTTATGGGCGAGGGCGACAAGATCATCGCCATCGACTCCCATATCGACACCGTCGGCATCGGCAACATCGAGAACTGGGATGCCGATCCCTATGAGGGCTACGAGACCGACGAGATCATCTACGGCCGCGGCGGCTCTGACCAGGAGGGCGGCATGGCTTCTGCTACCTATGCTGCCAAGATGATGAAGGACATGGGCCTCATCCCCGAGGGCTACAAGATCATGGTCGTCGGCACCGTCCAGGAAGAGGACTGCGACGGCATGTGCTGGCAGTACATCTACAACAAGGACGGCATTAAGCCCGAGTTCGTCATTTCCACCGAGCCCACCGACGGCGGCATCTATCGCGGTCACCGCGGCCGCATGGAGATCCGCGTCGACGTTCACGGCACCTCCTGCCACGGCTCCGCTCCCGACCGCGGCGACAACGCCATCTACAAGATGGCCGACATCATCGCCGACGTCCGCGCCCTCAACAACAACGGCTGTGACGAGTCGACCGACATCAAGGGCCTCGTCAAGATGCTCGACCCCAAGTACAACCCCGAGCACTTCGAGGACGCCCGCTTCCTGGGCCGCGGCACCTGCACCGTCAGCCAGATCTTCTACACCAGCCCCAGCCGCTGCGCTGTCGCTGACTCCTGCGCCATCTCCATCGACCGTCGCATGACCGCCGGTGAGACCTGGGAGTCCTGCCTGGACGAGATCCGTAACCTGCCGGCCGCCAAGAAGTACGGCGACGACGTGAAGGTCTCCATGTACATGTACGATCGTCCGTCCTGGACCGGCGAGGTCTACGAGACCGAGGCTTACTTCCCCACGTGGATCAACAAGGAGACCGCTCCGCACGTCAAGGCCCTCGTCGACGCCCACAAGGCCATGTTCGGTGACGAGCGCATCGGCTGCGAGCCCAGCATGGACAAGCGCACCGGTCGCCCGCTGTGCGACAAGTGGACCTTCTCCACGAACTGCGTTTCCATCCAGGGCCGCTATGGCATCCCCTGCGTCGGCTTCGGCCCGGGTGCCGAGTCTCAGGCTCACGCTCCCAACGAGGTCACCTACAAGGACGACCTGGTCACCGCTGCCGCCATGTATGTGGCTGCCCTGAACCTCTACGATCCGAGCCAGGCCGATGGCGACGCCACCGTGTTCCGCGCCGGTCTGACCAACAACAAGATCGATTAGTCCCATTCCTCGATCTTGTTGAGCCGGGGACAGCTCGTGTCCCCGGCACCCCCTGTTGACTTGGGGCCCGCGGTCGTTATCTCCCATGCTTCCTCAACGGTAGCGGGTCCTCGTCATAGTGCTCTGCATGTTCTAGCCACACGCGCATGCCGGGGCACATCTACTCATTGCAATCGTTTCATCTTTGGAAAGGATATTTACATGGACGCCAAGTTTACCGAGCTCGTCGAGCAGCTGAACGGCCTCGATTTTAAGGGCATGTACGGCAGCGACTTCCTGCACACCTGGGATAAGACCACCGATGAGCTCAAGGCGCTCTACATCGTCGCCGACGCCCTGCGCGAGCTGCGCGAGAACAACGTTTCGTCCAAGATCTTCGATTCGGGTCTGGCCGTCTCCCTGTTCCGTGACAACTCCACCCGTACGCGCTTCTCCTTCTCTAAGGCAGCCAACCTGCTCGGCCTTGAGCTGCAGGACCTGGACGAGAAGAAGTCCCAGATCGCTCACGGCGAGACCGTCCGCGAGACCGCTACCATGATCTCCTTCATGGCCGACGTCATCGGCATCCGCGACGACATGTACATCGGCAAGGGCGACGCCTACATGGCCGAGGTCTCCGAGTCTGTCCAGCAGGCCTACGAGGACGGCGTTCTGGATCACCGTCCCACGCTCATCTCCCTGCAGTCCGACTCCGATCACCCCACGCAGTCCTCTGCCGACATGCTCTACCTCATCAACGAGTTTGGCGGCCTTGAGAACCTCAAGGGCAAGAAGGTTGCCGTCACCTGGGCCTATTCGCCTTCTTACGGCAAGCCGCTGTCCTGCCCGCAGTCGCTGATCAGCCTGCTGCCCCGTTTTGGCATGGACGTCACCCTGGCCCACCCCGAGGGCTACGACCTCATGCCCGAGGTCGTCGAGCGCGCCAAGGGCTATGCCGCCGAGTCCGGCACCACCTTTAAGCAGGTCAACACCATGGCCGAGGCCTTCGAGGGCGCCGACATCGTGATCCCCAAGAGCTGGGCTCCGTTTGCCGCCATGGAGAAGCGTACCAACCTGTACGCCGAGGGCGACGACGCCGGCATCGCAGCACTCGAGAAGGAGCTGCTCGCCCAGAACGCCACCCATCAGGACTGGTGCTCCACGACCGAGCTCATGGAGAAGACCGCCAACGGCCAGGACACCATCTTTATGCATCCGCTGCCCGCCGACATCTCCGGTGTCTCCTGCGAGCACGGCGAGGTCAACGCCGACGTCTTCGACATGCACCGCGTGGGTATGTACAAGGAGGCCAGCTACAAGCCGTACGCCATCGCAGCCATGATGTTCCTGCAGAAGGTTGCCGATCCCGCTGCTACCCTTAAGGCCCTCGACGAGCGCAACACCGCCCGTTGGTTCCAGGCCTAAAGCCGGGTTGAGGTAAGCCATATAAGGGGGCGCTCTGCCAACCGGCGGGGTGCCCCCTTTTTTGCATCGCGGGCGTGCAGGATAAGCGCTTTCGATGCAGGTGTCCCGCGGCGCGAGTTATGGGTACGATGGTTTCAGGGGAGGTATCGCCATGAAACTTGGTTGCGTCATTATGGCTTCGGGCGAGGGCAAGCGGTTTGGCTCTAACAAGATGCTCGCCGATATCTATGGCGAGCCGCTGATTGCCCGGACCATTGATTCGGTTCCCCGGGGCTTTGACGTTGTGGTTTCGACGCGTTGGCCCGAGGTCGCTCAGATTTGTGATGACAAGCATTGCCCGTGCGTGCTGCACGATGGCGAGCTGCGCAGCGAAAGCGTCCGTGCGGGCCTTTCGTGGGGAGTCGAACGCAACTGGAAAGGTTGCCTCTTTTTGCCGGGCGACCAACCGCTCGTGAGTTCGGATTCTTTTGAGGCTATGGTTCGTGCATTTGACGAGCGTGGCCGCAAGCATCCGGTGCGTCTTGCGTGCAACGGTGAGCCTTCGAGCCCGGTGCTCTTTCCGGCGGAACTGTTCGATGCACTTATGTGTCTTGAGGGTAAGGACGGCGGCGGTTCGATCCTCAAAGGTCGCGTCGACGTTGCGCTGGTCGAGGCGCGTGCGTACGAGTTGTGGGATGTCGATACCGCCAAGGGACAGCGGCGCATAACGGAGCATATCGCCGCCTGCTCGTATTTTGATCACGTGGCAAACTGCATCAATCAATAAGGAGCAATTATGATCATCATCAAAAACGGCGCGCTCGTGACGCCCCAGGGGCTTCGCCGCGCCGATCTTGCCATGGATGGCGATAAGATCGTGCGGATCGCCGCGGCGATTGAGCCGGCCGAGGGCGATACCGTCCAGGATGCCGCGGGCTGCTGGGTGTTCCCCGGCTTTATCGATGCCCACACGCACATGCAGTGCTGGACCGGCATGGATTGGACGGCCGATAGCTTCGAGACCGGTACGCGTGCGGCTGCCTGCGGCGGTACGACGACCATTGTGGACTACGCCACGGCCGATCGCGGCGTGACCATGCCCGATGCCTTGGTCGAGTGGCATCATCGCGCCGACGGCACCTGCACCGCCAACTATGCCTTCCATATGGCGCTTGCCGAGTGGAATGAGCGCAACCGCGCCGATCTTTCGGCCATGCGCGAGGCGGGCGTGTCGTCGTTTAAGACCTACTTTGCCTACGACCATTTGCGCCTGGACGATGCCGAGACGCTCGAGGTGCTGGAGGAGCTCAAGCGCGTGGGCGGTATCCTGTGCGTGCATTGCGAGAACGGCACGTTGGTCAACGCGCTGCAGAAGCGCGTGTTTGAGCAGGGTATCCACGGGCCCGAGGGCCATGCGCTCAGCCGTCCGGACGTGTGTGAGGCCGAGGCCGTGAGCCGCCTGCTGTATCTGGCGCACTTGGCCGGGGACGCTCCGGTCAACGTGGTGCACCTTTCGACCAAGCTGGGGCTCGAGGCCATTCGCGCTGCCAAAGCGCGCGGGCAGAAGAACATCTATGTCGAGACATGCCCTCAGTATCTGATGCTCGACGACACCTGCTATCTGGAGCAGGGCGAGGACGGCTTTGCGGGCGCCAAGTACGTGATGAGCCCGCCGCTGCGCCATGCCGGTGACCGTGCCGCGCTGCGCGAGGCGCTTGTGGCTGGCGAGATCGATACGATTGCGACCGATCATTGCAGCTTTAACCTGCACGGGCAAAAGGACCGAGGACGCGATGATTTCCGCGCGATTCCCAACGGCGGGCCCGGCGTGGAGCATCGTCCCGTTGCGATTGCCACGAGCTTTGAGGGACAGCTGGGCCCCGAGGATCTGTGCCGCTTGATGAGCGAGAATCCGGCGCGCGTTTTTGGCATGTATCCGCGCAAGGGCTGTCTTGCCGAGGGCGCCGATGCCGACGTGTGCGTGTGGGATCCCAAGGCGCGCTGGACCATTCGCGCGACGACGCAGCATCAGGCTGTGGACTACACGCCGCTCGAGGGCTTTGAGGCGCACGGCCGCGCCAAGGCCGTGTTTGTGAACGGCGTACTGGCTGCGCGCGACGGCGAGCCCACCGGAGCCCAACCCGGCCGCTACGTCCCCCGCTAGCAGCAAAGATGCCGTGTCCCCTCCGCAGTTGCGGTGAAATAGTTCCTGTTTAGCCGCCAAATAGGCCGTTTCAGGAACTATTCCACCACAACTTATAGGTCTGGTGGGGCAGCGCCGGCTACTTGAGGTTGGTGGCGACGATGGGGCGGTCGAGAGCTGTCTCGAAGCGGTCGGCCATCGTGGGGTCGCTGAGCGTGTCGACTTGGTTGAGCATGACGCGTGCGGTGCAGAGTCCCAACGTCTGCATCTCGGCATTGAGCACCTGGGCGACGCGCCCTGGGGTGGCAGTGTCGGTGGGCTCGCAGCCGCAACGCTCGCAGAAGAGCTCGGGGCGGTGGACAACCTCGGCGACGGGCTTGCCCAGCCCCGAGGCGCCGACGACCCAGACAACGTTTGCCGTGGCGGCTGGAATTACCGGCTCCCAGGCGGCATGCGCCTTGAGCGGGAGTCGCTTGCTGCCATCTGCCTCGGCCAATACATAGTCAAAGCGCTGCGCCAGCTCGTTGAGCGGCTCAGCGGGGGCGGAGAGCTTGCCTGTCTCCGGGTCCAAAACACCCGCTTGGCAGATGCTTCCGCGCGCAAGGCCCGCGCAGGCCTCGCAGGTGCAACCGGGGACATGCGAGGCACCCGGCTTCCAAGGTGCGGCGTCCAGGCGACGGCTCGACCCGTCCCATGGCACGCCGGCGACGGGAAACATGTGCGTGGTGGTGCAGAGGAGCACGCGGCCGCCAGCGCGCATGAGCTCAAGACCCATCGTCTTGAGCAACGTCGACTTGCCGCCGCTGCCGATAATCGCGGTAATGCCTGGCTCGATCTTGAGCGCGGAGGCAAGGTTTCCACTCGTCGTTTCCATTTGTTCACCGCCGTATAATACTGTGATAATAAATAATCATCAGAGTAGCGGTCGAACCGCTTTTGCTCTGCTCAAACCGTAGCACAGGGAGGTGCCCCGGGAATGCTCGTTTATGTTCGCGGCGCCGGCGATATCGCCACGGGCGTCGCCGCTCGCTTGGTGCGCTCCGGCGTGTCGGTCGTTATGGCCGATATCGCGGTTCCCACGTGCATCCGCCGCACAATCAGTTTTTGCGAGGCCATTCGCCTGGGTGAGGTCGAGGTCGAAGGCATTCGCGCTCGCTTGGCACAGACGCCGGCTGAGGCGCTCGAGATTACCAAAGCGGGAGACGTCGCCGTTGTGGTGGACCCCCAGGCCAAGATGCTCGGCGAGCTGAAACCCGCTGCCGTGGTCGACGCGATTCTGGCCAAGCGCAACTTGGGCACCGCGCGCGACATGGCGCCTGCCGTTATCGCCGTGGGGCCGGGCTTTACCGCGCCGGTTGACTGCGACGCCGTGGTCGAGACCATGCGCGGGCATTTTCTCGGCCGTGTCATTACCCAAGGTTCGCCCCAGCCCAACACGGGCGTGCCGGGCATTATCGCCGGCTATGGCAAGGAGCGTGTTATCCACAGCCCCGCCGCCGGCGTGTTTCGGTCCGACCGCGCAATCGGCGACATCGTGAGCGCCGGAGACGTGATTGGCTACGCGGGCGATACGCCCATGTGCACGCAGATCAATGGCTGTCTGCGCGGGCTTTTGGCGAACGGCGTGCAGGTGACTGAGGGCTTTAAATGCGCCGATGTCGATCCGCGCGGCGATGCCAGCTATATCAACTACATTTCGGACAAAGCGACGTCGGTCGGCGGCGGCGTGCTCGAGGCACTCGCTATGCTCACCGATGTCTTTAGAGGATAGAAGGCGGCAATGGAAAAGCTCGATGTTGTGAATGCGGCGCTTGCCGCCCTGCGTGCTGGCGAGACGTGCGAGCTGGTGGTAGTGGCCGGTACGGCGGGGTCGTCCCCGCGCGGTGTGGGCGCATGGATGACTGTCTTTGCCGATGGCAGCCAAGCGGGCACTATCGGCGGCGGCAAGATTGAGCTCTTTGCGCTGGACGAGGCGCGCGAGCTGCTGGCCGGGGGTAAATCGCGTCTGGTCCGCTACACCATGGGCGGCGAGAACTCCGATACCGGCATGATTTGCGGCGGAGCCATCTGCCTGTGCTACCTGCATCTGGATGCGACCCAGGCACCGTTGTTCCAGTCGGTTGCCGACGTCTTGGCCTATCGGCGCATCGGCGACTTCGTCATCGACTTTGAACCGTTTATCGCAAGTGCGCATGAAGGCGACGTTGCCGAATACCATGGCGAGGAGTCGCGCCGCACCATAATGGGCTGCCCCGAGCTTTCGCTGGTGGAGGAGGGGAGTAAGGTCACCTACACCAACGCGGCCTCCGAGATTCCCGCGGCGCACATCGAGACGCTCTGCCCCGAGGGCCTGACCTATATCTTTGGCTGCGGCCACGTGGGTGCTGCGACGGCGCGGGTGCTCACGGCGGCGGGCTTTGCCGTCGTGGCTTGCGACGACCGCCCCGGCACACTGACCCCCGAATGGGTGCCCGGTGTCTACGACCGTCGTCTGGTCGACTACAAGAACCTGAGCAAGCAGTACCCCATCGGCCCGCGTGACCTAGTGGTCGTCGCCACGGCGGGTCACAAGTCCGATATTGACGTGGTGATTCAGGCCATGCACGCCAAGCCCGCCTATCTGGGCTGTCTGGGTTCGCGCCGCAAGACGGCCTTTGTGCGCGCCCGCCTGGAGCAGGAGGGCTTTACGCAGGACCAGATCGACGAGCTGCACCTGCCGATCGGTGTCGCCATCGAGGCCGAGGACCCCGAGGAGATCGCCATCTCCATCGCTGCCGAGATGATCCACCTGCGCCGCACCAAGCTCGTCCCCCGCAAGCGCTAATCGCATCCCCATATATGAGTTGCGGTGAAATACGGACTGTTAAAGCCTGTTAAGCCGTCAAACGGTCCCTATTTCACCGCAACTGCCATTTTCCTCCGTCCCCCAGGGATCAATATGTGCGGGGGAGTTGTGGAGTTGTGCAGGCAGACGAGGTTTTTCTGGAAATACGCTCCCGATGCGCGTATAGTACCGATTGTTTTGTCGGCTCCTGCTGCGTCGAGTCCAAACCGCAAAATGCCATGAGCGGCGCGGATGCAGCCAGGAGGCACGAGGACAACCCATGGTGGCCACGCCCCGTGCTTAAAACCCCAAGAAGGAGTGAACAATGGCAGAAGAGAAGTATGTGCCGCGTCTGAAGACCAAGTACAACAACGAGGTCAAGCAGCAGCTTCAGGACAAGTTCCAGTACGAGAACGTCATGATGATCCCCAAGTTTGAGAAGATCGTCGTGAACATGGGTGTCGGCGAGGCCGCTACCGATTCCAAGGCCATCGACGGTGCCGTGCGCGACCTGCGCGCCATCACCGGCCAGCAGCCGATGATCACCCGTGCCCGCAAGTCCATCGCTACCTTCCGCCTGCGCGCTGGTATGCCGATCGGCTGCAAGGTTACCCTGCGTGGCGACCGTATGTGGGAGTTCTTCGATCGTCTGACCTCCGTCGCGATCCCCCGTATCCGCGACTTCCGCGGCATCTCGGCCAAGAGCTTCGACGGCCGTGGTAACTTCTCCATGGGCGTCACCGAGCAGCTCATCTTCCCCGAGATCGACTTCGACTCCGTCGATCACCAGCGTGGTATGGACATCACTTTCGTGACCACCGCCAACACCGATGAGGAGGCCAAGGCCCTTCTGGACGCCTTCGGTTTCCCGTTCAAGAAATAGGTTCACCTGCCCTATGAGCGCCGTTCCCACAAGGGGGCGGCGCTTGGGGCGAACAATACTCTATGTGAGGAGGATATAAGTGGCTAAGACATCGATGATCGTCAAGTGCAATCGCAAGCAGAAGTTCTCTACTCGTGAGTACACGCGCTGCCAGCGCTGCGGCCGTCCGCACTCTGTGTACCGCAAGTTCGGCCTGTGCCGTGTCTGCTTCCGCGAGCTTGCACTCAAGGGCGAGCTTCCCGGCGTTAAGAAGGCCAGCTGGTAAGTCACTACCAGCGTTTCAAGCATCAGTTTGGAACAGGGAAAACGCGCTAAAAAGGCTTTGCCGTTAAGGGCGGCGAAGAACCAAGAGCACGTGTTCATCAAGAACGAAGGAGAATCTGTATGAACCTTACAGACCCGATCGCAGATATGCTTACGCGCATCCGTAACGCTAACTCTGTGAACAAGGCCACGGTCTCCATGCCGAGCAGCAAGAAGCTCGTCGAGATCGCTCGTGTTCTGCACGAGGAGGGCTACATCGAGGGCTACGATGTCGAGGACACCGTTCCCCAGAAGACTCTGCACATCACGCTTAAGTATGGTCCCAAGAAGGCTAAGGTCATCAACGGCATCCGCCGCATTTCCAAGCCGGGCCTGCGTAAGTACACCGGCGTTGCCGACATGCCCCGCGTCCGCGGTGGCCTTGGTACCGCCATTATTTCCACCAGCCATGGCGTCATGACCGACCGCGATGCTCGCAAGCACAACGTCGGCGGCGAGATCATCGCTTACGTCTGGTAATTCGCTCGGTAGGTAGAAGGAAAGGAGATCACCGTGTCTCGTATCGGTAATAAGCCTGTCCAGATTCCCGCCGGAGTCGAAGTGGCAGTCAACGGCAACAACGTTGTCGTCAAGGGCCCCAAGGGCCAGCTCGAGCTCGATGTCTTTGAGAAGCTCGCTATCAACGTCGAGGACAACGTCCTCACCGTTTCCCGTCCCGACGACGAGCGTGAGACCCGTGCCCGCCACGGCCTCACCCGCGCCCTCATCCACAACATGGTTGTCGGCGTTTCCGAGGGCTTCGAGAAGAAGCTCGAGCTCGCCGGCGTCGGTTACCGCGTGCAGCAGAAGGGCAAGAACCTCGAGTTCTCCCTGGGCTTCTCGCACCCCGTGATCGTCGAGGCTCCCGAGGGCATCACCTTCGAGGTTCCCGACAACACCCACGTGAACGTCAAGGGTATCAACAAGCAGCAGGTCGGTCAGATCGCCGCTGAGATTCGCGGCCATCGTCCTCCCGAGCCTTACAAGGGCAAGGGTATCCACTACGTTGGCGAGCACATCCGCCGCAAGCTGGGTAAGGCCGCCAAGTAGTCGTAACCGACTCACTCGCATAAGACCAGCACCCCGTCAGGTGCTGGCAAGATCAACCTTTTTAGGAGTTTACGTATGAACAAGCATAAGGCGAAGCTGGAAGGCCTCAAGCGTCGTCAGCGTCGTGTTCGCGGCAAGGTCTCGGGTACCTCCGAGCGTCCGCGTCTTCGCGTGACCCGTACTAACGCCAACATCTATGCCCAGATCATCGACGACAGCAAGGGCTCCAGCCTGACGCTCGTCTCTGCCTCGACCCTCGAGGCCGAGTTCAAGGGCACCCACACCTCGAACAAGGAGGCTGCGGAGAAGGTCGGTCAGCTCGTTGGCAAGCGTGCCATCGAGGCCGGCATCACCAAGGTCGCCTTCGATCGCGGTGGCCGTATCTACCATGGCCGCGTCAAGGCCCTCGCCGACGGTGCTCGTGCCGCCGGTCTCGAGTTCTAGGAGGTATGTAGCACATGGCTCGTAATCAGAAGCAGCAGCGCGAGGCCTCCGAGTTCGAGGAGCGCGTCGTTTACATCAACCGCGTGTCGAAGACCGTCAAGGGTGGTCGTCGCATGAGCCTCGTCGCTCTCGTCGTCGTTGGCGACGGCAAGGGCAACGTCGGCGTTGGCATGGGCAAGTCCGCTGAGGTGCCCCTGGCCATCTCCAAGGCGTCTCTCGATGCCAAGAAGAACATGTTCCACGTGCCGGTGACCGAGCAGGGCACCATCCCGCACGAGGTTCTCGGCCACTTTGGTGCCGGCCGCATCATCATCAAGCCCGCTGTCGAGGGTACCGGCGTTATCGCCGGCGGCGCTGTGCGTCCCCTCTTCGAGCTTGCTGGCATCAAGAACGTCCTGTCCAAGTCCCTCGGTACCGACAACGGCCTCAACATCATCAAGGCTGCCGTCGAGGGCCTCAAGGAGCTCTCCAGCCCTGAGGACGTCGCGGCTCGCCGTGGCCTGACGGTCTCCGAGATGTTCGTCGGTAAGGAGAACTAAGCATGGCTGACACCATCAAGATCAAGCAGGTCCGCAGCACCAACGGTTGCAAGCAGGACCAGGTCCGTACTGTCCGTGCCCTCGGTCTCCACAGGATCCGCGAGGTTCGCGAGATTGCTGACAACGAGTCCGTCCGCGGCATGATCTTCAAGGTCAAGCACCTTGTCGAGATTGTAGAGGAGTAGCAAATGCAGCTTCACGATCTTACTCCCGCGCCCGGTTCCACCAAGAACCGTAAGCGCGTCGGCCGTGGCAATTCTTCGGGTCACGGCACCACTTCTGGCCGCGGCCAGAAAGGCCAGGGTTCCCGCTCTGGCGGCACCAAGGGTGCCGGCTTCGAGGGTGGCCAGACTCCGCTGGCTATGCGCCTGCCCAAGCTTCCGGGCTTCCGCAACCCCCGTCGTATCGAGTACACCGCTGTTAACGTTGAGCGTCTCGAGCGTAAGTTCGAGGATGGCGCTGTGATCGACGGTGCCGCTCTTAAGGCCGCTCGCATCACCAAGAGCGAGTTCGAGCCCGTCAAGGTGCTCGGCAATGGTGAGCTCACCAAGAAGTTCACGGTCAAGGTCGACAAGGTCAGCGCTTCTGCGCAGGCCAAGATCGAGGCCGCCGGCGGAAAGGTCGAGCTGCCGTGCTAAATGGTCTTAAGAATGCTTTCCGCATCAAAGAATTGCGCGAAAAGATTCTTTTTACCATAGCTATGCTCGTCGTGTACCGCATTGGTGCGCACGTTCCTGTGCCCGGCATTCCCTTCCAGGGGATGCTGGGCCTTTTCTCGACCGATAACAATTCGGTCGCCGCAGGTGCTATGGCCCTCCTGAATCTTTTCTCTGGCGGCGCGTTGAGCTATGTGTCGGTGTTTTCGCTGGGCATCATGCCTTACATCACCAGCTCGATCATCCTCCAGATGCTCCAGGCCGTCGTGCCTTCCCTGCATGAGCTTGCCCGCGAGGGCGAGGTCGGTCAGACCAAGATTACGCAGTATTCGCGTTACCTCACCTTGGCTCTGGCAATCCTCAACTCCGTGGGTTACCTCTTCCTCTTTAAGAGCTTCGGCATCAGCTTTAATGGCGCCGGCGCTCCCGAGATCATCTTCGACCTCATGGTCGTCGGCACGCTCACTGCGGGCGCCATGCTGATCATGTGGATTGGTGAGCTCATCACCCAGCGCGGTATCGGCAATGGCATGTCGCTGATCATCTTTGCGAACATCATGGCCGGCCTTCCGCAGGCTATCTTCTCCAGCACCGAGGGTAATGCCGGTGGCATCATCACCATGGTGATCATCTGCGCCATCATCCTGCTGGTTATCCCGCTGATTGTTTTCCTTGAGCGCGGCCAGCGCCGCATCCCGGTCTCCTATGCCAAGCGCGTCGTGGGCCGTCGCATGATGGGTGGCCAGACCACCTACCTGCCCATCAAGGTCAACACCGCGGGCGTCGTGCCGATCATCTTTGCCTCGGCGCTGCTGTACTTCCCGGCTCAGATTGCCGTGTTCTTCCCCGGCATCGGCTGGATTCAGGCAGTTGCCTCTGCGCTTTCGACCGGTTGGCTCAACTGGGTGCTTAACGTTGTCCTCATCGTGTTCTTCGCGTACTTCTACACCTCCATGGTGTTCAACCCCGATGACACGGCCGACAACCTTAAGAAGCAGGGTGGCTTTATTCCGGGCGTCCGTCCGGGTAGGGCTACCGCGGCCTACATCAAGAACGCGCTCAACAAGATCACGCTTCCCAGCGCTGTCTTTTTGGCGCTCATCGCCATCGTGCCTTCGATCATCTTCTCCTTCACGGGTAACCATCTGATCCAGGCATTTGGCGGCACGTCCATCCTCATCATGGTCGGCGTCGTGCTCGACACGGTCGATAAGCTCGAAGGCCAGATCAAGATGTATGATTACGATGGATTCTTTAAATAGGCTAGAGGAGGATTGCTCATGAACCTCGTATTGCTCGGAGCTCCGGGTGCCGGTAAGGGCACCGTCGCACAGGAGCTCGTCGCCGAGTTTGGCGTCGCTCACATTTCCACGGGCGACCTGCTGCGTGCTGCCGTCAAGGGTGGCACCGAGCTTGGTATTCAGGCTAAGAAGTACATGGACGCTGGCGAGCTCGTTCCCGACCAGCTCGTGATCGACCTTGTCAAGGAGCGCCTTGCTGCCGATGACGCCCAGCAGGGCTTCATCCTCGACGGCTTCCCGCGCAACACCGCCCAGGCTGTGACGCTCGATTCCGAGCTCTCCGCCATGGGTCGCGAGATCGACTGCGCCCTTCTGGTCGACGTGGCCCCCGAGGTCATCATCGCTCGTCTGTCTTCGCGTCGCACTTGCCGCGCCTGCGGTTACACCGGCACCGCTGCCGATGCTACCTGCCCCAAGTGCGCCGGCGAGATGTATCAGCGCGACGACGACAAGCCCGAGACCATCAAGAACCGTCTCGACGTCTACGAGAAGTCCACGAGCCCGCTCGTCGACTACTATCGTGGCCAGGGTCTGCTCAAGTCGGTCAACGGTGACCAGGCTCGCGAGACCGTGTACGGGGATGTCAAAGAGGCTCTCGGTCTATGATCAAGATTAAGTCTGCAACGCAAATCGAGCAGATGAAGAAGGCAGGAGCGCTATCTAAGATGGCGCTCCGCCACGTTGGAGCCATGGTGCGCCCTGGTGTTTCGACCTTTGAGCTCGATCAGCTCGCGGAGCAGATTATCCGTATGCATGGCGGCACCCCGGCCTTTAAGGGTTACGGCGGGTTCCCCGGTACCATTTGCGCATCGATTAACGATGCCGTGGTCCACGGTATTCCCAACCCCGACATGATCCTGCGCGATGGCGATATCATCTCCATCGATACGGGAGCCGTTGTCGACGGTTGGGTTGGCGATAACGCTTGGACGTTTTTTGTCGGCACACCCACGCCCGAGGCCAAGGCCCTGTGCGAGGTCACGCGCGATTGCCTTAAGGCTGCCATCGAGCAGGCTGTTCCCGGTAACCATATCGGGGATGTTGGTTACGCCGTTCAGTCCCTCGCCGAGTCTCACGGTTACGGCGTGCTTCGTGACTATGTGGGCCATGGCATTGGCCGCGTGATGCACGAGGACCCCAACGTTCCTAACTATGGAAAGAAGGGGAGGGGCGTTCGCCTCCAGGCCGGCATGGTCATTGCCATCGAGCCGATGGTTACGATGGGTTCCAACCATGTGAGCACGGGCTCCGACGGTTGGATTGTTACGACCAACGACCACCTGCCCGCCGCACACTACGAGAACACCGTCGCCATTACCAATGACGGTCCGGTGATTATCACCACGGATGCCCAAGGTGCTTGGTGTTCGCTCCAAGGCGGAGAAATGTAACAAGTTCCACTTAGTTGTGGAGCCATTACGAAGTTATTACGATGCGTGCATACGTGTTGTAGAATACTCAATCGCTGTCGTTTTCTAGAGAAAGATGATTGCTTGTGAAGAAGGAAGACGCAATTGAGCTCGAGGGTACGGTAAAGGAACCGCTGCCCAATGCCATGTTTAAGGTCGAGCTCGAGAACGGTCATTCGGTTCTGTGCAACATTTCTGGCAAGATCCGAATGAATTACATCCGTATTCTCCCCGGTGACAGGGTTGTCGTGGAGCTTTCCCCGTACGACCTGACCCGCGGCCGCATCACCTATCGCTACAAATAGCGGCACGCATACGCGCACTCCATTTCCGACTGCAGGCTTAGCTCAACCTACGGTCGGATTGTGTGTGAAGACCAGCCATAGTTTTAAACGCCTGCGGCTGGGCGAGTAGATAGTAGGGAAGTAGTTTGAGCGCTACCGAAAGGAAGAACGATGAAGGTACGTCCTTCGGTCAAGAAGATGTGCGATAAGTGCAAAATCATTAGGCGCCATGGCAAGGTCCTCGTCATTTGCGAGAACCCCCGTCATAAGCAGCGTCAGGGTTAAGAGAGGAGACTACGTTGGCCCGTATTAATGGTGTCGACCTCCCGCGTGAGAAGCGCGTTGAGATCGGTCTGACCTACATTTACGGCATCGGCCGCACCACTGCGACGAAGATCTGCGTCGAGTGCAACGTTAACGTGGATACGCGCGTTAAGGACCTCACCGAGGATGAGGTTAACGCCATCCGTGATTATATCGATAAGAACCAGATCATGGTTGAGGGCGACCTCCGCCGTGAGCGCAACCAGAACGTCAAGCGCCTTATGGACATCGGCTGCAACCGCGGCCTTCGTCACCGCAAGGGCCTCCCGGTCCGCGGCCAGCGCACCCACACTAACGCTCGTACCCGTAAGGGCCCGAAGCGTCAGATCGGTGCTAAGAAGAAGAAATAAGGAGCGCTAGATAGATGGCTACTGCTAAGAAGAACGTTCGCGCTGCCCGTCTGAAGCGCGCGGACCGTAAGAACATTTCCGTGGGCCAGGCTCACATTCGTTCTACGTTCAACAACACGATCGTTTCGATCACCGATCCCCAGGGCAACGTCATTTCCTGGAAGTCGGCTGGCCAGGTGGGCTTCAAGGGCTCCCGTAAGTCCACGCCGTTCGCTGCCCAGATGGCTGCCGAGGCTGCTGCCAAGCAGGCCATGGAGCACGGTATGAAGAAGGTTTCCGTCTTCGTCAAGGGCCCCGGCTCCGGTCGTGAGACCGCCATTCGCTCCCTCCAGGCTGCTGGCCTCGAGGTCTCGAGCATCCAGGACAAGACCCCCATTCCGCACAACGGCTGCCGCCCCAAGAAGCGTCGCCGCGTGTAACTGAAAGGATCGTATCAATATGGCAATCGACAGGACTCCTGTTCTTAAGCGCTGCCGTCAGCTCGGGATCGATCCCGCTGAGCTCGGTTACAGCAGCAAGAAGGAATCTATCCGTCAGCCCAAGCGCCGTCGCAAGGAATCTGAGTACGGCATGCAGCTGCGCGAGAAGCAGAAGGTCAAGTTCATCTATGGCGTTCTGGAGAAGCAGTTCCACGGGTACTTCAACAAGGCCCGCAAGATGAACGGCGTCACCGGTGAGAACCTCATGATCATCCTTGAGTCTCGCCTCGACAACGTCGTCTTCCGTCTTGGCTTCGCCCGCACCCGCAAAGAGGCTCGTCAGTCCGTCCGTCACGGTCACTTCACCGTGAACGGCAAGCGCGTGGACATCCCGTCCTACCGCGTCAAGGCCGGCGACGTCGTCGCTGTCGGCGAGAAGTTCCGTGACCTCCTCCCCATCAAGGAGGCTCTGATTTCCTCCGAGCGCTTTGAGGTCCCTGGCTGGCTCGAGGTCGATATCGAGAAGCTGTCTGGTAACGTGCTCGCTCTGCCGACGCGTGAGCAGATCAGCGGTGATATCAACGAGCAGCTCATCGTCGAGCTCTACTCTAAGTAGTCCATCCGGGCTGCTGAGGCTGGAGGTAATACATGTCAGAATTCATTAGGCCTCAGGTTCAGGTCGAAGAGATCAACGAGACGTCTGCTCGTGTCTCCGTCGAGCCGCTCGAGCGTGGCTACGGCGATACGCTGGGTAACTCCCTTCGTCGCGTACTTCTGTCCTCGCTCGAGGGTGCCGCCGTCGAGGCTATTCAGATCGATGGTGCACAGCACGAGTTCATGACCATCCCTAACATGGTCGAGGATGTCACCGACATCGTCCTGAATGTCAAGGGTCTTGTCTTCAGGGCTCTCGGCACGACCGACGAGGCGACCGCCACCATTTCTGTTGACGGCCCCTGCGAGGTCACCGGTGCGGACTTCTTTATTCCGTCCGAGTTTGAGCTGGTCAACCCCGAGCAGCACATCGCTACGCTTACCGAGGGTGGCCATCTCACCATGAGCATGCGCATCGGCTATGGCCGCGGCTATGTCTCTGGCGAGGCTAACAAGCGCGACAACGATCCCATCGGTGTGATCCACGTCGACTCGCTGTACTCGCCGGTGTCCCGTTGCGCCAAGCTCGTTGAGGCTTGCCGTGTCGGTCAGCACACCGACTACGACCGCCTTGTCCTCGAGATCGAGACCAACGGCTCCATCGCTCCGCGCGACGCCGTGGTCCAGGCTGCCAATATCATCAACCAGCATATGGCTGCCTTTATGAACCTTGCCGAGACCCCCGAGGTCGATGAGGAGGCTTCGATCTTCGCTCCCGAGGTCACCAACGACAACGCCGAGCTGGACAAGCAGATCGAGGATCTTGACCTTTCCGTCCGTTCCTACAACTGCCTTAAGCGCGCCAGCATTCACTCGGTCCGTCAGCTCGTTGAGTTCTCGGAGAACGATCTGCTTAACATCCGTAACTTCGGTGTTAAGTCGATCGAGGAAGTGAAGGACAAGCTTGAGTCCATGGGCCTGAGCCTGAAGGCTTAATGCTTCGCATATTTGAGGAGAAACTAGACCATGCGTCACAACGTTAAGAAGGGCCTGAAGCTCGGCACCGATGCGAGCCACACCAAGGCCATGAAGAAGAGCCTGGCCAAGGCCCTCTTCGAGAACGACCGCATCAAGACCACCGAGACCCGCGCTAAGGCGCTGCGTTCGGTCGTCGATCCGATCATCACCTGGGCCAAGAAGGGCGACCTGCACTCTCGTCGTCTGGCCATCGCCAAGCTCGGCGATAAGCAGCTCGTTGCCGAGATCTTCGACAAGGCTGCCCAGGGCATGTGGCAGGACCGCAACGGCGGTTACACCCGCATCATGAAGCTCGGCAACCGTAAGGGCGACAACGCTCCTATCGTTATCATGGAGCTCGTCACCGAGCCTTGCACGCCTAAGGCCAAGAAGGCTGCTCCGGCCCCCAAGAAGGCCGCTGCTCCCAAGAAGGTCGAGGCCGTCGAGGAGGCTCCTGCTGAGGAGACCGCTGAGTAGACAATCCGTCTGCATAGGCTATATTCGAGGGGTACGTTCGCGTACCCCTCTTTTTTTGTCGCGATACCGTTGCTTGTTTGTTGGGAGCGCCCATGACCGCGCCGTCTGATTTCAATTCGATTCCTGAGCTCGATGCCACGCTTGTATTCTGTGTTGCCTATGATGGCTCGTCCTATAGCGGATTTGCCGAGCAGCCGGGCCAGACGACCGTTGCGGGCGAGTTGCGCCGCGCTATCGAGACGCTGCTGCGCCGCCCGATCGATCTGACGTGTGCGGGTCGTACCGATGCCGGCGTGCATGCGGTGGCCCAGTACATTAGCGTGCCCGTAACGGACGCTGAGCTTGCTCTGACGCGCCGTAGGTGGCTGAGGGCTATGGATGCCCTCCTGCCCAAAGATATCGCCATAAACGAGGTCTACAAGGCCCGTAGGGGCTTTTCTGCCCGCTTTGACGCGCGGTCCCGTACGTATACGTACCGTATTGCCGATCGCGATACGCGCCCCGTGCTCTCGCGCGGTGCGGTGTGGTGGCATCGCTATCCCCTCGACGTCGATGCGATGGCGGCCGCCTGCCCTGCGCTTTTGGGCGAGCAGGACTTTAAGAGCTTTTGCAAGGTTGCCTCTGCTGTGGGCAAGCCCACGCACCGCTGCGTGATGCGTGCGGAGTTTGGCCACGAGGTCGCTTTTGGCGAGGATATCCTGACCTTCACTATCGAGGGCAATGCGTTTTTGCACTCGATGGTGCGTACCATTGTAGGAACGCTCGTGGAGATTGGCATGCATCGTCGCGATCCCCAGTGGATGCGCGAGGTTATTGACGCCCGTGACCGAACCGCTGCGGGTCCCACGGCGCCTGCCTGCGGCCTTACGTTTATGGGTGTGGATTACGGCCCCGACGAGCTTGTCGTTCTCGACTAGGGGAGTGCTCGGCGCGTCTGTGCCTTGCACATACTATGTGTGAGCTGCGCGTGTGCAACATCTGTTCTTGGCGTGCAATGCAACCGGTGTCTCATTGCTTTTATTGCCGGGGTGTACCATGAACCACGGTTTGATTCATTGCTGTCGAGAGGACGGATAATTTGGTTCGACGTGGCTCGCATCCGCGACTTTCGGTGATCCTTGTGGTAGAAGGTTCGCCCAGCTATGCGATGCGTGCGCTCGAGAGTATCCAGAACCAAGACCTCTATGATTTGCAGATTGTCGTTGTCTGCCGCGATGCTGCGCCCGGTGTGCGCCATTCGCTTCAAGTTGCTGCCGACAGGGACATCCATATTGATTTGATTGACGTCGAGGACGCGAAGCGCGGCGCTTGTCTTCGTGCCGGTTTTGATGCCTCGCGCGGCTCTCAAATCATCGCCATGAACGCCGATGAGTGGTTTGCTCCGCAGTCCCTTTCCAAGATGGTCGATATCGCGTGCGATACTGCGGCAGACATAGTGTTCCCCACGGTGTCGCTCGACCGCTATGATGCACATCGAGAGCGCCATTCGCGTGTCTTGGATGCTGCCTCTATTGTCATTGAAGACAAGTCTTCGATGGTGGCCGGGCTGCCTCAGTTGATTTTAGGCGGCTTGGTTGCTCAAGTCTCTGGCGTGATGTACAGCCGTCCACTGTTTGAGGCATGTCTTTTGTGCGATAAGACGTTTCGCACGGTTGGGTTTATGGCGTGCGCGCTCTCGCAGGCACAGCGCGTCTCCGGATGCGGCGACGCTTGTTTCCACGCGGCGGCGCCTAAGCTTACAGATGCCTTTGATCCCACCATGTATGCCAAGGTATCCGATGACACCCGGGCGCTCGACGAGCTTGCGGACTCACTCTCGGAAGCAGATAGCGGTGGTCGGCTCAAGCTGGCAAGCCAAAAGTTCTACTTTGCCGGACTGGTCGCCTGCATCGAGAATTTGTGTCTGAGCCCGCATGGAGTGTCGTCAATCGAGCGTTCCGCCCGCATGCGTGATATGCTCGAGGCGCCTCGAACCCGTCAGATGGTCGCCGCGCTCAAGGACAACCATCGGGGACTGGGCCTGTTGTTTGGGCCGATCGCCAGCGCTAAGCCCGCGCGCTGCGTGATGTGTACGCATCTGGCAGCTTTTCTTAACCGGACGGGCGCAAAAACCGCCTAAACGGCTCATTACGAAACAAACTTGCATAGAATTGTTTCGAAATGCGTTCTTATTCACTAAAACCCTCAAATAGCGCTAAACTATTCAATCACTAAGTGATTGTCTCCGCCATCTTTTGGAGTGAGGTTTTGTATGGCCAAAAAACGCAATGGGCGCCAGGATGCCATCAGAGATATTGTTCGCAATAAGGACGTACGTACGCAGCGCGTTTTGGTAGACGAGCTTCGCGCCATGGGTTTCGATTGCACGCAGGCGACCGTTTCGCGCGATATCGCGGACATGGGACTGCGTAAGCTCCCCGAGGGCATCTATGTCCTTGCCGAGGACCTGCATCTGCAGCGCATGGTTTCCGAGTTGGTTACCGGCGTGCTGCGCACCGATAATCTGGTTATGATCAAGGCGCAGCCCGGTACGGCTTCTGGTATTGCCGCAGCTGTCGATGCTGCGGAGCTGCCCGACGTGCTCGGCTCGCTTGCCGGCAACGACACGATTTTGGTCATTGCGCAGACGGCCGAGGACGGCGAGCGTCTTGAGGCGCTCATCAACAAGCTGAGTAACTCTCATAAGTAGGGGATGCACGGCGCCGCTGCTGCGTCGATTGTTGCTATAGGTAATTGCCGAGGGCGTTGACGAAGGTCAGCGCCCTTTTTGCATGCCGTCGCCTGTTGCCCCATCGGTCTTGCAGCCGGGGCCGTCGTGGCATCTTATGGCATCTGCCGAAATAAAGAAACGCCCGAGCAGCGTACGTGCTGCTCGGGCGCCTTGGTGTCAGTCGTCCTGTGCGCTTACTGGCCCGTAGAGGGGTCAGGCGTGGGCGTAGGATCGGGGGTAGGCGTCGGCGTGCCACCGTCGCCGCCCGTGCCGCCGTCGCCACCTGTGCCACCGTCGCCACCTGTGCCACCGTCGCCACCTGTCGTACCGCTATCGCCGGTGGTGTTGCCGCCCGGGGTTTCAGTGGTCGTGGTTGTCGTCGTGGTGGTCTCTTCCTTTTCCTTTTCCTCTTCCTTTTCCTCGTCTTTTTCCTCTTCGTCTTCTTTTTTGTTGTTTGTGCCGTAGAACTTCCAGACGTTATTGTTCTTGTACGTGGGGGCCGTTCCGGTCGGGAACTCCTCGCGCTCGGTTCCGGCCAAAACCGTGTTCATGAACTTCTTAAAGACGGGCAGGTTGGTGCTGTCGCCCAGCAGGTCCGTACCGTACTTTTGGATGGGAATCTCGCCTGCGGAATAACCGGTCCACAGGGCGCATGCCAGTTGCGGCGTGTAGCCGCAGAACCACAGGTTGGTGGTGTTGTCAGTGGTGCCCGTCTTGCCGGCATAGGGCTGGTTGACGCTCAGCGCGCCGGCGGCACCCGTGCCGCTGCCCTGCATGACGCCGGATAGAACGTCGGTAACCGCGGCAGCCTCGCCTTCGGTGAGCACCTGCGTGGGATTGTCGGTGTGCTGGTACAGCACCGAGCCGGTGCGCGAGTCGATCTCGGTGATGGCGATCGGCTGGCGATAATGGCCGCCGTTGGCAAAAGTGGCGTAGGCCGATGCCATCTCGAGCGGCGAGATGGACCCGGTGCCGAGCGTCATGACGGGAACGTCCTCGATATTGTCCTTGGCGGGATCGATGCCGAGCTTTTTGACGAGCGACATGATCTTGTTGTTGCCGATGGCTTCTGCCACCTGAATGTAGCCGGTGTTGGATGAGTATGCCGTTGCCTGCTTAAGCGTGATGTTGCCATAGCTCTGGTTGGCATAGTTTTGCACCTTGGTCGTGGTGCCCTTGGCTGTAAGAGGCGAGTTGCAGTTGAGGGTAACGTTGGGGTTCATACCGTTTTGGATGGCGGTTGCCAGCGTAAAGGCCTTAAACGTGGAGCCCACGGGGCGCTTTGCCGTAGCGTGGTTCACGTGATTCTCGTCGGCGTTATAGTCGTAGCCGCCCACCATGCACTTGATGTAGCCAGTCTTGGGGTCAACGACGACCATGCCCATGTCCAGGCCGTCGAGAGAAAGCGTGTCGAGCTGCGAGCGCACAGCCTCCTCGGCAACCTGCTGCATGGTGGGGTCGATGGTGGTCTTGACGGTCAGACCGCCCTTAAAGAGCACGTCGGTGGAGAACTCCTGCTCAAGCAGCTGCTTTACGTAGGAGACAAAGTAGGGTTGAGAGTACACATCGACGCCACTGCCCGAAATCTCGGTCACGTTAAGCGTGATGGGCTCAGCCTGTGCGGCATCGTGCTCTTCCTGCGTGATGTGGCCCAGACGCAGCATGTTGTCCAGAACCTTGTTGCGGCGGGACAGCGCCAGGTCGGGATTAACCGTGGGGTCGTACTGCGAGGGCGAGTTGGGAAGGCCGATGAGCAGCGCGGCCTCGCTCAGGCTGAGGTCGGCGGCGGTCTTGGACAGATAGGTCTCGGCGGCGGCCTCGATGCCATATGCTCCATGGCCGTAGTAGATGGTGTTGAGGTACATCATGAGGATCTCGTCTTTGGAGTACATGTCCTCCATCTTGATGGCGATGTAGGCCTCGCGCACCTTACGCTCAATGGTCGAGTCGAACTGCTCCTCCTGCAGGATGGTGTTGCGCACCAGCTGCTGGGTGATAGTCGAGGCGCCTTCGTGCCCGCCACCGAGGGTTGCCACCGCAGCACGCGCGATACCCCACAGGTCGATACCGCCGTGCTCGTAGAAGCGCTCGTCCTCGACGTCAACGGTGCCCTGCAGCACGTAGGGGGAGACCTCGTCCTTGGTGATAGACTTGCGGTTTTGCGTGTAGAAGCTCGCGATCTTGTTGCCGTTGCAGTCGACGATCTCGGTGGGCTCGCTCACCAGATACGCGTTGGCGTCGGTGTAGTCGGGCAGATCGGACAGCCAGCGGTTGACGTTGCCGACCATGCCGATGCCAAATGCCACGCCCGCAATCAGCAGAAAGCCCAAAAACGAGAGCAGGATTATGGGCAGAGCATGCGTCTTTGAACGGCTGCGTCCCTGTCGTTGGCGAGGACCCATATATTGACCTCCAGGTATGTCGTGCCGGACGGTGGATGTGCCGTCGGGGCAGGATGGACATAAGTTATTACACGATAAACCAAACGGGGCGCGCGAGGCCTCGTGTATGCTGGAAGACGGCATTTTTCAGAGTGAATGCATACCTTGGTAAGGAGTTTGTCGATGGCGATTCGGACGATGGGGCCGAGCGGACAATACGAGACTGGATTGGATGCTGCCGGTGCGGCGCTGCCCGAGCTGCTGGCGCCGGCGGGCGGACTCGACCAGATGCTTGCGGCCATCGCCGCGGGTGCCGATGCCATCTATGCGGGGTTGGGCGGCTTTAACGCCCGTGTGAGCGCCCATGGCTTTACGGATAACGAGTTTGCGCGCGGCTGCGCCGTGGCGCATGCCCATGGCGTGCGTGTGTACGTAACGCTCAACGTGTTCGTGTTTGACGATGAGTTGTCCGACGCGGTGGCGTTGGGAGCTCATGCACTGGAGCTGGGCGCCGATGCTCTGATTGTCGCCGATGCCGGGTTGGCCTGCGCGCTGCGCGCGGCGATTCCCGGGGTCGAGATTCACCTGTCCACGCAGGCGGGCGCTCATAGCGAGGGTGCCGTGCGGCTTGCCGCCGATGAGCTGGGGGTCGAGCGCGTGACGACGGCACGCGAGCTGACGGTCGACGAGATTGCGGCGCTATGTGCCACGGGCGTGCCCATCGAGGTATTCTGCCACGGTGCGATTTGCATCGGCTATTCGGGGGCGTGCGAGTTCTCGGCCTTGCGGCGTGGGCGCTCGGCGATGCGCGGCGACTGCACGCAGCCGTGCCGTCTGGCGTACGACCTAGTGGACGAGGCGGGGCAGAGTGTTGTTGCCGTCGAGGGAGACCGCCTGCTTTGTCCGCGTGACTATCTGGGTATCGCGCACCTGCCCGAGCTTGTTGCCACCGGCGTGGCATCGCTCAAGATCGAGGGACGCATGAAGAATCCCGATTACGTATTCAACGTGGTGAGGGTGTGGCGTCGGGCACTCGATATGCTGTGCGACGGCGCGTGGGACTCCGGTGCCGTGGAAGAGCTTGAACGCGAGCTGGGAAGGTCGTTTAACCGTGGGTTTACCGATGCTTACCTGCGGGGTCGTTCGGGTGCCGAGCTCATGAGCTTTGAGCGCGCGATCAACCAGGGCGTGCGCGTGGGCCACTTGGTGGCGGTGGGTCACGAAGAGGTGACGGTTGAGCTTGATGCCGCCGTGGCGGCGGGCGATACGCTCGAAATCCGATTTTACCCGGGTGCCGACGCGCGTCCCGATGTGCCCAAGCGCTGGCCACAGGTGCCTTGCCCCGT
Source organism: uncultured Collinsella sp. (assembly GCA_958433005.1). Taxonomy (GTDB): domain Bacteria; phylum Actinomycetota; class Coriobacteriia; order Coriobacteriales; family Coriobacteriaceae; genus Collinsella. The sequence goes on along the minus strand of CAUAWV010000002.1, from coordinate 78,899 downwards.
GGATGCCGCTGCGGGGGAGCGCATCGTCGTGCATTGCAAACGTAAGGTGGACGCGGGCTGCGAGGTCTATCTGATTCGCAGCGCCGGCGTGTTGGATCAGACGGCGGCGGTGTTGGAGCGCATGCGGGCCGAGGCGGATGCGATTGCGCCCGTTGCGCGTGCCGTTGAGGTGCTGCCGTTTGAGGGCGTTCTGGCAGATGTCGATGTGCCGACGGAGTTGGCGGGGTCGGCGGGGCCGGCAAAGCGCGAGGATTTTGCTCGTATGGTCTTTGCCTGGGAGCTGATGGATGTGGGTCCGCGCGATGAGCGAGATCTGTCCGATACAACGGTGGTGCTCGACGAAGTGTGCCGCGCGGGCGACGCCGAGCGGACTCGGGCGCTTATGCAGCGTGCCGGGCGCGTCGTCTGCCGCAATCTGGGACAAGTGGCGATGGCCCGCGAGCTGGGCACAACGTTTGACGTGGCGGCGCCGGTGTTCTGTGCCAATCGGGCCACGCTTACCTGGCTGCGCGGACTCGGTGCGGGGCGGGTGTGCTTGTCGGCCGAGTTGCTCGGCAATGATGCGGAGCGTGTTGCCGAACTTGCCGCTTGCCCCGGTGTCTTGGGGCCTGTCGATGCCGACCGTCCTGAGCTCATGGTGTGCGAGCACTGCTTGCTGACTGCCGAGGGCGCCTGCGCCACGGATGCAACGGGGCAGGTCCGTTGCCGTGACTGCTCGCGCCGTCAGCAGGCGCGCTTTTTGGTCGAACGTGACGGCACGCGTTTGCCGGTCGTTATCGACGCGTGCGGCAGGACGAGGATTTTCCTGTCGTAGGTGCCGCGTCGCGCTGTTTTGGTTATTATTAGTGGGTTTATGAACTTCCAGCACCGCCGTATCCGGTGAGGGTGCTATAGCAAAAGGAGGATACCCAATGCTGTCTGTTGACGAGCAAATGCGTATCATCACCTCGGGTGCAGCGCAGATCGTCCCCGAGGCCGACCTTCGCAAGAAGCTTGAGAAGGGCGAGCCCCTCAACATCAAGCTCGGCGTCGATCCCACCAGCCCCGACCTGCACCTGGGCCATGCCGTGCCCCTGCGCAAGATGCGTCAGTTCCAGGACCTGGGCCACAACGTCACCCTTATCATCGGCAACGGCACTGCGCTGATCGGCGACCCCTCGGGCAAGAACTCCACCCGCCCGCAGCTTTCGCAGGAGCAGATCGAGGCCAACGCCGAGACCTACGTGAGCCAGGCCATGAAGATCCTGGACCCCGAGAAGACCACCATCGTGCACAACGGCGACTGGATCCTTTCGATGGACCTGGCCGGCCTGCTGCAGGTGTGCTCCAAGTTCACCGTCGCCCGCATCCTTGAGCGCGACGACTTTACCAAGCGCTACCAGTCCCAGACGCCGATTGCCCTGCACGAGTTTCTGTACCCCGTGATGCAGGCCTTCGACTCCGTTCAGATCAAGGCCGACGTCGAGATGGGCGGCACCGACCAGCTCTTCAACCTGCTCGCCGGCCGCGAGCTCATGGAGAAGATGGGCATGGAGCCGCAGATTGCGCTTACCATGCCGCTGCTCGAGGGCACCGACGGCGTGCGCAAGATGTCCAAGTCCTATGGCAACTACATCGGCCTGACCGACGCTCCCAAGGATATGTTCGGCAAGACCATGTCCATCCCCGACGAGATGATCGGCAAGTACTATCGTCTGGCCAGCTCGCTCGCCCCGGCCGAGGTCGACAAGATCGATGCCGCCCTGGCCGATGGCTCCGCCGACCCCTACGAGCTCAAGCGCGCTCTAGGCCGCGACCTGTGCGACACCTACCACGGTGCCGGCGCCGGCGACGAGGCTCAGGCCGAGTTCGACCGTGTGTTCAAGGAGGGCCAGCTTGCCGACTTCCCCGAGAAGCACGTTGAGCTGACCGTCAACGACGAGGGCCAGATTTACCTCGCTGGCCTGCTCAAGGACCTGGGCCTTTCGGCCAGCGCCGGTCAGGCCCGCCGCGACATCGACGGCGGCGGCGTCAAGATCAACGGCAAGGCTGTGGCTTCCAAGAGCTACAACATCGATCCGAGCGCCCTCAAGCTGGGCGACACCCTCTCCGTGGGCAAGCGCAAGGGCTTCAAGTTGATTTAGTTCCGCCGTTCTAACGAACGGCGGACCGGCCGACGCTGCGCGGGCCGCATTTGGACAATCTGACGTTCAACTTCAAGGGCGCGACCAGAAGGTCAGCGCCCTTTCGTTTCGCGTCACCTTGCCTCAAATGCGGCCCGCTCGCTGGCGTTGCCAAAATATCGGCGCTGCCGTTGTTGGCACTTTGGGACACTCCTTGTCATTGGTACAAAGCAACCTGTCCCCATTGCGCCAAGCGGCGTGTGCCGTTAAGCGGAGGGGGTGTATTCCCGACCCATCGTTTGGGCATACAATGGCTATTGTCTTGCTGCGGTGAAGGCCTGTCCGCTCCGCAGCTGTTTTCTACGGTTAAAGGAGAATGTATGTCCGTTGAGGTCATGAGGTCTGTGATCGAGGCCGCCGAGGGCCGCGTGCCCGTCGACACGCTGTTTACCAATGCGCAGATCGTCGACGTGTATGGCCAGCGTGTGGCGCCCGGTAGCGTTGCCGTCAAGGACGGTGTGATCGTCGGCGTGCTCTACGATGGTCGCGACGATGCCGCTGGCACCTACGAGGCAACTGAGGTCGTCGACTGCCAGGGTCGCTATCTCGCTCCCGGTTTTATTGACGGGCATCTGCACATTGAGTCCTCGAACATCCGTCCCGCCGAGTATGCTCGCATGGCCGCGACGCGCGGTACTACCACCGCCATTGCCGACAGCCACGAGATTGCCAATGTTGCCGGTCTCGACGGCCTGCGCTTTATGATCGAGGATGGTCGTCGTGCGCCCATCTCCATCAAGTACATGATGCCTTCGTGCGTGCCCGCACTGCCCGACGAGCAAGCGGGCGCTGTGATTACCGCCGCTGACATGCAGGCGTTTTTTGCCGAGCATCCGGGCGATGTCTTTGGTCTGGGCGAAATGATGAACCTGCCGGGCGTCTTTATGGCCGACCCCGAGACCTGTGCCCGCATCGATGCTGCCAACCAGACGCCGTCCAAGCAGGTTGACGGCCACGCGCCGCTCGTTGCCGGTATGGACCTCAACGCCTATGCCGCAGCGGGCATTATCGCCGACCACGAGTCGACGATTCCCGAGGAGGCGCTCGACAAGCTGTCCCGCGGCATGTATGTGATGCTGCGTGAGGGCACGTGCAGCCACGACCTGGCCAATTTGTCTCCGATGCTGCTGGAGAACCCTGCCCGCGCCCGCCGCTGCTGCTTTGCGACCGACGACCGCGCTCCCTCCGATGCTCTTTCGACCGGTATGATCGACAATGCCTGCCGCGTGGCCATCGAGGCCGGCATCGACCCGGTGGTCGCCATCTCCATGGCGTCCCTTTCCACGGCTGAGGCATTTGGCCTGGACCACGGCTGTCGCGACCCGCATGAGCTCCGTGGCGCGATCGCCCCGGGCAAACGCGCCGACCTGCTGTTGCTCGATGACCTGACGTTTGCCAAGGCTCCGCATCGCGTATATGCCGCCGGTGCTCTGGTGGCGCAGGACGGCACCTTTGTGGGCGAGATCGCACCCGAGATGGCCGAGGTCGCAGCGCTTGCCGATGAGCTGCGTGCTTCCGTTAAGCTGCCGAAGCTATCGCTCGACGTGTTCGACTATGCCTTTAAGCCGGGCGAGGCCGTTATCGATGTCATCCCGGGTATGGCTATCACGGGTATGGTTCGCCCCGAGAGTGCCGAGGGCCTGCGCCGCATTATGCTGATCGAGCGCCACGGCCGCGGCGTGTCGCTGCAGGCCGAGGGCGCCGACGGTGACGGCCCCGCGGGTCTGGGCTTGGTTGGCAAGCATATCGGTCGCGGCTGGGTGCGCGGCTTTACCATCACGGGTGGCGCCATTGCCTCCACGATTGGCCACGACTCGCACAACGTGTGCGTGGTGGGCGACAATGCGGCGGATATGATGGCTGCCGTTGAGGCCGTGGGCCAGGGCGGCCACGTGCTGGTGCGCAACGGCGAGGTCGTGGCGCGCATTCCGCTGGCGCTCGGCGGCCTGATGAGCGAAGGCGCTGCCGAGGACGTGGCCGCACAGCATGACGACTTTATGGTCAAGGCGCGCGCCATGGGTATCGAGCCGCCGCTCGACCCCATCATGGGCATCATCTTCCTGCCCCTGCCGGTCATCCCGACGCTCCGCATCCGCCCCGAGGGCATGTTCGACGTCACGACCTTCACCTACGCCGACTAGTCATCGGGGACGTTCTTAAACGACTATCCGTCGGGGTGGCGTGTCGCCTGACGCCGCGACCGTGAGACCTCTGGCATGTGTGAGCTATTTGCCAGGTCCTTGTAACGTTTACGCCCGCGGAGTCTTATTTGAGCTCCCTTTGGGTACGTTGGAATCGGATACACGTTCGATTCCAACAAGCCCGAAGGGAGCTTTTCTATGTTTAAACTGATTGCATCCGATATGGACGGCACACTGCTTGACGAAAACGGCCAGGTGCCTCCCGAGACCTACGAACTGATTCTGGCGCTACGCGAGCATGGCGTGCATTTCGCCGCATCGTCAGGTCGTCGCTACGATCGCCTGTGCGAGTTCTTTGCGCCCGTTCGCGACAAGATGGACTTTGTCGCCGCTAACGGCGCCCAGGTCTACGCCGACGGTAAGATGGTAGACCGTGAGGTGTATTCCCACCTGGCGATTCGAAGGCTCGCCCAAGCCGTCAGGACGTTTCCCAATCTGCATCTTGCGCTCTTTGACCGAACCAAGTCCTTTTTGCTCGATGACGAGAGCAAGTTCGTGCGCGAGGTCGATAAGGACCTTCCCAATGCCGAACGCATTTGGGAGCTGCCCGATCCCAGCGTAAATATCATCAAAGCGAGTATCTTTTGCGACGACAGTGCGGTTATGGACAGTGCGTACGTACTACAGCGCGAACTTGGTCAGCTCTTTACTTTTGCGCCTTCGGGCAACGCGTGGATCGATGCCATGCAGCCTGGTGTGTCGAAGGCCTCGGGTATCGCGCAGCTCGCGGAGCATTACGGCATTGGTCGCGACGAGGTCATGGCGTTTGGCGACTCGATGAACGACTACGAGATCATTCGCTTTGTCGGCACGGGCTGCGCGATGGAAAACGCGCGCCCTGCGCTCAAGGCCGTTGCCGATCGTGTGGTGGGGTGCAACCGCGACCACGCCGTCCAACAGGAGCTCCGCCGCATGCTGGAGAGTCTCTCCTAATCCGGCAGATGGGGACGTTCCTTTTCTGCCGACAGTGGGGGACGGTCCTTGCAGCTTTTTGCGAAGAGTGTCCCCAGTGACTAGTCGTTTAAGAACGTCCCCAATGACTGACCAATGACTAGGCGAGGGCGGCCATGATGGTGCGGGCGACGCCGTCGTGGTCGTTGTCGTATTCGGTGATGGCGTCGGCGGCCTCGCGATCTTCGGGCTCGGCGTTGATCATGGCCATGCCGTGGCCCGCTGCCTGCAGCATGGGGATGTCGTTGATGTTGTCGCCGAACGCCCAGGCGTTGGCGAGGCGCTCGCCCAGGTGCTCACACAGCCACGTGAGGGCCGTTCCCTTGGTGGTGCCTTCGCCCATAACCTCGATATTCATGGCGTACGAACGCGTGACCTCAATGCCTCCGAGCGTGTCGAGCGCCGCCGCGATGGCGTCGCGATCGGCGGGGTCGTGCCAGTACATAGCGATGCGTTCGAGCGCCTCGACCTCGTCGATCTTGCTGTCGATATTCATGTCGATCGGCGTTCGTGTGCGCTTGAGCGAAGCCGCGATGTGGGGGTCGCCGCCACAGAACTCATCCAGACGCCCGTAGAGCGAGCGGGGGAGGAAGCACTGCCCATCCGCGAAGATATCGAAGGTCACATCGTGGCCGGCGGCAATGCGATGGATGCGGTGGGCAATGCCACGGTCGAGCGGACGGCTCAAGATGCACGTGGCGCGCGAGGCGTCGGTGGGCGTATCCTCGTCGAGCTGCCAGACGCTGGCGCCGTTGGCACAGACCGCGTAATGCACGGCGGGATGGGCGAGAATGGGCTCAAAGATGCCCGACAGTGGACGTCCCGTGCAGGGAATAAACTCGATGCCACGACGTGCGAGCTCGTCGAGCATCGCCCAGGTGGCATCGCTCATTTGCTTATCGCTCGTCAGCAGCGTCCCATCCATATCGGAAAACACAATCATTTGATGCAGCCCTTTCTACTGGCATAAAAAGCGTGGCCGAGGGCTTGGGTCCCTGGCCACGCTCGAGTTCTATAACGGTCCGCGTCCTAGCGGTCGGCGAGCGGCTTGTACTCCAGCGGCTCGATCACCGGACGATAGGCCGGGCGAATAATACGGTGCGCGCAGAAGAGCTCTTCCATGCGGTGTGCCGACCAGCCGGCCATGCGGGCGACGGCGAATAGCGGCGTAAAAAGCGTCTCGGGCACGCCGAGCATCTTGTAGATAAAGCCCGTGTACAGGTCGATGTTCGCGCAGATGGGCTTGGTCATGCCGTGGTCGCGCATGACCTGGGGTGCCAGGCGCTCGATGCGCTCGATGAGCGCGAACTCATCGCCCAGGTTCTTCTTGGCGGCAAGTGTGCGCGCGTAACGACGGCAGACCTCGGCGCGCGGGTCGCTGAGCGTATAGACGGCGTGGCCCATGCCGTAGATGAGGCCCGTGCCGTCGAAGGCCTGCTTGTCGAGGATCTTGCCCAGGTAGGCCGCGACCTCGTCCTCGTCCTCCCAGTTGGAGACATGCGCGCGGATGTCCTCGTGCATAGACACGACCTTGGCATTGGCACCACCGTGGCGCGGGCCCTTGAGCGAGCCGATAGCCGCGGCGTAGGCGGAATACGGGTCGGTGGCCGAAGACGACAGCACGCGGCAAGCGAAGGTGGAGTTGTTGCCGCCGCCGTGCTCGGCATGCAGCATGAGCATAACGTCGAGCAGCATCGCCTCATCGCGGGTGAACGCCATGCCGCCGCGCAGGACCTGTAGGATGGTCTCGGCGGTGGAGAGACCGGGCGTGGGGTGCGGCACGTGAACCTCGGAGCCGCGAAGCTTGGCGACCGAGGCCATGTGTGCGAAGGCGGCGATGCGCGGGAGACGTGCGAGCATGGAAATGGCGACGTCGATTTCGTGCTCGGGCGTGATCACGTCTGGTTCGGCATCGAAGGCGTAGAGCAGCAGTACGGCGCGCTGGAGCACGTTCATGATGCTCGACGATACCGTGGTCATAGGGAACTCTTTAACGTACTCGTCGCTCAGATGTCTAAAGGCGCCCAGGCGCTCGCAAAAGCCGTCGAGCTCTTCCTTGTTGGGCAGCGAACCCGTGATAAGCAGATAGGCGACTTCCTCGTAGCCGTAGCGATTCTCGGCCTGGGCATTGTTGACCAGATCCTCGATGCTGTAGCCGCGAAGCGTGAGCTTGCCCTGATCGGGCACGACCTTTCCGTCGACCTTGTTGTAGCCGTGCACATCCGAGATACGAGTGAGGCCCGCGACCACGCCCGAGCCGTCGGCATTGCGCAGGCCGCGCTTGACATTGTGCTCTTCGAACAAGCCCTCGTCATAAGGGTCGGTCGGCAGGCCGTGGTAGAGGCTTTCGCTCTCAGACGAAATCTGGCGGCTTGCTTCGTAATCCAGAACCAGTCGGCTCAAGTGGTCATCGAAGCGGTAATAGATTTTCTTGGCGTCGTAGGCCATGTGCGCTCCTCTCCGGGCCGTGTGGGGGCGGCGTGCTTGAGTGCAGATGCGCCGGCCTGTTCCTGCACGGCCTGTTCGCTACAGGCGGTACATAAAGTTAAAGACGTCCTCGCGCTGGATGGACACGTTGACGCCCGAAAGCTCGCCGGCCTCGGCCAGGGCCTTCTGCAGCTCAGCGAAGTCGAGCTTGGACTCGGCGGTATCGGCCAGCATGGTCATGGTGAAGATGTCCTCGATAATGGACTGCGTGATGTCGCGGATGTCGACGTTGGCCTCGCCCAGGACACGGGTGACGCCGGCGACGATGCCGGGGCGGTTCTTGCCAAGGACGGTGATGACGATACGGGAGGACGAGATCTCGGCCATGGGAAACCCTTTCGCGTGGTTGCGGCGCGCGCGGGGCGCTCCGCTACGGTACAGTGTTCATCATTGTACCTGTCTGGCGCCAAAAGAGGTGCGCTTACAGCGGCGTTACACGTCTGCAACATGAGCGTAAGGGGGAAGGCCGTACGGGGAAGAGCCGTCTGGCGCGTGTCCGGCTCGTGTTGGGTTGATTTCCGATCTCAGCCGAACACATTGAGCGGACAGGCCGTTCCCGCAGTCAGCCGAACGCCTCCGACGGCTGATTCCGAACTGGAAGCGGAGGGCATCCCCGCCCTTCGGTAGGGGATACCGCTCCGCGGCGCATGCCGCGGGCGGCGCCCCTATCGGACCACCGTGACCTCAGTTGGGATGGGCCCAGCACTGCCGCGTACTCGGTGAGCTAGAGCCAACTGTTCGTCTTCACGTCGCGTATGGCGATATTTCGGTCGTCCGGCTCGGTGATGCCGTAGCCGAACGCCTGGAGCGTCTCGATGGACTCCTGGATCCTCTGTTGGAACATGGGACCCGGATCGACCCTCGGCCCGAGGTGCCCGCGCCAAAGGCACGGCGTGGCGCGCAGCATGTTATGGATTTTGGAGATGGGCTCGATGTCGGCGTAGACGTTGAGCGTCGCCATGGCGTCCTTGTGGCCGAGGATCGATTGGAGCGCCTTGATATCGCCGCCTTGGCGGATCCACTGCGTTGCGAACGTGTGGCGAAGGCCGTGGAACGTGATCAGCTCGTCGTTGGTGCCCATGAGGCCGTTGGTCTCCGAGAACGTCTTGAACGCCCTGCGGATATAGCTTGTCGTCGCGAAGGTCGCGCCCGGCTCCGACAGGATGTAGCAGTCCCCGATCTCGACCGCCCCGGTAAGGCCGCGCAAGCGCAGCTTTCCGCAGTCGATCTCGTGGGTCTCCTTCAGGAAGGGGAGTAGGCCGACCGGGTCGATGGGGATACCCCTGGCGTCATGGGTCTTGGTGTCCTTGATGAACGAACCCATTCCCTTCGCGTACGCCACCGAGTGTCTGATCGAGATCAGGCCCGTCTCGAAATCCACATCGCACCACCGAAGGCCGCAGACCTCGCCGATTCGCATCCCCGTGTGCAGGGCGAGTACGACCGCCCTCTAATCCTCGGCGGACCAATCGAGTCCGAACTCCTTTCGGGCATCCTCTTCGCTCATGACTTCGAGAAGGTCTCCGGGTTGGCAACGAAGGGCGAGGCATAGCTGCTCGAGTGTGTTGAAGCGAATGCCGCGAATATGCCCTTTTTTAATACGGGACAGGTTCACGGGCGTGGTTCCAATCCTTTCGGCAAGTTCGTTCGAGGAAATCTTTCGCTCGGCCATGATCTTGTCGAGGCGAACAATTACGGGCATGGCGTTTCCTTACGCAATCTCGTCGGAGTCGAGGTACAGCTCTCGGGCGTACAAGAAGAGCTGGGAAAGCATGAACAGGACGATGCCGAGAACCAGAGAGGTCCAATCGAATGATGAAGCGATCTCTTGGGCGCCGACGGCCCCCTCGCCGCCAAACATCGAAACGGAGGTTTTGAGTGAGCCGGCGTAGAGGCTGGTGGCAGCTTGAACAACGAAGAGAATGCCGAGCACCTTCAAGCATGTCGCAGACCCTTTCTTGAAGGGGTCTCCGCTCTTGATCGTCCACACGAGAACGGCGCTGAGGATGGTCGTAGCGATACCGATGACGGCAGGGACCAATGTCGAGATCGCAAGGGCTGGATACGCGGGGGAGTCTGCAATTACAGGGTTGTCGAGCACTTCGATTGCTGGCTTTAAGGAGAACGCCACTTGTGCGATGGCGGTGGCGCAAAGGGTCGCAGAGGCTATCGCACATGCGATGCGGAAGGAATGAAGCCGGGGAGTGCGATTGTCGGAACTCATAATAACCTCCGAAGAATTTAAAAAACTCAGGTTACTTTTTAACAGTTTATGTTAAATTGACTTTGCCGGCAAGTAATAAGGGCCGAGCATTTTGTTCGGCCCCTCTGTTCCGACTGGATGAGGTTAAGGTTGGCGATGAATATGCTCAAAATCTCGAAGGCGATCTTTAGGTCGCTTCTCTCCTCCAGGTCGCTCTGTGTTGTCGTTGTTGCGTTGATGGTTCTTTGTGCTCTGCCCGTCTTCAGGAGCGCGGCTGGCATCGACGGACGGGTCGAATACCTCGAGTCGGGAATAACCCGTGTTGAGCAGGAATTGTCAGCATCCTATGCGGATGCGCTTGTGAATGCGGGGGAGGACGGTGTCTATACCTCTTCATCAAGCATGCCCGCGCTTCTGTACCCTCTTGCCGCGGGACGTCTTATCTTGGCACCGCTCTCTCCCCTACTTCCGTTTCTGCAGATATCGGATGGAGAGTACACCTATTATGACGGATCGAAGGAGTACTTGCTATGGGTCGCAACGGCCGTTGCCGTCTCGTTCCTTGCCGCGCGTCTTAACAAACGTGAAAAGCTCATCATCCAGGCACCGATGGGCGAGCTGGGTAGACTTGTTGCATCGAGCGTATGGGCGAGTGTTTTTGCAATGCTTGCCGTCCTCGCCATCAATCTTCCAGGGATAATCGCCGCGCTTGTGAAGAATGGCCCGGGCTCGCCGTTCTATCCGATAGGCTACATTCAATATGCGACTCCGGTTGTCAAACCGGCTTGGCTGGTGTTCGCGCAGACGGCCATCTTGCAATTCTTGGTGGCAGCGTTCATCTCGCTTGTCGTTCACCTTGCCGTGAAGATTGCCAATAACCCTACGCTTGGAATCGTGTTCGTATGTGCCCTGATGGGGGTGACGATGGTTCCCGGGTATTACGGAAGATCCATCGCTTTACGTGAGTTCGCCCTGTTGAATCCCCTTACGTATGCGAACACTGAGTTGACCGTCGGCGCCTATAGCCCGTACCCGACAACGCAGATAGTGAATCTGCCTGGACTTTGCTTCGAGCGTGGCGCGATTGCCCTCGTATGCGCAATCGGGATCGAGGTGCTGGCAATTAGCCTGCTTTGCGTTGCTGGAAAGAGCGGCTGCGCGTGCCCGATATCCCCGATTTGTCTTGAGAGAGGTTCCTTCACTGCATCGAGAACGGCAACTCGTTCGAGCGCTTGTGCCTCCGCCGTTGCATACGTAAGAACGATGGGGAAACTGCTCCTGCGTTCTCCTACCCTCGCCGTATGCGCGATTGCAATGTCGACGACGATGCTGGCCCCGGCTCTGGTCGAGATGTTTCCTGACGCTGATAACGTTTCCGCTGTTCGGTATAGGGATGGGGAGCTCCGTTCAATAGATCGGTATTTAGAGCAGAACGCTGCGAATATGGACGTCGAGGGCAAAGCGGCCCTGGAAGACATGCGGGATGCTCTTTCGGGTTTCGTGTACGCGCCTATGCCTGCGGAGGGGTTTCGAAGCCTTGCGACGTACGAGCGCGCTCGAGGTGAGCTGGGCGCGGCAGATGCGACTCTCCTGCAATCGATCGGAATCGAGCCGGAGACTCCTTCTCGTGCGGAGGCGCGCGCCCTTCTGCTTGAGTCGATCGCGAGCTTGCCGGACCCCAAGGTTTACGAGTTAAGTACGAAGATGCCCCCATTAATCCTCCTTTCGTATCTCCAGGCAGCGCTTCCCTCCTTATTTTTGCTGTTGCCCGTGGTTGTCACATCGCTCGCGTGCGCCCACCTGCAGTGTCGTTCCCTTCTGGTTCTCCAGATCCCCGCAACAGCGCATGTGCGTTTTCTGACGGCTGTTGCGCTGGCTCTCCTGCTTGGCTTGGTGCTGCTTTTGGTGTCGATGGTTCCCGCTGTCGTTGTGTCCGTGATTAAGAGCGGTGCGGGTGGATCGGAGTATCCCGTCGCTCTCATTCGGGCGGGAGCTTCGACAACGTCCATGGTGGGGGAGGCGGTGTTGTGCAGTATTCCGTTGCTGGTCATGGCATACGGCGTGATTTCCGTCGTCGCTGCGTTGACAGCAGCGATTAGCCGCAACCCCGTTGTCACCGGAATGGTTTGCGCGGTTCTCTTGGTGTTGGGTTCGTTGAGCGCTCATGTTGAAAGCGTGGGCATGGGCGTCGCGCTGCTGGCTCCATTCGCCTCGTTTGATCCCGCTTCCCAGGTGGGGACGATTGGGTTCCTTGGGCGAGGGACGAACGCGATGCCTTTTGGAGAGGTCGTCGGCGCATCGGGCGCTCTGCTGGTGGTCTTGGGCGCCGTATCTCCGTTGATGGTGCGCCTGAGTGTTCCAAAGATCGAAAGGGGATGATCTCGATGATTGACCTTCAAACGCTGACGATCTCTTATGGAAAGAAGGTGCTCGTAGATTCGGTGAACGCTGAGTTTGCCCCGGGTACGGTCTACGGTCTCGTCGCTCCGAACGGGCATGGAAAGACGACGTTGCTGCGTGCGATGGCAGGTTTGCCGGGTCCTCGCGTGGACGGGAGCATCGTTCTGGATGAGGTGCAGGGTGCGGGTGCGAGAGAGGTCCGTTCTATGATCTTCTATGCACCTGGTGAGGGGACGCTGCTGTATCCCGGATTGCGTGCGGAAGATCACCTCAAGATGGTTTGCGATATGTGGCCGCATGCTCGCGATATCGAAGAGATAGTGGAACAAACGCAGATAGGCGAGTTCGCGAAGATGAGGATCCGCACTCTGAGCCAGGGCATGAAGCAGCAGCTTACCCTGGCGATTGCGTATGCGACGGGCGCGCGGTACCTTCTATTAGATGAGCCCATGAACGCGCTCGACCCCAGCAGGGTGGACTTGCATTCCGAGATTCTCAGGAAGCTGGCCGATTCTGGTACGTGCATCATCATGTCATCCCACATCTTGGATTCGGTCGATAGGCTGTGCGATGAGATTCTGTTTTTGAAGGATGGGAGGCTCATTAGAAGCATTCCGCAAGATGATGCTGCGCCGAAGTCTCCTGGATCCCATTTCGCAAAGCCTGCCGGACGCGCCGAGGGTGCGCTAAGCACGTATCGGCGACTCTACGAAAAGGGCGGGTAGAAATGTAAGTTAAAAAACTATGTGGTCAATATAATACCGTTAAACCCGCATATCGATACCGCTCAGCCATTCGCCTCGCCCCCGTCGCACGTATCTTCATCCGGTCTGTTACTTTTAATCTAACGATTCTTTGAGGAACGTAGGTGCTTCCAAATGTACTGTCGACTTCTTCTCAAACTGATCCTAAGAGACAAGGCCGCATGGATTTGTACGCTCGTTCTCGCTGCAGCCTTTTCCGTCCCCATTGCGTTCAATTCACCCATCTACGGGCCCTTCTTTATGAAGCAGGGCATGCAGAGCTTTGTCGACGCATTCAATACGCGCGCGCCCCAGGCCAACGGCACAGACCTATCGCCAGAGCAGCAAGCTGACGCGGAGCTTGCAAGATACGCGAACGCCGCCCTTGCCGCTCAAACCGACGTCGCCTTTCTCGATTCTGCCGAGAGCTACTACGCGCTCATGGGCGAAGGCTTCCAATCCGGGTCCATCGTGGGAGACCAAGAGACCAATGACGCGGAGCTCGCGTATTGCCGTGCCCTGAGCAGCTCCGGCATCACGGATATCCCAGCCTCCGCAAACGACCTGCCATTCCTTTCCTTCCTGCCTTACGCCATTGCCACGGCGCCGTCTTTCCTTCCCTTCATCCCCTTCCTTCTCTCGTCGATACTCGCGCTCGGCGCCACAAGGCCCGGGACCCTGGCGGCAAAGGCGCCCGCGCCCAAATTCCGGCGCCTTATCCAGATCGTGTTTTCGATAATCGTCGCGGGGACCGCGATGCTCCTCGCCGGCCTCGCACCCGGGGGCATTTACGCCTTGGTCCTAAACGGCTTCGGGCAAATTGGGTACCCGATCGCCTTCTTCCATGACGGCGCGCTTGCCACCACGACCGCGGGAAACGTCTTCACGACCCTGCTTCTCGCGCTGCTTGCGGGCGGAACCTTGATATCCGTTTGCTCCGCCGTCCTATCGACCGCAACGAGGCGCGTCCTCGCAGGCCCCCTTGCCTCAGCGCTGCTTGTCGCGGCCCCGGCATTCCCGTTGCTGTCCGATTCGGCGCTGGAGCATAATGCCGTGCTCGGGCTCCTGCCGCTGGCCGTGTTCTCGCCTATCGAGGCCACGGGCTACGTAGGATGCTTCCCGACAGAATTCATTGGCTCCGGTTCAGGCAGCGCATCGATGCTTGCCGTGGCCCTGGCATACGTCGCGGTCCTTTTTGCGGTCGGCGCCGTTGCGGCACGTTCGCCCAAACAGGCTGGACCCGCTAAAAAGCACCATGGGCTCGAGCTTCTGGACGCGAGTGTGGGATACGGGAGCACGACGATACTTTCAATCGGATCGCTTTTCCTGAGCCCGGGAACGGCGGCGGGCCTCGTTGCTCCCAACGGCTCGGGGAAAACCACCCTTCTTGAAGCGCTGTCGGGCCAATTTCCCACCCGCATCCGATCGGGAAGCCTGGCGGCAGACGGAATCCGCCAACGTCGATCAGCCGAATTTGCAGAACTCGTCTACCTGAGCTCTTCGGGTAGCGCGGATCTCTACCCCACGCTATCGGCCATCGAGCACCTTGCTTTCGTTAGGGAGGCGTGGAAATCGGCCGCCGACATCGACTCGCTCTGCGACTCCCTCGGAATCTCCCCATATCTCGACAAGCCGACCCGTAAACTCTCGACAGGAATGAAGCAGCAGGTAAAGCTTGCCATGGCGATAGCGACCGGTTGCCCGTACCTCATCCTCGATGAACCGCTGAACGGCCTCGATCCGGGAAAGCGGAAAACCTCCTGCGACGCGATGCGCAGCGAGGTGGCGCGGGGACGAAGCGTGCTCATTTCAAGCCATCTGCTCGACGACCTGGCAGACCTCACCAACTCGTTCTACTTCATCGAG
Source organism: uncultured Collinsella sp. (assembly GCA_958433005.1). GTDB lineage: Bacteria > Actinomycetota > Coriobacteriia > Coriobacteriales > Coriobacteriaceae > Collinsella. The sequence goes on along the minus strand of CAUAWV010000002.1, from coordinate 63,886 downwards.
GCCGGCACGCTCGTGGAAAAGATCAAGTCGTCCTCGCAGACGCTCAAGCAGGAATACCTCGATACATACGAGGGAGGTGAATGACATGAAACGGTTGATTTCCGATCTCAGCCGAACACATTGAGCGGAAAGGCCGTTCCCGCAGTCAGTCGAACGTCCCCGGGGCCCTTCTCAGGCCCCGGGGACGGCATTTTCCCAGTTGAAGGAACGGTGGAGATGTGTTTCGATGGGTCAGATTCGTGTCGTTCCGAAAAGACCGTGAACCTTTTGTGGGACGCGCGGCGCCGTGGTACCATAGCCGAGTTTGTTGTCTTGGTCGGAAACCAAGACGCCTTATGCGCTGATCGGTAACCAGCGCCTGACCAATAAGGAGTCCTACCATGAAGCAGGGTATCCATCCCCAGTATGTCGAGTGCACGGTGACGTGCTCCTGCGGCAACACCTTCAAGACGCACGCTACCGTGTCCGAGATGAAGGTCGAGCTTTGCAACGAGTGCCACCCGTTCTACACCGGCCAGCAGAAGTTCGTCGACACCGGTGGACGCGTCCAGCGCTTCGCCGACAAGTTCGGTGGCGCCGCTGCCGCCCAGCTCAAGAAGGCCGAGGAGGCCAAGGCTGCCAAGGCCGCCAAGGCTGCTGAGGCCGAGGCCGCTCGCAAGGCCGCCGCTGAGGCTAAGGCTGCCGAGAAGGCTAAGCGTGCCGCTAAGTTCGCCGAGGAGGCTGCCAAGCAGGCCGCCGAGGCTCCTGCAGAGGCTCCCGTCGAGGAGGCCGCTGCCGAGGCCGAGACCACCGAGGCTGCTGAGTAAATAGCTCGTCGCGGAAACACTCGCATTCATGGCATGAGGGCCGCGCACCCATTTGGGTGCGCGGCCCTTTTCATTTTATTGGTGCAAACCAACCTGTCCCCATTGCACCAGATTGGTGCGAAGGGGACAGGTTGGTTTGCACCAAATGGCAGAGTGACGGCGTTTTCCCAGATAAAACCTGCCAAAATAAACCAGTCCCTTTTTGGCAGGTCGGTCGGGTCGTAGTTATTACGTGGCGGTCGAGGTCGACCGTATAGGCCGCGTCCTGTTTGGCTAAAGTACATTTATCTGTGTTTAACTCGCCCGAGGCTGCATGGCGTGGGCGATGGCCAAAAAGGAAAACCACATGGGATTCATGTCAAAGCTGCTGTCCTTTGGATCCGATAAGGACCTTAAGCGCTACTACAAGATCGTCGATCAGATCAACGGTCTTGAGCCCCAGTTTGAGAAGATGACCGAGGAAGAGCTCCGCGCCCAGACCGATAAGTTCCGCGAGCGTTACGCCAACGGCGAGTCGCTCGACGACATGCTCCCCGAGGCTTTTGCCACCGTGCGCGAGGCTTCCAAGCGCACCATGGGTATGCGCCACTTTGACGTGCAGCTCATTGGCGCCATGGCACTGCACGAGGGCCACATCGCCGAGATGAAGACCGGCGAAGGTAAGACCCTCGTCTCCACGTTGGCTGGCTATCTCAACGCTATTGCCGGCAAGGGCGTGCACGTCGTTACTGTCAATGATTACCTTGCCAAGCGCGACTCCGAGTGGATGGGCCGCATCTATAAGTACCTGGGCATGACCGTCGGTCTGCTCCAGAACAACATGCCGCTCGAGCTCAAGCGCCCGGCCTACCAGGCCGACGTCACCTACGGCACCAACTCCGAGTTCGGCTTTGATTACCTGCGCGACAACATGGTTACCCGTCCCGAGCAGCGCGTGCAGCGCGGCCACAACTACGCCATCGTCGACGAGGTTGACTCCATCCTGATCGATGAGGCTCGCACCCCGCTGATCATCTCGGGCGCTGGCACCAAGTCCGCCAGTACCTACAAGGACTTCGCGCGTGCCGTGCGTGGCCTTGAGCGCGGCGAGGACGTGTCGCACGACATGCTTACCGCCACCGAGGACGTTGAACCCACGGGCGACTACGTCATGGACGAGGCCAAGCACACCATCGCTGCCACCGAGCGCGGTCTTAAGAAGATCGAGCGCCGCCTGGGTATCGATGACATCTATGCCGATCTCTCCGGCCAGCTGGTCAACCACCTGCAGCAGGCGCTGAAGGCCCAGTACATGTTCCACCGCGACAAGCAGTATGTGGTCACCAACGGCGAGGTCAAGATCGTCGACGAGTTCACCGGCCGCATTATGGAAGGCCGCCGTTACTCCGAGGGCCTGCACCAGGCCATCGAGGCCAAAGAGGGCGTGCTCGTGCGCGAGGAGAACCAGACGCTGGCGACCATCACCCTGCAGAACTACTTCCGCCTGTATGACAAGCTCTCCGGTATGACCGGTACGGCACTCACCGAGGACGCCGAGTTCCGCGAGATCTACAAGCTGCCCGTCGAGGTCATCCCCTCCAACAAGCCCGTGCAGCGCGTGGACCACGAGGACCTGGTCTACCGCACCATTCAGGCTAAGTACAACGCCGTTGCCGACGACGTTGAGCGTCGTCACGCTAAGGGCCAGCCGGTCCTGGTGGGTACCGTCTCCATCGAGAGCTCCGAGAAGCTGTCCGCCGCCCTCACGAAGCGCGGTATCGCGCACGAGGTCCTCAACGCCAAGCACCACGAGCGCGAGGCCCATATCGTTGCCCAGGCTGGTCGCTATGGCGCCGTGACCATCGCTACCAACATGGCCGGCCGCGGTACCGACATCTTGCTGGGCGGTAACCCCGACGAGCTGGTGCGCGAGCGCCTGGAGTACGAGGGCCTGACCATGGAGGACGTAACGCCCGAGCAGCTCGAGCAGTTTAACGCTGAGGCCAAGGAGACCTGCAAGGCCGAACGCGAGCGCGTGCTTGCCGCCGGCGGCCTGACCGTCATCGGCACCGAGCGCCATGAGTCCCGTCGTATCGACAACCAGCTGCGTGGCCGCTCCGGTCGTCAGGGCGATCCGGGCGAGACTCAGTTCTACCTGTCGCTCGAGGACGACCTCATGCGCCTGTTCGGCGGCGACAAGATGGACCGCGTTTCCAAGATGATGGTTACCGCCGACATGGGCGACGACATGCCCATCCAGCACAAGATCATCTCCAAGGCCGTCGAGAACGCCCAGCACAAGGTCGAGAGCATCAACTTCTCCATGCGCAAGAGCGTTCTTGAGTACGACGACGTCATGAACAAGCAGCGCCAGGTCATCTACGCCGAGCGCAACAAGATTCTGGACGGCAAGGACCTGACCGATCACATCACCGAGGTCATGCACGATACCGTGTACCGCTGTGTTCAGGAGTTCTGCACCAAGGACAGCCACGATGGCGAGCGCGATCTCGAGGGCCTGCGCAAGTGGGTCGTGGAGCTCACCGGGCATATCGACACGCCCAAGTTCCCCGACGAGGACTTCGAGGCCCTGGCTGCCGATGTCCTGGCCTACGTTGAGAAGTGCTACAACATGAAGGCCGAGCGCCTGGGTGAGGACCTCATGCGCGAGCTCAACACCCAGGTCATGCTGCGCGTCATCGATACCCGCTGGATGAACTACCTGCAGGAGATGGACTACCTCAAGACCGGTATCGGACTGCGCGGCTTTGGCCAGCGCGACCCGCTGGTCGAGTACAAGACTGAGGCTTATGGTGCCTTCCAGATGCTCGTTGACACCATGTACGAGGATTACCTGCGCACCGTTCTGCGCATCGAGATCAAGGCCGCCCCGCAGGCCGTGGAGCACAAGGAGGACCCCGCGCTCGAGGGTGCGCGCTTCTCCGGCCCCGCCGACGTCGATGGCGACAACGGCAGCTCGGTGCTGCGCAAGCAGGCACAGGTTCAGGCTCGTACGGCCGTCCAGGGAGGCCCGGCTGCTGTCAACAACGGCGGCAAGGTGACCACCTACCGCAAGTCCGAGAGCGATGACCCTTATGTCAACGTGGGCCGCAACGACCTTTGCCCCTGCGGCAGCGGCAAGAAGTTCAAGTACTGCCACGGCAGGAATCGTTAATGGCCGAGGCTTTAGAGGTAACGCCCGCCGAGCTGGACGCGTTTGCGGACCGGCTCGGCGAGGTCGAGTCGTATCTTCATTTGGACGAGAAGCGCACGCGCGTGACCGAGCTCGAGGCAAAAAGCGTGGCCCCCGGCTTTTGGGATGACGCCGACGCCGCTCGCGCCACCATGGAGGAGATCGCTCGCGCCAAGGAAGATATCGCTGCCGTGGATACCGCGCGCGGCGAGCTATCTGACGCCCGCGCGGCGCTGGAGCTTGCCGAGGAGATGGGCGACGACCCCGATGCCGCCGCATTGCGCGAGGAGGCTGCCGCTACGGCAGAACGCCTGGCCCGCGCTATCGACGAGCTCGAGCTTTCGAGCTGGTTTACCGGTGAGTTCGATCACGGCGACGCGATTGTGACCATCAAGCCCGGACAGGGTGGCCTGGAGGCACAGGACTGGACCTTCATGCTCTTTAAGATGTACATGAAGTACTGCCAGCGTCGCGGCTGGAAGGTCACCATTAACGACTGCCCCGCGGCTGAGGTCATCGGCATCGACCGTGCGACCTTTACCGTCGAGGGCAAGGACGCGTTTGGCATGCTGCGCGCCGAGGCCGGCGTTCACCGCCTGGTACGCATCAGCCCCACCGATGATAAGAAGCGCCGCCAGACCACGTTTGCCGGCGTCGAGGTCATTCCCGTGTTGCCTGACGATATCGACATCGAGATCAGTCCCGACGATATCCGCGTGGACGTGTATCACGCGAGCGGTCCGGGCGGCCAGGGCGTCAACACCACCGACTCTGCCGTACGCGTGACGCATTTTCCCAGCGGCATCGTTGTCACTTGCCAAAACGAGCGCAGCCAGATTCAAAACAAGGCCGCGTGCATGCAGATTCTCAAGGCCCGTCTGTACGAGATCGAGCTCGAGAAGCGCGCCGAGGCCCTGGATGAGATTCGCGGGCCCAAGACCACGATCGGTTTTGGCAACCAGATTCGCAGCTACGTGCTCTACCCGTATCAGATGGTCAAGGACCTGCGCACGGGCGTGGAGACCAGCAACGTCGAGGCCGTTCTCGACGATGGCGATCTGGATCCGTTTGTGATCGGCTACCATCGTTGGGCAACCAGCAACGCCGATGCGGAAGCATCGTCTGCCTAGGCACATGATTGGCTCCGGGTCGATGCAAACACTTCGCAGGGGTGGTATTTGCCCGGTGAATCGGTAGAATCGAATACAGTAAGAAGTTCAAAGCGCACTCGTTTGGGTGCGCTTTTTTGAGGGAGGCAGCATGGCATATCGTCTGGACATCAAGCGCATTCTTTCGCTGAACTTCTTTCATGACTTGCCCAAGATCATGTTTGGCTGCGCCCTGGCAGCTATCGCGACGGACCTGTTTTTGATTCCCAACGGTCTTGCTGCCGGCGGCGTTACGGGTCTCGCCACGATTATCCAGGCGGTCGGCGCCTCGCATGGCATCTCGCTGCCTGTCGGTATTCAAACCATCGTGATGAATGCCTTGCTGCTGCTGGTCGTTATGCGCGAGGGTGGCATGTTCTACGTGATACAGACGGCGACGGGCTTTGTGCTGCTGGGCTTTTTCACCGACCTGTTCGCTCCGTTTGTGGCGCCGCTGGCACATGCCGACCTGATGCTGCCCGCTATGTGGGGCGGCATTATCACGGGCATTGGCTACGGCATGGTGCTACGCGCCGGTGCCAACACTGGCGGCTCTGACACCATCGGTCAGATTATCTCGCGCAATACGTCACTACCGGTGGGCTCCACCGTCATGGCGATCGACGTTGCCGTGTGCGCGCTGTCGGCCCCGGTCTTCTCGGTCGAAAACGCGCTGTATGCGGGCCTTTCGATGGTCATTAGCGGCTACGTGATCGATGCCGTGGTCGACGGCGGCAACAGGCGCCGTATGGTACTCATCATCTCGGACAAGTTTCCCGATATTGCGGCCGACATCATGTATGGCCTGGGTCGCGGCTGCACCAAGTTTAAGGCGACCGGCATGTACTCGGGCGCCGAGAAGCCGGTGATCATGGTCATTGTGAGCCGCCGCGAGCTCAACACCCTCAAAACGATCGTGCGCGAGCGCGATCCTCACGCCATTGTGACGGTCGCCGACGTTACGGAAACCTTCGGTGAGGGATTCAAGGACATTAACGCGTAGGGCCGACTGCGTTCCATCCAAAAGACGTTCACATTGATAAACCGTTTCATCAGCGGTTCTGCCTGCTCAATTGTTCAAATAATGATAAATACTCTGGTAAAGCTTCCAGTTTCCAGCATAATGAATGACGTACGTGCATCGCGGCTGTGTTGGGACTACCTTTCCGTGCCGTGCGCATCTTGTCTTAAGAGGATGAAAGGAAGGCACAATGAGCGACGAAGAGCTCAAAAAGGTTGCCAACGAGGTAAGGAAGGGCATCGTCACCGGCGTGCACGCTGCCAAGTCCGGCCATCCGGGCGGTTCGCTCGGCGCTGCCGACATCATGACCTATCTGTACTTTGAGGAAATGAACGTCGACCCGGCCGACCCCCGCAAGGCCGACCGCGATCGCTTCGTGCTTTCCAAGGGTCATTGCGCGCCTGGTCTGTACGCCGTGCTCGCCGAGCGCGGATTCTTCCCCAAGGAGGATCTCGAGACGCTGCGCCACATCGGCAGCCACCTGCAAGGTCACCCCAACATGAACGACACCCCGGGCGTCGATATGTCCACCGGTTCGCTCGGCCAGGGCATCTCCGCCGCCGTGGGCATGGCCGTTGCCGCCAAGCACTGGGGCGACGACTATCGCACCTACGCCCTGCTGGGCGACGGCGAGAGCGAGGAGGGCCAGGTTTGGGAGGCCGCCATGTTTGCCGGCAACCAGCAGCTCGATAACCTCTGCGTGATCGTCGACCACAATGGCCTGCAGATCGACGGCCCCGTCGAGGAGGTCAACGACCCCATGCCGCTCGCCGACAAGTTCCGCGCCTTCAAGTTCCACGTGGTGGAGCTCGCCGACGGCAACGATTTCGATCAGATCCGCGCCGCCTTTGCCGAGGCCCGCGCCACCAAGGGTCAGCCGACCGCCATCATCGCCGAGACCACCAAGGGCAAGGGCGTTTCCTTTATGGAGAACCAGGTGGGTTGGCACGGCAAGGCCCCCAACGATGAACAGTTTGAGCAGGCCATGGCAGAGCTCACGGCCGCCGGAGAGGAGCTCTAGGATGGCAGACGTCAAGAAAATCGCCACGCGCGTAAGCTACGGCGAGGCCCTCGTCGAGCTCGCCAACGAGCACGATGACTTTGTGGTCCTCGACGCCGACCTGGCCGCCGCCACGCAGACCGGCAAGTTTAAGGCAGCCTGCCCCGACCGCTTCTTCGATGTGGGCATTGCCGAGAGCAACCTGATGGGTGTTGCCGCCGGTATCGCGACCACCGGCCGCGTCGCCTTCGCGAGCACCTTTGCCATGTTTGCCGCTGGCCGCGCCTTTGAGCAGGTCCGCAACTCCATCGGCTATCCGCACCTTAACGTTAAGATCGGTGCCACGCACGCCGGTATCTCGGTGGGCGAGGACGGCGCCACGCACCAGTGCTGCGAGGATATCGCTCTCATGCGCGTCATCCCCGGCATGACCGTTATCGTTCCCGCCGACGACGTGGAGGCTCGTGCCGTGACGCGCGCCGCCTACGAGTGCGACGGCCCCGTATACATGCGCTTTGCCCGTCTGGCCTCGCCGGTCATCAACGACCCCGAGACCTACAAGTTCGAGGTAGGCAAGGGCATCGTCATGCGCGAGGGCACCGACGTCACCATCATCGCCTGCGGCCTAATGGTTGGCGAGGCCCTCGAGGCCGCCGAGCAGCTCGCTGCCGAGGGCATCGATGCCGAGGTCATCAACATGCACACCATCAAGCCCATCGATGCCGACCTGATCGTCAAGAGCGCCACCAAGACCGGCCACGTCGTGACCGTCGAGGAGCACTCCGTGATCGGTGGCCTGGGCAGCGCCGTTGCCGACGTTCTGTGTGAGCAGTGCCCGACGCCGCTCAAGAAGATTGGCGTCAACGACACCTTCGGCGAGTCCGGCCCGGGTGCCGAGCTCCTGCACAAGTACGGCCTGGACGCCGCCAACATCGTGGCGACCACCAAGGAGTTCTTGGCATAAGGCAAGACGAGGCAAAGTATCGCGTCGACAACCGCAAACAAGCCAGAACAGGGGTGTCCTCAAAGAGGGCGCCCCTGTTTATGCTGAATTTAAATTAGAGTCCTGCCAAGCAAAGTTCCCATGGGGAAACGGGCCCATCCCAACAAAGTGCAATTCAGACCCTTCCAACTTTGTATGCGCAGCATCTCAAGTTGGTGCGTCGGCCCCATAGTAGCCGCAGGCCGGGCGCAGGGTTACCTCCCAAATCTTTCCGCAGCGCAGGCCGGCGTTTGTCCGCAGCTCCGCAGGAGCAGGACAAATGCCGGCCATGCGCGAGGACGATTTGGGAGGTAACCCTGCGCCCGGCCGGTGAGACCCAAACCCCGCCATGCTTCTTATGTGCAGTAAAGCTAATGCTGCTAAAATACAAAGCGCTCATGTAGTTTAAACGCACGACGATAAGGAGCACCAGTGGGTAACCACTTCCGTACCTCCGGTGCGGGCGATGATGCCCCCAAGACGCAGACGGGCGTCCAGGGCAGTCGTTTCGCCACTCCGGATTCAGAGGGCCAGCCTGTTGCTCAGGCTCCCGCTCAGCCGGCAGATCAGGCACAGCCGGCATCCGATCCCTTTGCCTACAATCCCACCAGCGATGTCGCGCTTTCCGGCACGGCGGGTTTTGAGCCCGTTCAGGCCGTGACCGCTCGCGTGGAGCAGCCTCAGGCTGGCGCCGCCACGCCGCAGCCTACCATGGCCGGCATTCCCGACCACATGGCCCCTGCGACGCCGGCTCCTCAGCCTGCGCAGTCCGGTCTCTTTGCCGCTATTCCCGACCCCACGCAGCCTGCTGCCCCGGTGGTCGAGAGCGATCAGGCCGCCGAGGTCGCAAGCCTCGATAACGCGCTCAACAACCCCGATTTCACGTCGGTGTTTGCGCCCATCGATCCGCAGGCCAGCCGCAAGAAGATGGCCAAGCAGGCCGGTGTCGAGCCCGTCATCCTTATGGAGCATGTCACCAAGATCTATCCGGCACAGCCCAACAAGCCTGCACTCGACGACATCAACATCGAGATCTATCCGGGCGAGTTCGTCTTCCTGGTCGGTCACTCCGGCTCGGGTAAGACCACGCTGCTGTCGACGCTCAACCGCGACGTCAAGCCGACGAGCGGCCGCATCCTGGTTGCCGGTCAGGACCTCATGAAGATCAAGAACCGCAAGGTTCCGTTCCTGCGCCGCCAGATTGGCGCCGTGTTCCAGGACTTTAAGCTTCTGCCGCAAAAGACCGCCTACGAAAACGTGGCGTTTGCCCTGCAGTGCATCGGCAAGCCCAAGGGCGTCATTCGCAGCCAGGTGCCCGAGGTGCTGCGTCTGGTCGGTCTGGCCGATCAGATGGACTCGCTGCCCGACCAGCTTTCCGGTGGCGAGCAGCAGCGCGTTGCCGTCGCCCGCGCTATGGTCAACCGTCCGCCGCTGCTGATCTGCGACGAGCCGACGGGTAACCTCGACCCGGCGATTTCGCTGGGCATCATGAAGCTGCTCGAGCGTATTAACCGCACCGGCACCACCGTGATCGTCGCCACGCACGACCGCGAGATGGTCGATAGCATGCACCGTCGCGTGATCGCTCTCGAGGGCGGCCACGTTATCCGCGACCAGGAGAGGGGAGGTTACGGCAACTATGGCACCAACTAACGTGGGCTACTCCTTCAAAGAGGCAATCAGCCACTTCTTCCGTAACTGGACTACCTCGCTCGGCGCCGTCATCACGATCTTCCTTTCGCTGTTTATCATCGGCCTGTTCATCATGGGCTCCGCGATGCTGAACTCCGTGATCGGCACCGTCGAGGATCAGGTTGTCATCAACGCGTTCATTAGTGATGACGCTGATCAGGCCGATGTTCAGGCTTTTGAGGCCGAACTTAAGACGTGGAATAACGTCAAGTCCGTGACCTATAAGGACAAGGACGACGCGCTGGCCGAGTATACGAGCAAGATGTCGGGCAACGCCGACGCCACCATGAGCGCGCTCGATGGCCAGAACCCGCTGCCGGCTTCGTTTGCAATTGAGATGGACGATCCGTCCAAGGTCGAGAGCACGGCCCAGAAGCTCAAGAAGAACGCCGACTTCCAGAAGATCGCGGATGACGGCGACGTCAACGCGAGCGTGCTGTACGGCCAAGAGGAAGTGAGCCGCCTGTTCCAGGTGACCAACTACATCCGCATCGCCGCCGTGGTGCTCGTTGGCCTTTTGACCTTTATCGCATTCATTTTCATCAACAACACGATTCGCCTGTCCATCACGGCGCGTCGTCGTGAGATTGCGATTATGCGTCTGGTCGGCGCCAGCAACGGCTTCATTCGCGGCCCGTTTATCACCGAGGGCGTACTGCAGGCCATTTTGGGCTCGCTGCTTTCCATCGGCGTTCTGGAGCTGCTGCGCAATCTGATGATTCCGCGTTTGCAGGAGAGCATCGGCTGGATGTCGTTTGCCCTGCCGATGCAGTACTACCTGGTGACCTATGCTGCGCTGATTCTGGTCGGTGTGATTATCGGTCTCTTTGGTTCTGCCATAGCCATGCGCCGCTACCTGCGCGTGTAGGCATGCCTGGAATTCATCCCTTCCAACGGGTCGTCTCTTATGGGGCGGCCCGTTTTTTTGATCCCTAGGGGACGGCATGATTGCGGATCATCGTCGCGCTGGTCTATCTATGTGATCCGTTTTCCTTCGTCCCCTAGGGATCATTTAGGTAGACTCTTGGGATGTAAACGGCAATCGATAGTTAGGAGGCGCCATGGGGCGCAATAACAAGCATAAGCGTGGAGCTCGCAATAAGCGCGGGCCGGTGCGCAGCGAACGCCGTTCGAGCCTGACCGGGCGCGTGCAGCTCCATGAGCACAGTGCCTATGTCATAACCGAGAATGGCGACTACAAGGTCATGGGCCGCGGTAAGCGCGAGATCATGGACGGCGATACCGTTGCCGTTAGCATTAAGAACAGCCCGCATGGCGAGCGTCGCGCCGTGATCGAGGGCGTGGTTGAGCGCGCAGCTATAAGCGTGGTGGGCACGTACCAGACCGCCGGTCCGCTCGGTGTGATTGAGCCGCTCGATTCGCGCCTGAAGGCCGACTTCTTCATTTTGCCCGAGGATACCTCGGCGGATCGCCTGGGCGTCCGCCCGGGTGATGCCGTTGTCGCACGCATTTTGACCTACCCGACGCGCCTGGAATCGGGCACTGTGACGATCGAACGCCGCATTGGCGGAGATGACGCGCCCGATTTGGGCGTTCAATATGTGATGGCGCGTTACGGCTATACCGATAGCTATCCCGAGGCCGCGCTAGACGAGGCCGAGGGGCTTTCGCTCGATGTGTCCGTGGCGCTTAAGGACCCGCTCCGCCGCGATCTGCGCGACCGCTTTGTCATCACGATCGACCCGGTCGACGCGCGCGACTTTGACGATGCCATTTCGCTGGAGCGTACGCCCGAGGGTGGCTACAAGCTGGGCGTGCATATCGCCGACGTTTCACACTATGTGGCTTGGGACGGGCATATCGATCTTGAGGCTCGCCATCGTACGACATCGGTGTATCTGGCCGATCGCGTGCTTCCCATGCTGCCCGAACGCCTGTCCTGTGACCTGTGCTCGCTTCGCCCTGACGAGGACCGTCTTGCGTTTACCGTTGATATTGAGCTCGATGCGCAGGGTCGCGTGCGGCATTACGATCCGTACCCCAGCGTGATTCGCTCGCGTGTGCGTATGGACTACGACGGCGCCGAGGCGCTGCTGGTGCGTGCCGGCGCGGTTGAGTATTCGGTGCTGGAGGGCGCGGCCGAGGATGTTGCGGCTGCCGAGACCTCGCGCGAGGACGCGCTTGAGCGTGGTCTTGCGTGCGAGGAAGCCGCCCGCGGCTACAACGTCGACCTCGGCGATTTCCTTGTCGCCGCCAACGAACTCGCCGAACTTCGCCGTCGTATCCGTCGCGCCCGCGGCTCAGTCGATTTTGACACGGCCGAGATTCGCGCTCTATTGGATGAGGACGGAGTACCCGTGCAGATTGTGGCGCGCGAGCGTTCGTGTGCCACGTCGCTTATCGAGGAAGCCATGCTGCTCGCCAACGAGTGCGTGGCGGAGTGGCTGGCCGACCGCGATATCGAGGCCTGCTATCGCGTGCATGAGGATCCGAGTCCCGATAGCCTGCACGGTGCCGCCGTTGCGCTGGCGCAGCTAGGCATCATCGACGATCGCCGTGCTGCCGGTATCGCCCTGGGGAGTCCCGATGAGCTGCAGGCTGCAGTCGATGCTGCCGCCGGTACGGCCAACGCACCGCTCGTCAACACGCTGCTTCTGCGCAGCATGCAGCGCGCGCTGTACAAGCCGCGCAACGAGGGCCACTTTGCGCTCGCCGCGCCGTGCTACTGTCACTTTACGAGTCCCATCCGTCGCTACCCCGATCTGGTGGTGCACCGCGTACTCAAACTGCAGTTGGCCTATGAGCAGCTCGGCGGCAAGGACGCCTTGGTCCGTACGCCGCGGCTGATCGGCAAGGGGCGCGAGTCGCTGCCGCGCATTCTGCCGCAGATCTGCCGCGCATGCAGCGATGCCGAGCGCGCGGCAGATGCCGCCAGCCATGCGACGCAAAAGATTAAGATTGCCCAGTACTATGAGGACCGTCTGGGCGAGCGCTATGCCGGAACCGTCTCGTGGGTTAGCAGTATGGGCCTGTTCGTACGCCTGGATTTGACGCAGGTCGAGGGCCTGGTTTCAATTAAGAGCCTGGGCAACGAGTGGTTCGAGTTCGACGAGGACGCGCTTACGCTGACGGGCGCCGACACGGGGACTCGCTATGAACTGGGCCAGCGCGTGATTATCGAGGTCTCGCGCGTCAATACCACGCGTGGACACTTGGACTTTAAGCTTATCCACTAGCTAAATCCTGACTCGTGGCGGGAGAGCGGAGGGCGGTCTTTCGGGGCCGCCCTCCGCATTTGAATCGTGGCTACCTTGCCGTCTGCTCGGCTGCCCGCTTACCTGCTATTTGAGAGGTAAAACCTACCAAAATAAACCTGTCCCTTTTTGGCAGGTTTACAAGAAAGCGGGGATGAGATGGCGACGGTGTACGGTTATGCGCGGGTGAGTTCGCGCGATCAGAATCTTAATCGGCAGCTGGATGCGCTGGGCGCCTATGGCGTGGGCTCGGCGAATATTTATGCCGACCATGCGAGCGGCAAGGACTTCGATCGACCGCGCTATCGCGAGCTGCTGCACGTCCTGGGAGACGGGGACGTGCTGGTGGTGCTTTCTATCGACCGACTTGGCCGTAATTACTCCGAGATTCTTGAGGAATGGCGACGCATTACCAAGGAGCTCGGGGTTGCCATTGTGGTGTTGGACATGCCATTGCTTGACACGCGCGTCAGGGCCAGCGGCACGCCGGATGTGACCAACACCCTGATTGCCGATATTGTGCTGCAACTGCTGAGCTACGTGGCGCAGGTGGAGCGCGAGAATATCCATCGGCGCCAGGCGGAGGGAATTGCAGCTGCGCGGGCGCGAGGGGTCCGTTTCGGTCGACCTCGCAAGCCGTGCCCTCCTCAGTTTGAGCTGGTGCGCGATAGCTATGAGGCGGGCGATATAACCCGCAGCCAGGCAGCAAAGTGCCTGGGCGTGTGCGTGGGGACGTTCGATCGCTGGATGCGCGAGGCGGGGTAGAGGTTTGCGTCGCTTTGTCGCTTCCTGTTGCGATTCAAATTTTGATACGGTGACGATGTCATTTGGGGCTACACTCGCTGATATTCAAAAAAAGGAGGTTGGCCCTTGTCGCGCGTAAAACAAATAATCGGATGGACCGCGATCGTTCTGTTCGTTGTAACGCTGGCGGGCATCTGGGTGCTGACGGAGCAAAATGCGGTGGAGACGTCGTTGCTGAGCGAGTCCACCGCGCGTGTGGTAGAGGGTCAGGCTACGGGCGTTCAGGCTGTCGATGCCACGGGTGAAGCCCAGACGGAGAACGGAATGACCGGGGGCGCCGATTCGGCTGCCTCGAATGTCCGGTCTGGCCGACTTGCTTCCATTCGCATGTGGGTGGGCACGAACGTCCGTCGCGTTGCCCATACCGTAGAGTTTTTCTTCGTCGGATTGTTCGCCTCGGTGGTCGTGGTTTGCTTTTCCAGGCGTCCGTGGAGCGTATGCTCCCGTTGCGTGCCCGTATTGCTCTTTTGCGCCGCCTGCTCCGTTGGCGATCAGGTACATAAGATCTTTGTTCCCGGCAGGCATTTCGACGTTATCGATTTAGGATTCGATGCTGCGGGCTATGTCACCGCCATGCTGTTGGTATTGCTGGCAGCGGCGTTGGTGCGCTATGCGACTCGGCCGATCGGCGCCCATGCGAGGCGCTAGCCGGTAACAAACCCGTTTCTGATAATGCGACCTTGTTGAATTATTTTGTGTCGCGCGTATTTCCGAGCGGTCGGATTTGAGGGGCGAGCGGTAGAACGCTCGCCCTTTGTGCGCCACGATGCGGCACAATGTACCGTAAAAGCTGTTTGTATCCGGTACGAATCATTCGTTGGTCTTTAATTCTTCTCAACGGAGGTGTTTGAGATGGCAAACGGATTGCTTTTGCGGCTTCGCGAGCGTGAGCTCAGCGCGAGCCCGGCGGAACGCAATGTCATCGCATATGTAAGCGCTCATCCGCACGAGGTGGTCGGGCTGTCCGTCCGCGGTCTTGCCGATGCCACGTTCTCCTCGCCCTCGAGCATTTTGCGCTTTTGCAAGCGCTTGGGTTTTGCGGGCTACAAGGAGTTCCAGCGCGAACTGATTGCCGAGCTGGCGCTCTTGGGTGACAAGAAAGACGTTGCCCTCGAGGACATCTCCATGGATGACAGCGTCGAACGTATCGTGGGGAAGGTGATGAAAAGCAACGTGCGCACGATCGAAGCGACGGCGCGAACGCTCGATTACACCGTCTTGGAGCGATGTGCGGCCTATCTTAAGCGGGCACGTGCGGTCAATCTGTTCGGTATCGGTGCCTCTCGTTTGGTCGCGCACGATCTGGCGCAAAAGCTCATGCGTGTCGACAAGGAGTGCCATCTGTACGACGACTGGCATGATCAGCTCTTGTGTGCCAAGAACATGCATGAGGGCGATATGGCAATCGCCTTTAGCTACTCGGGCTTGACGCAAGAGGTGCTGGACTGCACCGCCGAGGCTCAACGTCACAACTGTCCCGTTGTGGCCGTTACCAAAGTAGATGGATCATCCAAGCTTGCCACCGTGGCCGATGCCGTGCTCGGCGTCGCTGCGAGTGAACCCTTGGTCCGCAGCGGTGCCATGGCTTCGCGTATGGCCCAGCTTATGGTTGTCGATGCCCTGTACGCTGCTTACGTTGCCAGCGACTACGAACGGGCGACGCATGTCATTAAGCAAAACTACATCGAGAAACAGGAAAGATGAGGTGAATGAAATGCTCGATTTAACAAAATTCACGACCGAACAGCGTAATCAAAGTTCAATGGACCTCGATACGATGACATCGCTGCAAATCGTCACGACGATGAACGATGAGGATCTTCGTGCCGTCCAGTCGGTCACAAAAGTGCTGCCCCAGGTTGCCACAGCAATCGACTGGGCTGCTGAGGCACTCGAGCGCGGCGGGCGCGTCTTTTACATGGGCGCAGGCACCAGCGGTCGTCTGGGTGTACTCGACGCTTCGGAGTGTCCGCCCACGTTTGGCGTGTCACCCGATCTGATTGTCGGGCTCATTGCCGGAGGCGAGACGGCGTTTATCAAGGCTGTCGAAGGTGCCGAAGACAGCGAGGAGCTTGGCGCGAGCGACCTGCGGGAGCGTGGACTCTCGGACAGGGATCTTGTCGTTGGCCTGGCGGCAAGCGGTCGTACTCCCTATGTGGTGGGCGGCCTTGTGTACGCCAAGGCAACTGGGTGCAAGACCATTGCAATTGCCTGCAACCAAGGGTCGAAGATCGGGGAGAGCGCAGATCTTGCCATTGAACCCGTGCCCGGTCCCGAGGTGCTGACCGGCTCAACGAGGCTCAAGGCGGGAACGGTTCAAAAGCTCATTCTCAACATGATTTCGACCGGTGCCATGGTCAAGATCGGCAAGGTATACCAAAACCTGATGGTCGATGTGCAGCAGACGAACGAGAAGTTGGTGGTGCGCGGCCAGAACATCGTGATGGAGGCGACCGGCTGCACGCGCGAGCGCGCTATTCAGGCGCTTGCAGATGCCGGCGGCCACGTAAAAACCGCTATTGTCTCGGTACTGCTGGACTGCGATGTCGAGCAGGCTGCGGTAGCTCTTGAGCGAGCGCGAGGCCATGTCCGTGCTGCGGTGAGTGGCCATGAGAAGAGCAATGCCGATGCCCAATAGGTGCGCGGCGTGAGCTGATATGACATCCAAACGAGATACCCAATACAAGGAGGAGTTATGACGAACAAAGAGCTGGCTCAAAAGCTGCTGGACCTTTTGGGCGGTAAAGACAACGTGCTCGCAAACGCGGCGTGCATGACGCGCCTGCGCGTGACCGTCAAAGACACGGGCAGCGTCGACACGGAGGGTATTAAGGCACTCGACGGCGTGATGGGCTTGGTCGAGGACGACACGATGCAGATCGTGCTGGGGCCGGGCAAGGTGAATAAGGTGCTCGAGGAGTTCTCCAAGCTCACCGGCCTTGCGAAAGGCGTTGCTGACGAGAGCGTGGTTGACGCTGCGGCCACAAACAAGGCCGCGCAGAAGGCCAAGTACGAGTCCAAGCCGGTTCAGGCCTTCCTCAAGAAGATTTCCAATGTCTTCGTCGCCCTGCTTCCCGGCATCATTGCGGCTGGCCTCATCAACGGCATCTGCAACGTCATTAACGTCTCGACGGCAGGCGCGCTTGCAGGCGAGTGGTGGTACCAGGGCATTCGTTCCATGGGCTGGGCCCTATTTGCCTATCTGCCCATCTTGGTGGGCTATAACGCGGCACGTGAGTTTGGTGGCTCCGCTGCGCTGGGCGGCATCGCCGGCATGATGTGTATTGCCAACAGTGCCATGCCCCTGCTTGCGCCTGGCGCGGCTGATCCTGCCACTGCCATTCTGCTGCCGCTCACCAATGCACAGTACAACCCCGCAGCGGGCGGCATGATCGCGGCTCTTATCGCCGGCGCATTTTTTGCCTGGATGGAGCGTCAGATTCGCAAGGTTATGCCCAACGTACTCGACACGTTCTTGTCCCCGCTGCTGGTGCTCATCATCGGCGCCTTTGCTCTGATGCTCGTCATCCAGCCGGTTGGCGCATGGCTGACGACTGCCATCTTTAGCGTTTTGACCTTTATCTTCGAGAAGCTGGGCGTCCTGGGCGGTTATATCCTGTCGGCAGGCTTCTTGCCGCTGGTTTCCGTCGGCCTGCATCAGGCGCTCACGCCGATCCACGCTATGCTCAACGATCCCGACGGCGCTACCAAGGGCATCAATTACCTGCTTCCCATCCTTATGATGGCTGGCGGCGGTCAGGTCGGTGCCGGTCTGGCGCTGTACTTTAAGACCAAGAACGTCAAGCTCAAGAAGTACGTCGCAGAGTCCATTCCCGTTGGAATCCTGGGTGTGGGCGAGCCTCTGATGTATGCTGTTACGCTGCCGCTCGTTCGTCCGTTTGTGACGGCCTGCCTGGGTGCCGGATTTGGCGGCGCGCTCGCGGCGCTGCTTCACATCGGCACGGTTTCTCAGGGCGTTTCCGGTCTGTTTGGCCTGCTGATCGTCGTTCCTGGCCAGCAGCTCGGTTACGTTGCCGCTATGCTGCTTGCCTATGCCGCCGGCTTTGTCCTGACGTGGTTCTTTGGCGTCGACGAGCAGAAGATCAACGAGTTCTTTGGCGAGTAGTTTAATATCGCGAGCCGTGTTGCTTAGGGCTCGCGGCGCGCGGCAGATTTCTTGATGCTATGGTTGTGCCGGCGGGGCTAACTGCTCCGCCGGCCTTTTTTAAAGGAGTGTTGAAGCGTGAAAACGGGTATTTCGATTTATCTTTCCAGCCCTCTGCAGGATATTGAGCGGACGATTGAACACGGTGCCGCGGCGGGTGCGCGCTATGCGTTCACCTCGCTGCATATTCCCGAGGATGGGGGAGCGGCGTATACCGATAAGGTCCGTCATGTGCTGTCGCTGCTTTCCGCCCGTGGCATTGCGCTCATTGCCGATGTGGGGCCGCGCACGTGCGATTTGCTCGGGCTTGAGTGCATCGAGGACCTGCGCGATCTGGGGTTGGAATACCTTCGTTTGGACTATGGCTTTAGCGCCCGGCGGGTCGCGGAGCTGTCCGGTGTATTTCGCATTGTGGTCAATGCATCGACGGTGAGTTCTGATGAAATCGCATCGTGGCGTGAGGCCGGTGCCGATGTGACTCATTTTGCCGCCTGCCACAATTTTTACCCCAAGCCTTATACCGGTTTAGCTCTGGAGGACATTGCTCGGGTGAATCTTCGTCTTGCGGCGCTTGGATTCGAAATCATGGCTTTTGTGCCGGGTGATGCTAACGTTCGCGGGCCAGTATTCGAGGGACTGCCGACGGTCGAGGCGCAGCGCGGTCGCGCGTCAAAGGTTGCTCTCAATATGCTTGAGCTTGCACATGGCGCCGATTGCGACATTGTGTTGGTCGGCGACCCCGATCTTTCCGATGCGGGCTGGACGCAGTTTGCTCATGTTTCCGCCGGATACGTGGACCTGCAATGCGAGCTTGAGCCCGGTTATGCCTATGTGCGTGGGCAGATTCATCACGACCGACCCGATTCGAGCACCCTCATCTTTAGGTCTCAGGAGTCGCGTACGACGCTTAAGCCGGATTCCGTGCCGATGGATGCCGGTGCCGGCCTGTTTCGAAAGGCGGGGTCGATCGCTGTGAGCAATAGCAGCTATGGGCGCTACGAAGGCGAGCTTGAGATTGCGCGGGTCGATCTTCCCGGTGAGGAGCGCATGAACGTTGCGGGTCATATCACGCCCGAGGCAATGGAGCTGCTGCCGTTCATCAAACGCGGATTCGGGGTACGGTTCGTTTAGCGTGTGACCCGTGGGCTACAATTGGCCCATCATGCGAAGGCGCCTCGTGTGGCGTGTGCCTGCGTTGGCCGATCTATATTCGGAGGATTCCCATGACCGTACTGTTTATTGAATATCCCAAGTGCTCGACCTGTAAGAAGGCCAAGG
Source organism: uncultured Collinsella sp. (assembly GCA_958433005.1). Classification (GTDB taxonomy): domain Bacteria; phylum Actinomycetota; class Coriobacteriia; order Coriobacteriales; family Coriobacteriaceae; genus Collinsella. Next base: position 44,603 of record CAUAWV010000002.1, on the reverse strand, counting down.
CATGGCTGGACGAACACGGGGTAGAGTATATCGACCGCGATATCGTTTTGGACAATCCCACGGCTGATGAGCTTGCGACCTGGATTGCTCGTTCGGGACTGCCGGTGCGGCGCTTCTTTAATTCGTCGGGCATGAAATATCGAGAGCTGGGCCTGAAGGCGCGTCTAGATGCGGGCATGACGGATCGGGAGTGCTACGAGCTGCTGGCGACCGACGGCATGCTGGTTAAGCGTCCGCTGTTGGTGGGCGACGACTTTGCGATTCCTGGCTTTAAGGAATCGGCTTGGGCCGAGGCATTGCTGTAGCGGCTGCGGAAAGTGCGACCCGTTTTGAGTGCTCAGGGTGGGACGTGTTTTCCATCGGCGGGCTCGCTCGGCTCAATCCTCCAACTGCGCCCATTCGTGCGGATCGTAGACCTTTACGTGCTTGTTGGGCTTGCCGCTCCAGTACCCCTCGTCCATAAAGGGCAGATATGCCTGAACGCCGGGGCAGATAAAGGGGATCCGCTGCTGTTGCAGTCGCTCGCGCTGGCGCTGCTCCAGGTGCGCCTCGGATATGACAGTCGGCATACCGGACAGCTCGACGAGGCTTGCCTGGATTCGCTTAAGGTCGGGGAGTCCCGCGTGCCATGACATCCGCATGATCAAAAAGGATGCACGGCGGTATTTTGCCTGCATCACCGTGATGGCGGGGCGCAGAGTGGGATGGATTTTGTCCCGTTCGGGCCAAAGGTCAGCAGTGATCTCGAGGCCCAGGGTCTCCCATAGGTAATCAAGCTCTTCGTCCATGGCGCCTCGATATCTACGTGATCATTGATACTTCGATTGTGTTGCCTGGTGCTATCGTTTTCGCGGTAGAATCTGCCAACGGTTGACGGCTACCGCTCGCGGCGTTTTGCCCTTCGTGTGCAGCGGTCGACTTCACAGGTCCTTCACGTGTTGGCCGTATTTGACTGAATTTCAAAAAAGTCAAAATTGGGGCTTGCGTCACGGCCGGACTTCCCGTATATTTCTTTCTTGCGCAAAGGCACAGCCGAGCGCAGCGATGCAGTCATTGGGATGTCGTCTAATGGCAGGACAGCGGATTCTGGTTCCGTCAATGGGGGTTCGACTCCCTCCATCCCAGCCATTGCATTTGCTACATATGGCCCGTTCGTCTAGCGGTTTAGGACGCCGCCCTCTCAAGGCGGAGATCACCAGTTCGAATCTGGTACGGGCTACCAAAATTGAACGCCCGGGCCTCGTAAGAGACCCGGGTTTTGTGTATTGACCGATATTTAAGGCGCGCGTTGAGTCTGCCGCCCGGACCGAGGAGTTGTCATGGACCTGCCTATCAGCTTGGAAGACATCACGTATGCCGAGAACTATCTGGCGCAGGGCGACCTGGCTACGGCGACGCCGCTGCTGGAGCGTCTGGTGGAGCTTGCCGAGGAGTATATCGACGCTGAATGCAAGACGGAGGAGAAGCGCCAGTACTTTAGCTTCGACAGCAAGTTTGAGCGCCTGGCCTATCGCCGCGTGGAGAAGGATCCGCGCGAGCTGGTGCAGGTCGAGGTTCCCTTTGACCGCCTGTACTCCGACATGGCGTTTGCCTACATTCGCCAGCAGGATTATGTGAGTGCTCGGAATGCCCTGATGCAGGCCGTGCGTTGGGATCCCATGAACTGCAACTATCGCTTGGACTTGGCCGAGCTGTTCCGCGCGCTCGAGGACAAGCAGGAGTGGGCATCGCTCTCGTTCTCGGTGCTGGAGCGCGCGAGCGACGGTAAGTGCGCCGCACGTGCCTACACCAACTTGGGTCAGTACTTCTTGGAGCCCGAGACCGAGAACATTTCGGCAGCCGTGGGCTGCGCGCGTCTGGCGCTGCGCCTGGCGCCCAATGATGCGCATACGACGCGCCTGCTCAACAAGATCCATACCACCTATCCGGATGCCGCGGACGAGAGTGACGACCATGTGATGGGTGAGCTCGCCCTGCAGGGCGTGCCGACCTCGCCTTCGGCCGAGATCGCCATCTGCCTGATCATGTGCGCGACCGATGCTGCAAGCGACGGCGACAAGCAGGAGGCTACGCGTCTGACGGTCCGTGCCCGCGACCTGGTGGGCGAGGAGGCATGCGCGGCGATTATCAAGCTGGTGCGCGAGAGCGATGCCGAGCTTAATGCCGAGCGCAGGGCAAAGCGCGAGGCTGCGGGTTCAAACGCCGATGGCGCCAAGGAGGCCGGCGATGCCCAGTAAGCGCGAGCGCAAGCTCATTTCCAAGAATCGCTCGGCACATCACGAGTACTTTATCGATGAGACGTTTGAGTGCGGTATTGAGCTGAGCGGTACCGAGGTCAAGTCGATTCGCGAGCGCGCGTGCCAGATTACCGATACCTTCGCACTGATTCGTGGTGGGGAGTGCTGGCTCGTCGGCCTGCATATCCACCCTTATAGCCATGGTGGCGTGTGGAATCGCGATCCCGACCGTCGGCGCCGTCTGCTGCTGCACCGCAAGGAGATCGACTTTCTTGACGGCAAACTTCGCAACCGCGGCTATGCGCTGGTGCCGCTGGAGCTCTACTTTAATACCGACGGCCGCGTAAAGCTGCTGCTGGGCCTAGGCCGCGGCAAGAAGCTTTACGACAAGCGCGAGGATATGGCCAAGCGCGATGTCCAGCGCGAGATCGACCGCGCCCTCAAGGAGCGCAATCGCTAGGCGTTCTGTATAAGTTGCGGTGGAATACGGACTGTTTTGCCTGTTTGAGGGGCTATTCAGTCCCTATTTCACCGCAACTGCGGTCGTCTCATCTTGCTTACTGTTCTGACACATATGTCTCAAAGGCGGCGTCCGTTATGGGTGCCGCCTTTTTTGTGGGTACATACATCCATGAGGTTCCAACCCGAGCTAGGGGAGTGATCGTTATGGACAAAACTGCGTTCTTTACCATGCCGAGTGGCCTGTACGTGGTGAGTGCCGCGACGGACGGGCTGCGTGCCGGCTGCGTTATCAACACAGCGGTGCAGGTGACATCCGAGCCGCCGCGCATCTCGATTGCCGTGAACAAGGACAACGTCACCTCGGGCGTCATCGCTTCGGCCAAAGCGTTCGCGCTGACCGTGATCGATCAGACCGCCGATATGCTCTACATCGGTAACTTTGGGTTCCGCACCAGCAGCGATTATGACAAGTTTGCCAAATACGAGACCCGCGAGACGGCTCTGGGCATGCCCTATGTGCCCGAGCACGCGGCGGCCCTGTTTAGCTGCCATTTGATCGACACTGTGGATGTTGGCACGCATCTACTGTTTATCGGCGAGGTCGAGGATGCCGAGCGCTTGAGTGACGAGACGCCGCTCACCTACGATTACTACCATAAGGTCCTGAAGGGCAAGACGCCGCCCAAGGCTTCGTCGTATCAAGGCTAGAAATGTTCTAAAAATACTTGCATTATATTATTGAGAATCTATACTAATAAACGAAGTACATCACCAGTCGCGTTCGAGAGGAGAACATCATGGCTGAGGAGAAGAAGACGTATAAGTTTGTGTGCACCGTTTGCGGTTACGAGGTTGAGGTCGACACGCCCGAGCTGCCCGAGGATTACGTATGTCCGGTCTGCGGCGTCGGCCCCGATGAGTTTGAGCCCGTCGAGGAGTAACTCGTAGACACACGGCGATTAGCTATACAGAGCTCTGTCCAAGGGCCCCGGTCGAATTCTCGGCCGGGGCCCTTTTGATTAATCCGTCCCCAAGGGATCACGGCTGCTGTTAGTCGATCCTGTCTGACGTGAGTCCGGCCGACCGTTTGTCTCAATCTGTAACATGTGGCGGCTCAAAACGGGTCTATCTGTTACAGATTGAGACAAAAGGTTGGAGCTGAAGAAATGTCTCGATCTGTAACATCTAGAAGCGGAAATTGGGTCCACTTGTTACAGATTAAGACAAACGGAGCTGTCCCTCGGAAAGATCTCAATCTGTAACACCTAGACATCAAAAGCGGGTCTAGATGTTACAGAACGAGACGTTTGCCTGGGTAGGTGCCCCGTCCCATTACATCCCTGTCAATAACACGACATCGAGAGCCGTCACGATGGCACCGATCCCTACGAGCAGCGCGTTGAGCGGGCGCGAGTTGGCGTATTTGCCCATAACGCGGCGTGAGCTGGTGAGCCGTATAAGCACGAAAACCGTGATCGGCAGCTGAAGCGACAGCAGTGCCTGGCTCCAGATGAGACCTTCAAAAGGATTTGGGACGACCAGACATGCCGCCACTGCGCCGGCGAAACAGGCCGCCACCCCGATCGAGGAATGTCGGTCGTGGACGTCGTATTCCTCGTCGAACATGCCCGCGGTGATTGTGCCTGCCGCCATGCCTGCCGTCACACTACTCGAGAGGCCCGCAAACAGCAGCGCCACCGCAAAGATTGTCGAGCTTGCTGGGCCCAGAATGGGGGAGAGCGTGTCCGCTGCGACGGCGAGGTCGTCTACGACAATGCCGTGCGCAAAGAAGGTCGTTGCGGCCAGGATGACCATGGCCGAGTTGATTGCCCAGCCCACGCCCATCGAAAAGAGCGTGTCGAAGAGCTCATAGCGCAGACGCTCTTCGATAACCTGCTCGCCTTGGCCTTCGAAGTGCATGGATTGGATGACCTCGGAGTGTAGAAAGAGGTTGTGGGGCATAACGACCGCACCCAGGACACTCACGATAATCGCGGCAGAGCCAGTGGGCATACTGGGCGTGATCCAGCTTGCGGCGGCTTGCGGCCAGTCGACCTTGACTAGTGCAAGCTCGGCCAAAAACGAGAGTCCTACCACGCCTACGAAGGCGATGATCCAGCGTTCGGCACGCTTGTAGGAGTTCGTCATGAGCATCGCCATCGATACTGCCGCCACGATGACGCAGCCCGCACGCACGGGCAGCCCAAAGAGCATTTGAAGGGCAATCGCGCCACCCAGGACTTCGGCTATGGCGGTGGCGATGGTCGCGAGATAGGCACTGGCGAGCACCGTGCGTCCAACGAAGCGGGGGAGGTAACGTGTCGTGGCCTCGGCAAGACAGGCACCCGTGGCGATACCCAGGTGCGCCGCATTGTGCTGCAGCACAATGAGCATAATCGTGGACAGTGTGACGATCCACAGCAGCGCGTGGCCAAACTGCGAGCCCGCGGCCATATTGGAGGCCCAGTTGCCCGGGTCGATAAAGCCGACGGTCACGAGCAGCCCGGGGCCGATGTGCCGCGCAATGTCTAGGCCTCCGTGACCACCGGTGCGTCGGGAGCCAAAATGATGTTTGAGATGGTTGAGCATGGTGAGCTCCTGCGTGCCGTTTGTTTGACGCCGCAAAGGATACCCGTTTTAGGCTCGAAGTTAACCAAGACTAACAAAATTGCTGTATTTGAATAGGATGATGAAGGGGGCTGCCGAAATGTCTTGATCTGTAACAACTAGGGATGGAAATTGGACCTAGGTGTTACAGATCAAGACAAGAAGAAATGGTCCTATGGAAAATCTCGATCTGTAACAGTTAGCTGCAAAAACGGGCCCTTCGTGTTACAGATTGAGACATTCGGAACCGTCTCTCGAAAACATCTCAATCTGTAACAGTTAGTCGTCGAAATTGGGTCTTCCTGTTACAGATTGAGATGTTTGAAGCGGTGAGTTTACAGGTCGAACTTGGGGCCCCTGTCGTTGTCCTTGAGGTCGGCGGTGTCCACTTGTAGGGCGTGCGTTACGCGATTGTTTCGAAACGGGCGGGAAACACAACAGGCCGGCGATGCTCCTAGTATGCCTATTCAACTGACTGTCTAAATATCTAGGGGAGGATCGCGATGCAGGCAGATTCCGCTCAGCAGCAGGGCCTTTATCGCCCCGAATTCGACCACGATGCATGTGGCATCGGCGCGCTTGCCGATATCAACGGCGAGCGCCATCACCAGATCCTGGACGACGCACTGTCCATTCTGGTTAACTTGGAGCACCGCGGTGGTACGGGACTCGAGAAGAACACCGGCGACGGCGCTGGCATCCTGTTCCAGGTTCCGCATCACTTTTTCCGTAAAGAGGCTCAAAAGTGCGGCCAGATTCTGCCGGCAGAGGGCGACTATGGCGTGGCCATGCTGTTCTTCCCGCAGGACGACAAGGGCGTAGAGGATGCCCGCCGCGTGTTTGAGGAGGGCTGCGCCGAGGCCGGCGTGCCGCTGCTCTTTTGGCGCGAGGTGCCCGTCGACCCGCACGACCTGGGCGAGACGGCCCGCGCCTGTATGCCCACTATCCTACAGGCTTTTCTGGGCCGTCCCGACGACACGCCCGCGGGCGACGTCTTCGAGCGCCGCCTGTACGTGTGCCGCCGCACCATCGAGAAAAAGGCCGACGCCGAGTTTGCCCTGCGCGACAAGATCTTCTACGTGTGCTCCATGAGCTCGCGCACCATCGTGTACAAGGGTATGCTCGTCGCCACGCAGATGCGCCGCTTCTTCATCGATCTTAACGACGCCGCCGTCAAGACGGCCGTGGCGCTCGTCCACTCGCGCTACTCCACCAACACCACGCCTAGCTGGGAGCGTGCGCACCCCAACCGCTTTATCATCCACAACGGCGAGATCAACACCCTCAAGGGTAACGTCAACTGGATCCGCGCCCGCGAGCCCAATCTGTATAGCCCCGTGCTGCAGCACGATCTTGAGCGCGTGATGCCCATCATCAACCGCGAGGGCTCCGATTCCGCGATTCTGGACAATGTGCTTGAGTTCCTGGTCATGAACGGCCGTCCGCTCACGCGTGCCGCGTCCATGTTGCTGCCCGAGCCGTGGGACCACAACGACAGCCTGAGTGAGGAGCGTCGCGCCTACGACGCTTACCAGTCCATGCTCATGGAGCCGTGGGATGGCCCGGCGGCCATCGCCTTTACCGACGGTCGCACGCTGGGCGCCGCCCTCGACCGTAACGGCCTGCGTCCCGCCCGCTACTATGTGACGCGCGACGGTCGCTTTATGCTGGCAAGCGAGGTAGGCACCATCGAGGTGAGCCCCGAGAACATCCTGACGAGCGGCTGTCTGGGGCCGGGCCAGATGCTCGAGGTCGACTTTGCCCGCGGGCGCGTCATCTACAACGATGAGTTGCGCGCCCGCTATGCCAAGGAAAAGCCCTACCGTGATTGGATTGCTGAGGAGACGCTGACCGTCGACGCGCTCGATGAGCCCGTTGCGGCAACGCCCGCCGAGGACGCCGAGGTGCCCGCTGCCGTGCGCATGGCTAAGCTCGGGTATCACTGGGATGATGTTGACGAGGTTGTGCGTCCCATGGCCCAGCAGGGCAAGGCGCCGCTCGCCTCGATGGGCATCGATGCGCCGCTGGCCTGCCTGTCCAAGAAGACGCGCTCCTTCTACGACTATTTCTATCAGCTGTTCGCTCAGGTCACGAACCCGCCCATCGACGCCCTTCGCGAGCATATGGTCACCTCGACCACGCTCTACCTGGGCAACCACGGCAACCTGCTCGAGGACTCTCGTACGGCCTGCCAGCTGGTGCGCTTGGAGCGTCCGCTGCTGAGCGAGGAGGAGTTCGACCGCATCTGCGCCATCGACCGCGTGGGCTTTAAGACCTGCCGTTTCCGTGCCGTCTACCGCCGCGACGCGGGCGAGGGCGCGCTGCAGGCTGCGCTCAAGCAGCTTGCAGAGGACGTTGAGGCCGCGGTCCGCGACGGCGTGAACATCGTGGTGTTGAGCGATCGTGCCGCCGCGGGCGAGGTGCCCGTGCCGTCGCTGCTCGCCGTGGGCTGCGTGCACAACCACCTGATCCGCGCCGGCGTGCGTACCTTTGCCGACATCGTGGTGGAGTGCGGCGACGCCGTGTCCTCGCACGACTTTGCGGTGCTGGTGGGCTACTCCGTGAGCGGTATCTATCCGTACAACGCACATGCGTACATCCGCGATCTGGCGGCACGCGGCGACCTGGACGTGACGGCCGAGCAGGGCATCGACAACTACAACAAGGCCGCGACCGCCGGCATCGTCTCCATCATGTCCAAGATGGGCATCTCCACGGTGCAGAGCTACCATTCGGCGCAGATCTTCGAGGCCGTGGGATTTACGCCGGAGTTCGTCAACGCGTACTTCGCCGGCACGGTGAGCCGTGTGGGCGGTATGGGTGTCGAGGACGTTGAGCGCGAGCAAAACGAGCGCTACGACGCCGCGCTCGCCATCCTTAAGAGCCCGGCTCCCGATCAGCTGCCCACGCTGGGTCTGACCAAGTGGCGCCCGCTCGGCGGCGAGGATCACCTTATCGATCCGCAGACTGTCTACTTGCTGCAGACCGCCTGCCGTGAGGACAGCTACGACACCTTTAAGGAGTACAGCGCCCGTCTGCACCGCACCGGCCGTGCCGTGCGCCTGCGCGACCTGCTGGACTTTGACGACAGCGGCCGCACGCCGGTTTCGCTCGACGAGGTGGAGCCCGCGCTCAATATCGTCCGCCGCTTTAACACCGGCGCCATGTCGTACGGTTCCATCAGCAAAGAGGCGCACGAGTGCATGGCCATCGCCATGAACCGCCTGCATGGACGCTCCAACTCGGGCGAGGGCGGCGAGGACCCGCGTCGCGAGACCCCGCTGGCCAACGGTGACTCCAAGAACTCCGCGATCAAGCAGGTGGCAAGTGCGCGCTTTGGCGTGACGAGCCGCTATCTTTGCAGCGCCTTCGAGATTCAGATTAAGATGGCCCAGGGCGCCAAGCCCGGCGAGGGTGGCCACCTGCCCGGCAAGAAGGTCTACCCCTGGATTGCCGAGGTCCGTCAGTCCACGCCCGGCATCGGCCTGATCTCGCCTCCGCCGCACCACGACATCTACTCCATTGAGGACCTGGCAGAGCTGATCTTTGACCTTAAGAACGCCAACCCCGGCGCGCGCGTGTCGGTCAAGCTGGTCAGCGAGGCCGGCGTCGGCACCATCGCCACTGGTGTTGCCAAGGGCGCTGCCGACAAGATTTTGATCAGCGGCCACAACGGCGGCTCGGGTGCCGCTGCTCGCGATTCCATTTGGCACGCCGGTCTGCCGCTGGAGCTCGGTCTTGCCGAGGCCCAGCAGACGCTGCTGCAAAACGGCCTGCGCTCGCGCGTAGTGCTCGAGGCCGACGGCAAACTCATGGACGGCACTGATGTTGCCGTCGCCTGCCTGCTGGGTGCCGAGGAGTTTGGCTTTGCGACCATGCCGCTCATCTCCATGGGCTGCCTCATGCAGCGCGATTGCCAGCAGGATACCTGCCCCGCCGGCATCGCTACGCAAAACTGCCGCCTGCGTCGCGGCTTCCGCGGCAAGCCCGAGCACGTCGAGCACTTTATGCTCTTTGTTGCCGAGCAGCTGCGCGAGGTTATGGCACGCCTGGGCTTCCGCACCGTCGACGAGATGGTCGGCCATCCCGAGTGCTTGCGCCAGATCGAGGTCCCGGGCAATCGCAAGGCCAACCTGCTCGATCTGTCGCCCGTGCTGGCAAGCGCGACCTGCGAGTTCGGTGCTCATATCCCGGGTGCCGACGGTCTCCACTTCCTGCCGCAGATGGCCGCGGACAGTGAGCTCGACAAGACGCTCGACTCCACGTTGTTTGTGCCCTATACGGCCGATGCCCGTGCGCACCTGCGTCCGATTCGCTTCCGCGCCGATATCGCCAACGTCAACCGCTGCGTGGGCACCATCCTGGGCAACGCGGTGACCAAGGCGCATCCCGAGGGCCTGCCCGTCGGCTCCATCACCATCGATTGCGATGGTTCGGCCGGTCAGAGCTTTGGCGCCTTCTTGCCGCGCGGCATTACGCTCAACGTGTGCGGCGATGCCAACGACTACTTTGGCAAGGGCCTTTCGGGCGGCGAGGTGTCGGTGCGCCCCAACCCGCATGCGACCTACAAGTTCGACGAGAACATCATCGTGGGCAACGTTGCGTTCTTTGGTGCCACGAGCGGCCGCGGCTTCATTAACGGTCTTGCCGGCCAGCGCTTTGGTGTGCGCAACTCCGGCGCCACCGTGGTGGTCGAGGGCTGCGGCAACCATGGCTGCGAGTACATGACGGGTGGTCTGGCGCTCGTCCTGGGCGAGGTCGGGCAGAACTTCGCCGCCGGCATGACGGGTGGCGTGGCCTATGTCTTTGACCAGTACGGCACGCTCGATGCCCGTGTGAACCACGAGAGCGTTGAGCTCAAGGCCCCGGCGGCCGGCGAGCTGGCGCAGATTCGAGAACTCATCCAGGAGCACGTGGACGCGACGCAGAGCCCGCGCGGCATTAAGCTGCTCTACAGCTTTGAGACGATGAGCAAGCACTTTGTGAAGGTCATTCCGACTGAGTACGAACGCGTGCTGGCGATTGTCGCTGCGGCCGAGGCCGTGGGCAAGACGCATGCGCAGGCTGAGGAGCTGGCGTTTGACATTGTGACCGGTCGCGCGAGCGCTGCGGATGTCGCTCGCTTTGATGTCGCGGGTGGTGCGGCGGGCGCTGCGCCCGTGGTTGCCAGCCCTGCTGCTTCGACCAAAAAGGAGGCGTAAGTGCCATGGGTAAGCCCGGTGCTTTTCTTGATATCGATCGCGTGGCCCACGAGCTTCGTCCCGTGGAGGAGCGCAGTCACGATTTCGACCCGCTGTACGTGGAGCTCGACGACGACGCGCGCCGCGCCCAGGCGAGCCGCTGCATGATGTGCGGCGTGGCATTTTGCCAGATGGGTGAGAGCTTTGGCAAGGCGCGTCCGAGTGGTTGCCCGCTGCACAACCTGATTCCCGAGTGGAACGAGCTGGTGTACCGCGGCCGCTGGGACGAGGCTGCCGAGCGTCTGTCGCTCACCTCGCCCATGCCTGAGTTTACGAGTCGCGTGTGCCCGGCACTGTGCGAGGCCGCGTGCAACCTGGGCTCGGTCGACGGCCAGCCCACGACGATTCACGACAACGAGCGTGCGATCAGCGACCATGAGTGGGCCAACGGCGGTCCGCGTCGCTTTGAGCCGGCAGGGGAGGGCGCACCCACGGTTGCCGTGGTTGGTTCTGGACCGGCTGGTCTGGTGGCTGCATGGGAGCTTGCGCGTCGCGGCGCCCGCGTGACGGTGTTTGAGCGCGACGACCGCCCGGGCGGTCTGCTCATGTACGGCATTCCCAACATGAAGCTCGAGAAGTCCGTGGTCGAGCGTCGCGTGGCACTTATGCGCGAGCTGGGTATTGTGTTTGAGCTGGGTGCTGATGTGAATGACCCTGCGGTGGCGGCCAAGCTCAATGGCTTTGACGCCGTCGTGGTGGCTGCTGGTGCCCGCGCTCCGCGTGGGCTTTCGGCTGCGAACGTGGATGCTCCCGGCGTGGTGTATGCCGTGGACTACCTGACGGCTTCGACCGTCTCGGTGCTCGACGGCGGCGAGCCCGCGGTGAACGCGCGCGGCTTGGACGTCGTGGTCATTGGCGGTGGCGATACCGGCAACGACTGCGTGGGTACCGCGGTGCGTCAGGGCGCGCGCAGCGTGCGCCAGTTTGAGTTCTTGCCGGCTGCGCCCGATAAGCGCGCGGTAGGCAACCCCTGGCCGCAGTGGCCCAACGTTAAGAAGACCGATTACGGCCAGCAGGAGGCTATCGCTGCGATGGGTGGCGAGATGCGTGCCTGGGCCGTGGATACACTCGAGGTGCTGCTGGACAAGAAGGGTGCGGCTGCGGGTCTGCGCGTGGTCGATCTGGACTGGTCGGCGGGAAAGCCCGAGCGCATCGCGGGCTCCGAGCACGAGGTGCCAGCGCAGCTGGTGCTCATCGCCTGCGGCTTTACGGGTCCGGAGTACGGTGTGTTCGATGCGGTGAGCGTACCTGTTGCCACCGCTGGTCGTCCGCTGCCGGTGATGGCTGCCGAGGGCTCGCATCTCGCGGCTCGCACGGAGGGCGTCGCCGCGGATGCCGCGCCGGTGTATGTGGCGGGTGATGCTCGCAACGGCAGCTCGCTCGTGGTGAGTGCCATGGCCGATGCCCTGGCCTGCGCAGCCGAAGTCGCCGAGGCGCTGGAGCTGTAAAGTAGTCATTTAAGAACGTCCCCAATGACTAGCCATTTTTTTGTCTAGTCGTTGGGGACACTCTTTGCGAGTAATTTGCTCGTTTGTCGACGTGCGGGTGTTCATTTGTCGACTTCTTGGGCTGTGGTCACCTGTTGTTTCTGTGGTGGCTGCGGGCATCTGGCTCAAAAGGGCGGGTTGGCCGTCGATGTTTACCTGCGGTTTTGTTGCGGCACGCATTTTCGGTCAAGCTTTTCGTCAAGTGTTTGGTCAGCATCTGGTTTGCAGTCGGAGGCCTATTTTGTCCGCGCTGGTCGTGGCTGCCCACCCTCCTCGTAAGCTCAAATTGAGGTCCATCAGTTTGAGGAGGATGCCATGACTGACCAAGTTTTTGACCGAGCAGAGCTGGCTGAAGCCGTCGGCAACGATATTGCCGACATGGCTCACTTTTGGATGCTGCGGAAGTTTCAATTCCTGGAGCCGGCGCGCGAACAGTTCGAGATCATTGTCGACCCGTGGCTCAGCTATTGCGCCGAGCCTTCGCAAAACGAAATCATGGCCTACAACATGGCGTTTACCGATTGGCTGCTGTTTGAGCGCCCCTATCGCCATGGCAAAACGCTGCTCGATCTATATGTGGATGAGCCGCCAGCGTCAATTTCTCCTGCCTCGCTTGGGCGACTTAAGCAGGTGCGCGACACGCAGTACTTCTCGCGCTTTGGCATTTTGGACAAGGATCCTGCGACTGGTATGGTCGCGCTGAAGGACGCGCGCACCGACCGTCGCTTTGACGTCTACGACCCACATATCGTGCAAAAGGAGCACTGGAGCGACGGCGCGATTGCGGTGCGCCTCGCCTGCGTCGACGATGTCTGGCTTGCGGCGGGACAGCTCTACCTATATGACATTGCGCGCCTGAACGACACGGCGGTCGACGGGCCGGGCGCGGTGCATCCCGAGGATTTAGAGGACGGTTTCGACACCTCGCGCATCAGCTTCTTTTTACGCCTGGTCCGCGACATCATGGGCGCCCAGGGGCGGTACGTGAAGTCCCTCAACATCTACGAGCAGGAGTGGGAGTAGGGGATGTGGCTGGTGTCGCCTGCTGCCCTGACTTTGTCTCAATCTGTAACGTTTGGCGGCTGTTTGAGCCCGTAACTGTTACAGATTGAGACGGAAGGTTGGCGGCTGCCGAAAGATCCTGTTCTGTAACAACTAGAGGCTCAAAGACTGTCTTCCTGTTACAGATCGAGACATTTGTCAGCGGAGGCAACGGTGACGATGACCCATTTCTCCGATGTGGTGGTGATGAAAGTGTCTAATACCGTTCTTAAACACAAGCAGACGACACGTAACACCTTGGCGCGGAATAGGATGCTTGCCAGGCTCACGGAGGCGACCGAGCAAGGTGCGCTGCTCGCAACGCATGACAATACCGAGCTCATGTGGATGCGACGCCATGTTGGAACCGACGATATCGCGGAGCCCGAGCCGTACCTGTTCTGTTTTCAGCATGATTGGGATGCATTGACGCCGGCGGAGCGAGCGCTGAGGACTATCAAAGGGCTTGCGGAATTTCATCCCGATTGGGCGTTTTGGGGCTATGACGCGGCGCTTTTGTGGGGTTTGGAGGTGCCGAATGATCTGCTCGGGCCGCGCTTTCTTGTTAAGACGGGTTGTTCGGTGACTTTGAGCAGCGGGTGCAGGTTGTTGCGTCCGCAGATGGCGGGCGCGCTCGAGCGTGTTGATGGCGTGCGGGTGACGTCGTTTTGGCGCACGGTGGAGGATTGCTTGCTGCGTGCGCCGTTCTCCTACGGGTTGGCGATTGCCGATTCTGCGCTGCGGGCGAAAGGTGTATCACGTGGGGATTTGTGCGAGCGCCTCCGCGCCGATTGCGAGGGCAGGCGCGGGTATCGCAGAGCGCAGGTGATCGCGTCATATGTGGACGGGCTGTCCGAAAACGGCGGCGAGTCTCGTTTTCGGGCGTTCTTTATTGCATACGGTTTTCCGGTGCCAGAGTTACAGGTGGAGTTTCGCGACCCGCTCGATCCGAGCCAAGTGTTTCGTGTCGACTATTTTTGGCGGCTCGAGGACGGAACATGTGTCATCGGCGAGCTCGACGGAAAGGGGAAGTATACCTTGCAGAACGGCGAGGGTCGGGAGTCGGTCGACCCATTCGTGGCAGAGCGTCAGCGAGAGTCTCATCTGACGATGCTCGGGCATAAGGTGCTTCGGTTTACGTTTGATGAACTCAAAGACCCGGGGAAGCTGGTCGAGAAAATGAGGCTGGCGGGTATTCCTCGGCAGGTTGAATTGGCTGAGGAGTGGAGATGCCAGTGGTATGGGCGCTGAGAGGTTTTGTCTCGATCTGTAACGTTTAGAGGTTGTTTGAGCTCGTAATTGTTACAGATCGAGACAAGCCGGTGAAACGTCGACCGAATGTCTCGATCTGTAACATCAGGGGGCCCAATAACCCTGTACCTGTTATAGATCGAGAGATTTCCCTAGTGCCGCTGGGATGGGACTGCAACGTATTCCGTCCCCCACATCCTCTCTTCCTTCCGTTAACCGATGCGTCTGCAGCAATCCAGCGGGACTAGGTGATAATGGACAAATGTTCAAGTTAATCGTGAGGGAGGAGCTCGATATGGCGTCTGCCGATCGTTCCACGTTGTTTATCAATGCGACCGTCCTGGATGGTTCGGAGCATATGGAGCCGCAACCCGATATGGCCGTGACTGTTGAGCGCGGTGTCATCACCTGGATGGGGCCGAGTGCTGTGGCGCAGGCGCCTGCAGGTGCCGAGGTCATCGACCTGGCCGGCGCGTACCTCATGCCCGGTCTCATCAATATGCACGTGCATCTGTGCGGTTCGGGCAAACCGGTCTCGGCGGGCGATGCGGGCGCACTCATGAAGAAGCTCGACAATCCCGTGGGCCGCTCCATCGTCCGCCACATCCTCAAAGGCAGCGCCCAGCAGCAGTTGGCAAGTGGCGTGACCACGGTGCGCGGCGCGGGCGACCCGTTGTTTGCCGATCTTGCCGTGCGCGACGCTATCGACGCCGGCAGATATCAGGGTCCGCGCCTGGTAGCGCCGGGAACGGGCGTCACGGTGCCGGGCGGCCATGGTGCCGGCTTGTTCGCGCAGGTGGCCAACAGCCCCGTCGAGGCAGCCGAGCAGGTGCGAGACCTGTATGCGCGCGGTGCCGATGTCATCAAGCTGTTCGTGACGGGCGGCGTGTTCGACGCTACCGAGGTGGGCGAGCCGGGCGTGCTGCGCATGCCGGTCGAGGTTGCCGCGGCGGCGTGCAAGGCGGCGCACGAGGTGGGCCTGCCAGTTATGGCTCATGTCGAGAGCACCGAGGGCGTGAAGGCTGCGCTTCAGGCAGGCGTCGATACGATCGAGCACGGTGCCCCGATGACGCCCGAGATCTTGGAACTGTACCGCGGCGCCGCGGGTACACAGCTTGAGGGCCGTGCGCCCAGCGTTACCTGTACCATCAGCCCGGCGCTGCCGTTTGTGTTGCTCGACCCGGAAAAGACCCATTCGACCGACACGCAAAAGAAGAACGGCGACATCGTGTGCTCGGGCATCATCGAGAGCGCCCGTGCCGCACTGGAAGCTGGCGTTAAGGTAGGCCTTGGCACAGATTCGAGCTGCCCGTTCGTGACGCAGTACGACATGTGGCGCGAGGTGGTCTATTTTGCCAAGTACGTGGGCGTGAGTAACGCCTTCGCGCTGCATACGGCTACGCAAGTCAATGCCGAGCTGCTGGGGCTGGGCGGCGAGACCGGCACGATCGAGTGCGGCAAGGCCGCCGATATCCTGGTGACGCGCGAGAACCCGCTCGATGACCTGTGCGCCCTGCGTGAGCCGATGCATGTGATGTGCCGCGGTGACCTGGTGCGCAAGCTCAAGGTCAAGCGTATCCCCGAGGTTGACGCGGAGCTCGACGCGATTATGGCCATGCCGGCAGAAGCCCTGGCAGAGGAGCTCGCTCGCGACGGCGTAGCTTAGGCGCTGGCGCGACGGGGCGACAGCTTTATCGAATGATGTCGCCCCATGCAAAAAGCCGAGGTCTCAGCGCGAGGCCTCGGCTTTTATTTTGTCCTATGGTGTAGCGGCTAGGAGCGCGTTTCCATCTTGGCGTGGCACTTGGGGCAGGTGACGCGGATCTTGCCTTTGCCCTTGGGGACGGAGAGCATCTGGCCGCAGTTGGGGCACTTGAGGTATGCTGTGGTCTTGCGACCCTTCCACATCTTCTTGGCCGTGCGCTTGGCACGCTCAAAGTCTTCCTTGCTGGTACCGGCCGTGCGCGAGGCGTTGGCAGCCGCGGCGCCGCTACCCAAGCTCGCTACGAACTTGCCCAGGCCGGGGACGTTAGCGGTCGCGGCGACAAAGGCCGCGTTTTCCTTGCGACGTGCGTCGATGTTTTTGGACAGGCCGCGCAGCACGCCAATCACGATTACGGCGATGGCAATCCAGCTGAGCCACTGGATATGGGCTATCGATCCGATCATCGCGATGACGATGCCGACAAAGCCCATAACGATGGTGAGCTCATCGGCGCCATTGCGGCCCTTCATAAAGTCATTCATGCAAATTGCCTTTCGTTCGATATGCTGCACGCCTTTATACCCGATTTAGAGCAAGGGGGACAGGTCAATCTGCACCAAGGTGGTGCAAACATACCTGTCCCCGATGCACCAAGAAGGTGCAAAGCAGTCCGTCCCCAATGCCCCAATTACTTGGAGAGCTTGTCGACGACGCGTTCGATCTCGGCGAGCTTGGCGGCCTTGAGGTCTTCGTCGCCCGATTCGATTGCCGAAGTCAAGCAGCCCTCGATATGCGCCTTGAGCACGTCGGCGTTGATGCGCGCAATGAGCGCCTGCGTTGCCATGAGCTGCGTGGAAATATCGACGCAGTAACGGTCCTCATCGACCATCCGCAAGATGCCGTCGATCTGGCCGCGTGCCGTCTTGAGCATGCGGGTTACCGATTTGTGGTCTGCCATCATGGCGGATCCTCGTTTCTGGTCGGGGGGGGGTACGTGCGGGTCGTTACGCGGCGGTCACCGAAAGGGCGTGGAACTTCTCACCCGCGGCCTCGACAGCGGCGGCGAGCTGCTCGGCGGTCACGGTGTCGGCGCACTCCACCTGGACGGTCTGAGTCTCGTGATCGGCATCGGCGTCGGTCACGCCGGCAACGTTGAGCAACGCCGTCTCGACGGTGGCGTCGCAGTGGCCGCACATGAGGCCGGAAGTCTTGATTGTGTATCGCATCGGTATTCCTCTCTGTTGTGTCGGCTTTCCCAGGCACCCGACCTTGACCTTCAAGCCGTCGCTCGCGTACCAAAGTACGCGTCGCTCCTCTTTCAGGTCAATCTCGGGCACCTGGAAAACCCGTTCTAAATGGACTTAATGGTGAGCCTATTTTGCCACTTTCGGCTTAAAGGTTCGCAGGCGTAGAGCGTTGCTTACGACGCACACGCTCGACAGGCTCATGGCCGCAGCGCCAAACATCGGCGAGAGCTGCCATCCGGTGAGCGGGAAGAACACGCCCGCCGCCAGCGGAATGCCGATGCCGTTGTAGAACAGCGCCCAGAACAGGTCCTGCTTGATGTTGCGGATCGTGGCGCGCGAAAGCTCGATGGCGCGGGCGACGTCCATGAGGTCGCTGCGCATGAGTACCACGTCGGCGCCCTCCTTGGCGATGTCGGCGCCGGTGCCAATGGCAAGGCCCACGTCGGCGCGCGCCAGGGCGGGGGAGTCGTTGATGCCGTCGCCCACCATGGCGACCTTGCCGCCCGCATCTTGCAGTTCGCGCACGTGGCGTTCCTTGTCGGCGGGCAGGACGTCGGCGATGACCTGTTCGCTGCTCAGCCCCACGCGGCGGGCGATGGCCTCGGCCGTCACGCGGTTGTCGCCGGTGAGCATGCGCACGTCGACGCCGAGCTTGCGGAGCGCGGCGATGGCCTCGGCACTCGTTTCTTTGACCTCGTCGGCCACGGCAATGGTGCCGACAAGCTCGCCGTTCTTGGCAAAGAACAGCGGCGTCTTGCCTTCGGCGGCAAATTGCTCGGCAAGACCCGCGGGCACGGTAACGCCCAACTCGTTCATCAGGCGCACGTTACCAGCGGCAATGGCGTTTTGCCCTTCGCGCGCCGTAACGCCACGACCGGGCACGGCAGCAAAGTCCTCGACCATGCGCGCGACGATTCCGCGTGTCTCGCACTCGGCCATAATCGCCTCGGCCAGCGGGTGCTCGCTTGAGCGCTCCAGCGCGGCGGCCAGCTTGAGCAGCGCCTTTTCGCTCATGGCGGACGAGCCGTCAGCGCGCGTGGCTACCACGATATCGGTCACGGCAGGCTTGCCGCGGGTGACCGTGCCCGTCTTATCGAGCACCACGGTGCCCACGCTGCGCAGGTTCTCCAGCGCCTCGGCGCTCTTGAACAGAATGCCCATTTCGGCGCCCTTGCCGGTGCCCACCATAATGGCGACGGGCGTGGCCAGGCCCAGTGCACACGGACAGCTGATCACCAGCACGGCCACGGCGGAGGTGAGCGCTTCGTTCACGCTGCCAGTCAGTGCCATCCACACCGCAAAGGTCACGGCCGAGATCACAAACACCACGGGCACAAATACGCCAGCGACCTTATCGGCCATGCGGGCGATGGGTGCCTTGGTGGCGTTGGCGTCCTCGACGAGCTTGATGATTTTGGCGAGCGACGTGTCGGCGCCCACACGCGTGGCGCGGAAGGTAAACGAGCCCGTGCGGTTGACCGTGGCCGCGTTGACAGTGTCGCCGGCGGTCTTCTCCACGGGGATGGACTCGCCGGTGAGCGCGCTCTCGTCCACGGCCGAGCTGCCCTCGAGCACCACGCCGTCGACGGGGATGGACTCGCCGGGGCGCACACGCAGCACCTGGCCGGGCAGAATGGCATCGACGTCGACGGTGGCCTCGGTACCGTCCTCGGCCACGACGATCGCGGTCTTGGGCGCCAGGTCAATGAGCGCCTCGATGGCGCCGCCGGTTTTGGATTTGCTGCGTGTCTCGAGGTATTTGCCCACGGTGACGAGCGACAGGATCGTGCCTGCGCTCTCAAAATACAGGTTGTCCATGCTCGTCATCATGGCCTCGTGGACCTGACCCGCGGCTAATTGGTCGGCCATGATGAACATGGCGTAGAGCGACCAGGCGACGGAAGCGGTGGCGCCCACGGCAATAAGGGCGTCCATGGTGGGCGCGCCGTGCGCGAGTGATTTAAACCCATTGATAAAGTACGCGTCGTTGACATAGACGATGGGGATGAGTAGGACGAGCTCGGTGAGGGCGAGCGTCATGCTGTGGGTATGGTCGGTGAAGACAGCGGGCAGCGGCCAGCCGAGCATGTGTCCCATGCCTATGTAGAACAGCGGGATGAGGAATACGATCGAGACGATGAGACGAGTGCGCATGGCGGAAGCGGCGGCCTCCAACTTTTTGGTGGGCGACTCCATATGGGCGGCGCCGGTCCTGGCTTGTGCGCTGCCGCTTGGGCCGGCGTCGGTGCCCGTGCTGACGGGCGAGGCCGAGTAGCCAGCGCGATCGACAGCGGTGCAGATGTCGTCGGGGGTGACCTGCGCGGGGTCATAGTCCACCAGCATGGAGCCGGCGAGCAGATTGACCGCGACGCTCTCGACGCCGTCGAGCTTGCTCACAGCGCGGTCCACGTGCGCCTGGCAGGCGGCGCACGTCATGCCGCTCACGTCGAACGTATCTTGGGCCATGACTTCCCCTTTCTGTGGCGTAGTGTCATGAATGTTAACCTGTCGATACTATACACCCATACCCCCTGGGGGTGTCTAGTAGTAGTTGGAATGTATGATTTTTCATTACAGATGAGGGTGGCTGCCCAATCGGTGGCCGTCTCTGCCAAACGTCTCGATCTGTAACAACTAGACCCCGTTTTACCGAGTATTTGTTGCGGATCAAGACAAACAGTTGGCAGAAAACTCAATGTCTCAATCTGTAACATCTAGCAGCAAATATGACCTCTAACTGTTACAGATCGAGACAGACCGCCCGCGGCCAACTCAAATGTCTTGATCTGTAACATCAAGAGAGGTTTTTGACCCCTTACTGTTACAGATTGAGATGTTGTCTCGCGGGGCTGGGGTTTGTCTCGTTCTGTAACATCTAGACCTGTATCTGCCGAGCTAATGTTACAGATCGAGACAATTGCCGGGGAGGGGTCCCGTCACGGCAAGACGCCCGCCGCCTAGATGCAGAATCCGGGAATCACGCAGGTCCGTTTATCGGGCTTGCTTGCAGACGTGGCGTAATTAAAGACATCGCCGTCGTCGCCCACGCGGTTCATATAGAGCGTGCCCTCGTTCTCCGACGTGTCGGGGCTCGCCGTACGCTCCCACCAACAGACATCCTTGCCCTTCCACTGGCGAATCATCATGCTGTTCGTGGTAAAGGGGCTCACCTTAAGCTCGCGGAACAGCTGGTACTCCTTGCCCTCGCCGTTGTAGATGCCGGATAGGTAATGGCAGTCCTCGCTAAAGTCCTTGGGCGCCTGTCCGCCGCAGAGCTCGACCATGGCGGGCAGCCAAAGGGTCGCGGGCAGCTCGCTCAGGCACGAAGTGCTTTTGGTGGCGCCGACGTTGTTCGAGATCTTCTTGACCGGACTGATAACCGATTGCAGTTCCTTGGGAAGCAGCTTAATGCCGTCCTCATCGAGCCATGTGCGCAGCTCGCAGTCTTCCCAGCCACCGTTGAGCGGGTGCTCTGAGGCATCGCGCTCGGCAATACCTGCGTCAAAGATAAATGACAGACCGGCCTTGCCGTTGGTATCCGCCAGGTCGTCGTGAAGAATGCCCACGAGTTGCGCCCCGACCTCCAGCCCGTTGGTGAGCGTAACGCGCTTGGTGCTCGGGTAGGGAATACGGCCGTCGTCGTCGAGCAGATGATAACGCTTGGCGATCTTGCGAGCTTCGGCGTTGCTCTTCGCCGCCTTAATCTTGAGCGAAATCTCTTGCAGCTGATCCCAGGTGTAGTCGTCAAGCGTACCGCGGATGCCGTCCAGGTAGTCGGGGATGCCGAAGCCATGGGTTGCGGCTCCGATAACGCCGAGCCCCGCAACGGCTGCGACAACGCCACCGATAATAAAGCGGCGGCGGGTCATGGCATCGTGCCGGGCCTGCTCCAGAATCTCTCGCGCTCGCTCGCCGGCGACGTCGACCTTAAGGTGCGTGCCGGAATCGATATCAATTGCAGCCTCGTCTCCTGTGCCTTCGCGGCCCTCGGATTCGGCGTCGGTGAGGTATGCCGAGAGCACCTCGAGCATCTGCTGCTCGGTAGGGCGATCGCCCTGTTCGACCGAGATGCCTTTCATGATGATCTGGACGAGTGCCTCGTCGTCACTGCATCGCGGCTCGAGCGGTGCCGGCTTGGTCTTGGTCTTTATGAGGTAGAACGAGCCAGTTGCCGCGGCACCCGTCGACTCGACATCGAACGGTTTGCGACCGCTGTAGAGCTGGTACAGAATGCTCGAAAGCGCGTAGACGTCGATTGCGGGCGAGCGGCGAAGGGCCGCAATGCCTTCGATATCCTGCGTGAGCATCTCGGGCGCGGCGTATGCGGGCGTGGCAAAGCGCCAGATGTCGGCGCGCCGGGTGATCGTGTCGTCGCCGAAGGCCATGGTCGCGGAGCCCATGTCGATGAGGCAGGGGTCAAAGGAGCAATCGGCAATCTGTTGCTCGAGCGTTCGACTGGTGGTGCGGAACATGATATTGGCGGGCGACAGGTCGCGATGGACGACCGGATTCACGAGGCTTTGGGTCATCAAGAGCGCGCGAAGCACGGCCTTTCCGACAGCGGCGACCATCTGGGTGGTCAGCCCGCCCAAGGCGTCGTGCGGAAGCAGGGGCAGCGCCTGCTTGAGTGAGGTGCCCTCGACCCACTCCATGAGGATGAGCGGGTCGTCCTCGCATGAACCGTAGCCATAGACACGCGGAAATCCGCGCAGGTGCGAGACGGTACACAGATGACGGTACTCCTCGAACAGCGCGGCAGTGTTGGCCAGGTGCGCTGCCGATTGCTCGGCAGAGCGATTGGGGCGGGGGGGTAAGGATGGCGTTGTCCTTGAGTAGCTTGACGGCAAAGACCTCGCCGCTCGTGTTGGTCGCGCGCAGCACGTGCCCGATGTTGCCGTTGTTGCGGTGGGCCGTCTGGAGAATAAGCGTCATAAACCGACGCTTGGCGTCGTCCTTGGCGATGGGGTCGACCGCCACGGCGGTATCGAGCGTATCGAGACGGATGAGTCTGTCGCCATAGGCGCTATCGGTAGTATCCATGGCGTTCCTTTGTCTGGCATGGGTTGCCGCGCGTATACGTGGGTAGTGCGGATATCGGTAAAATACCATGATAGCCGCACTACCCACGTATACCGTTGAGTATTGTCGTTTACGACGCGGAAGGTAGAAGACGAAAGACGGACGGCGACCGTCTTTCGATCGCCGTCCGCGCTAGTCCACAATGACAAGGAATGTCGTGTAGAGACCCAGATGGAGCCTGTCGCTGTTTTCGATTTCCGCCGGGGGATAGACTTTGCCAGGCTCTCGTTGGTCGCGGGGCGGCTCAATCACAATATCGCCGTCGCCCGCGCCCGATTCGAGCACTGTGCCGTTGGTCGACCCAAGGCCCTGGGCGTACCAGTGCTCACCCTCGAGCCAAATGCGGAGATGCTCACGCGATGCATCAGCGCCTACATCGGTGATGCTGGGCGAGGTTTTGGGCAAAGAACCAATTACCGTGCCGCGCGGGTCACGCGTAAGGGGGTGGATCTGCATGTCAACGCTGTTTCCGGCGTGCGTCCTAAGCAAGCCGAGGTTGGGGGCGACGGTGCGCGGCTGCTCCAGGCTGCCCATAAAGCCACGTCCGACGGTGGTCTCGGTGGTGCCAAAATGCCCGCCCGTCTTGCTGTCGCAAAAGCGCTCGACGGTGGCCACGCCTTGAACGGGATCGGCAAGTGCGCCCGTTGCCACAAAGAGCATGAGGTAAAGCGTGCTCTTCTCGCGCACGGTATTGCCATCAAAGTTGTCGATGTGATTGAGGGCATTTGCATATAGGCGGCTGTCCAGCTTGTAGCTGGCGAGAGCTGACATCATTTCGTTGGCTGCCGGACCACGATAGTGCTCGGCGATTGCCTGATAGGCGGACTCGCCGCCGCCGAGCTTGCTGCAGATTGCCGCGGAAAGGTTGAGCGTGGTGACGGTAAAGTCGCTGTAGATGGTGGGTGCGCACTGGTCGGGCTCGCGATGGACGATGTAACGGGTGAGATACGAGCGGTTGGAAGAGCATTTCTCGAGCAAGGTGCTGCCGAGATAGGAGTTTCCATTGATAAGCATTCGGGCGATTTCGAGATGCTTAAGACCGCCGAACGAGCGAATATCGTTATAGAGGACCGAGCAAGGCGTCTCTGTTGCCACGGATACCTCCTTTGATTGCTTCCTAGCCAATATGGCGATAGGAATTAATGCCCCCCGGTGGGCGACGTATTAAATGGCTGCGCAATATATAGGGTAACCAAAGCAACATTATAGGCCACATGTTCGAAATTGCAGGAAGACTGAGAGATTTGGTTTGGACTGGACGGTAATCCCTCTCTGTCTTGTTCTGTAACATTTGGGGCCGGTTTTGCTTCGCAGCCGTTACAGATTGAGACAATCAGCCGGGCCCGCCGCGTCCGCCTCGTCATCTGTGGTTTACGTGGGGGCATGCGAAGCACGGGTATACTAACCCGCGGCGAATCTGCTCCATCGCTTAGAGCTGCTGCGTCTGGACGGCGCGTGATAGGGCTGCCAAAGCGATCGCCAGCGTGCTGAGCAACGTCCTCTCTGTGCGCACCTGTTTTTGTATGTATTAGCGCACTACCAAGCACGCCCGCGCGGCCGCATGCCGTGCTCATTGCGCGTGCAGATAAGGAACAACAACATATGCGTAATTCTGTATCCGACGTCACGGACGCCGAGATTCTGGACGAGACCCGCGAGGCCATGACCCAGGCTGCCTTCGATGCTGCCGACGAGGCCAGCGCCGCCCAGGCCGTCGAGTCCGCTACCGAGAGTCTGCCCGCCTTTGACGAGCTGGGTCTTTCCGACGAGATGCTTCGTGCCATCGAGAACCTGGGCTACACGGCGCCGACGCCTGTTCAGGCCGGCTCGATTCCTGTGGTGCTCGAAGGCCGCGACTTGCTTGCCGCCGCTCAGACCGGCACCGGCAAGACGGCCGCCTTTTTGCTGCCGACCATGAACAATCTGGAGCACATCGCTCCTCCCAAGCCCGTGCGCGAGCGTGGCGGCCGCAACCGCCGTCGCGGTGCCAAGAAACCCGAGGGCAACGGCCGCGGCCCCGTGATGCTTGTTATCACCCCCACGCGCGAGCTCGCACAGCAGATCGACGAGGTCGCCAGCAAGATCGCCGACGTCACCGGCCATGTCGCCGTGACCGTCGTGGGCGGCGTGAGCTACAAGCCTCAGACCGCTGCCCTCAAGTACGGCTGCGACATCCTGGTCGCAACGCCGGGCCGTCTGGTCGATCTGATCGAGCAGGGCGCCTGTCACCTGAACGAGATCAAGGTGCTGGTGCTCGACGAGGCCGACCGCATGCTCGACATGGGCTTTTTGCCCGCCGTCCGCCGCATTGTGCGCGAGACGCCGGCCGAGCGCCAGACGCTGCTGTTCTCGGCGACCCTCGACGAGGAGGCCGTGGGCGAGATCACCGACCTGGTGAGCGATCCGGCCCGCGTGGAGATCGCGCCCGCCACGTCGACCGCCGACACCGTCGATCAGTTTGTGTTCCCGGTGTCCATCGAGGCCAAGAACAACCTGTTGCCCGAGTTCCTCAAGAAGGAGGGCCCGGAGCGCACTATCGTCTTTATGCGCACCAAGCACCGCGCCGACAGCTGCTGCCGTCGTCTGGAGCGCAAGGGCATCAAGGCCGCCGCGATTCACGGCAACCGCAGCCAGGCTCAGCGCGAGCGTGCCCTTTCGGCCTTCCGCGACGGCACCGTCGACGTGTTGGTGGCAACCGACGTGCTTGCCCGCGGCATCGACATCAGCGATGTGCGCTACGTCGTGAACTTTGACGTGCCGGCCGAGCCGACCGACTACATCCACCGTATTGGCCGTACGGGCCGCGCCGGTGAGCTGGGCTGGGCCATTACGTTTGTGACCGAGCAGGACGTGGACGAGTTCTACGAGATCGAGAAGCTCATGGACAAGACCGCCGACATCTACGAGGCCGGCGACCTGCATGTGGGTCCCAATCCGCCCGCGGTTGATCCCGAGCGCGACCCTGCGGCCTTTAAGGTGAAGAAGAAGACCAAGCGCGGCAAGTCCAAGAGCAAGAAGAAGCTTGAGCAGGCGCGTCGCGACGGCAAGCGCAACGGCGACGATTACGGCGATGTGGCCGGTCGTTCAAACCGCGGCCGCGACGAGCGCCGTGGCGACGGCGAGCGTCCGAGCCGTCCCAAGCGCGGCGGCAAGACCCGTGTGCGCGAGGGCGTTCAGGCTCGCGTGGACGAGGCCGTGGAGAGCGTTGCCCGCGAGGTGGCTGCCGAGGAGCGTGCTGGCGCTGCCGAGCAGGCCCCGCGAGGTAACCGTGCCGAGCGCCGTGCCAAGCAGTTCCAGGGCGAGGCACATCGCCGTCGTCGCGAGGACGAGGACCGCGGTGGTCGTCGCCGTGTTGAGCGCGAGGACGAGGGCCGCGGTTCGCGCGGCGGCAAGCGTGGCGCGGGCGATCGTCGTCGTTCCGGTCGCGACGGCGAGCGCGGCGGGCGCGATGAGCGCCGTGGCGGCGAAGGTCGCGGTGAGCGTGGCGCCCGCAGCGGTGAGTCCCGTGGCGGCAAGCGCTTTGAAGAGCGCGGCGGCCGTGGCGGCGAGCGTCGCGAGGGCGCGCGCGGCAATGGCGGCCGCAACGGCGCCGGTCGTTCTGGCGAGTCGCGCGATCGTCGCGATCCGCGTGCCAGCCGCGATCGACGCGATGACTGGCGCAACTACGACGATACCCGCGAGGAGCGTCGCGGCGGCTACCGTGGTGGTCGCGGCGGCAACCAGGCCGGTTCCCGTGGCGGCCGCGCCGGCGGTCGCGATAACCGTGGCAGCTATGGCAACAGCCGTGGCGGCAAGCGCGGCGGCAGCTCCCGTCGCCCCGGTGACGGCGGCGGCAAGCGCAAGTAACATACGCGTCGCACGCTAGTGTGAGGCAAGCTAAGGGCCCCGAGCAACTACGCTCGGGGCCCTTTTGTTTGCCGTATCCGATCGCTAGTTCAAATGTGATTTCCTCGGGAATGCATCTAGAGGATGCCGTGGGCTTGTTTCCTGCCATGCAGCAATGGGTCCTATGGGGTGCGCCGTGCATTTTTTGGAGTATTCTGCAGTTCGAGTTGTCTGCATATGATTCGACGTCGCCAACGGTGGCCTTCGGATATCCCTAGCGAGCGTTCCGAGTCAGATTTCGCCGTTTTCCGGAGCAGGGGGCGCGTCATTCTCGCCATGTCGGGACTTAGAATGATACGGCGCCCTACAGTTTTGCCCACCCGCGGCGGTGCTGGCGCGGTCACGTTGCAGAATACTCCGTTTTTTGTACGGGCCAGGATGAGGTACCTCAGGAGAACACGGCGGTATCCCGTAAATATATACAATCTGTACCGTAATTTATACAAAACGAAGAGGCAGACAGCGTAGGGTGGGTGCATTGGGGTGCCTGGCGCACCAAAACGGGGAGCTCCCCCTCATGCGCCGTATACTCTGTCTGAATGTGAAAACAGCTTGACGCGTTGCCGGGCGTAGGGAGAGGGTGCCTCGATGAGCATATTCGAAATTGTGTTTAGTCCGACGGGTGGAACGCGGAAGGTGTCTGGCCTTGTGGCCGGGGCGCTGGACAATAATACCGTTACCGTCGATCTGACCGATAGCGGGTTGGATTTCCACGAGGTCTCGATGACGAAGGACGACGTGGCTGTTATCTCCGTGCCGGCGTATGCCGGCAGAGTCCCTGCCGTGGCGGTCGACCGACTGAACATGGTTCACGGCAACGGAGCGCGGGCCGTTCTGGTGTGCGTCTGCGGAAACCGCGCGTTTGAGGACACGCTCGTAGAGCTGGAGGACGTTGCGAAGCATGCGGGATTCCGGGTAATCGCGGCAGTTGCAGCCATTGCAGAACATTCCATTGCGCGACAGTTTGCTGCCGGTCGTCCGGATGCGCAGGATGCGGCGCAGCTCGCAGAGTTTGCGCAGCAAATTCAGCAAAAGCTGTTGGCTGAGGATACATCCGAGCCCTCTATTCCCGGCAATCGTCCTTATAAACAAGCCAGAGGTCACCGCATGGCACCTGAGGCAACAGAGGATTGCGTCTCCTGCGGTGCATGCGCCGCGGCGTGCCCCGTTTGTGCTATCGACAAGGGTGACCCCAAACGAGCAGCTGGCGAGGCGTGCATCTCCTGCATGCGCTGCATTGCCGTATGCCCGCGAGGCGCTCGTAAGCTTGATCCCAACAAGCTATCCGCTGTTTCTCAGATGCTGAGCAAGGTTTGCGTCGTGCGGAAGGAATGCGAGCTCTTTGTCTAGCGCATACGAAATTGGTGCAATGGGGCCAGGTTAATCTGCACCAACCTGGCCCCATTGCACCAGAGTGAGGAGTGTCCCTGGGTGCCGGCAGAAAAGGAACGTCCCCAAGTGCCGCTTAAATACCGTTTATCGAAGAAAAAATACCGCTCACCGGTCATAATGATTGTTCTGGCTTTGGGCTTGTCTACAATAGCTCCCGTAAAAAGAAATGCGGAAGGTTACCGAGTCCCTCGGACGTGGGCCTAACCAAAGTCTTTGAACGGGTGTGTCTCTATGGATGCATTCGCTTGATTTTGGTTGGGCTATATTTATGAAGGGACATGCCACCATGGGTTTCTTTTCTCGCCTGATGGGCGGTTCGGATGAGCAGAAGACTGCAGCTTCCGAGTTCGAAATCCTCGCTCCCGTTTCCGGCGAGCTTGTTCATCTGGAAAATACCAATGATCCCGCTTTTAGCAGCCGTGCGGTGGGCGATGGCGTTGCCGTGGTTCCCCAAGAGGGAACGGTGTGCGCTCCTGTTTCCGGTACCGTCGCGGCGCTGTTTCCGACTGAGCACGCGCTGGGCATCATGTCCGACGACAGCTCTGCTCAGGTGATGCTGCATATCGGAATCGATACTGTTAAGCTTGAGGGCAAGGGATTCCATGCGCTTGTTGCCCAGGGTGACCATGTCGACGCGGGCCAGCCCCTCGTCGAGGTCGATTTCGACGCGGTTCGCGCCGCCGGCTTTGATCCCACGGTCTTCGTTATCGTGTGCGAGCGCTCGGAGAACTCGACTCTTCGTTAGCATGCTTCCGGCCCTGTTGCTGTTAAAGAGCCTGTCGTCTGGCTTTCCGAGTAAATTCTTGTGGTGGGTGCCGTGGTTATCAAGCGAGTTTTCAACAACAATGTCGCAATGGTCACTTCGGACGATAGCTCCGAGCTCATCGTCATCGGTCGAGGCCTCTGCTTTGGCCGCCATGCCGGCGATGCCATCGACGAGGCGTCAGTCGAAAAGACCTACGCGTTGCAGGAGGGAACTTCTCAGGATTCGCGCACGATTGACCGCTTGGCACATCTTTTGGAGTCCATCCCCACCGTCAACCTCGTGATTTCCGAGGACATCGTTCAGATGCTTCGTCGAGAGCTCAATGTCGACATCAACGACAAGATCCTCATCGCTCTCGCAGACCATATCAGTCTTGCTTTGGAGCGCGAGCGCAAGGGCGTCCCCTGCGAGAATCCGTTGCTGCTCGAGATCCAGCAGTTCTATCGCAAGGAGTATGCGCTTGCGGGCCGTGCCCTTCAGATTATCAAGGATTATCTGGGCATCGAGATGAGCGAGGAGGAGCAGGGCTTCATCACCTTGCATATCGTCAACGCCACCATGCCGCAGCGCTCTGACCGTCTGATTGTTTCGGTCCAGCTTGTTCGCGACGTGCTCGCGATTGTTTCCGAGCACTATGCCACGACCCTTGACGTCACCTCGTTGCCGTACGAGCGTTTCGTTCGCCATCTGCAGTTTTTTGCGCAGCGAGCGCTCGATCCCGCGGCGGGACAGGTCAATGGCGACGCGCTGTTCCGTATCGATGAAACGGCGTATCCGAGGGCGTTCTCGTGTGCGGAGTCAATTGCCGACCACTTAGCGTCTACCTATAACGTTGTCGTTACCGATGCCGAGAAGAGTTATCTCGCATATCACATTGTTAACCTGCTTGGAGAACCTGGTCTCTAGGCATAACGTGCCCACACATCGATTGATACAAGGCAAGGCTCACGGTCTTGTCCAGGGCACACCTATCTCAATTTGCGGAAAAGGAAGGGGAGTACCGCTATGACCGCAAAAAAGAAGTTCAATTTCAAAGCGCCGTTGGAGGTGTTCGCGAAGTCGATCGTTCAGCCGATGATGTATCTCTCGGTTGCCGGCATCCTGCTCATCGTGGGCATTATTCTGACCAACAAGACCATCTGCGCCGTGATCCCTGTGCTGGGCTCCGGTCCGTTCCAGCTTGTGGGCGCCGTTGTCTATCAGTCGCTGATGTTTATCATCAACAACCTCTCGATTCTGTTCTGCGTGGGCATCGCCGGCGCCATGGCAAAGAAGAACAAGGGCCACGCTTCGCTGATTGCCCTGATGTCGTTCTTCCTGTTCCTGCAGGCTAACAACATCGTGCTCAACGCCACCGGCTCTCTTGCCGAAGCGAGCGGCATGCTCGGTCTTACCGGAACCGGCCAGAGCACCGTTATGGGCATTCAGGTGCTCGATACCGGCGTGTTTGGCGGCATCATTCTTGGTTGCATCACCGGTGCCGTGTTCAACAAGTACTCGAACAAGCAGTTCCCCATTGCCCTTTCGATGTTCTCGGGCGTTCGCTTCCCGTTCCTGATCATGATCATCATCTCCTGGATCATGGGCGCTGGCTTCTGCATCGTTTGGCCTCCGGTTCAGGGCGCCATCTCCTCCGTTGCCGGCATCATTAAGGAGTCGGGCAACATCGGTCTGTTTATCTACGGCATGCTCAACAAGCTGCTCGTTCCTACCGGCCTGCACCACCTCATCTACACCCCGTTCCAGTTCTCCGATGTGGGCGGCACCCTTACGCTGGGTGATCAGGTTATCGCCGGCGCCTATCCCATCCGTGTTGCCGAGATGGCAATGACGGGCCAGCCCTTCTCCGATAGCACCTACTTCAACAGCTACACCTTCAACAACCTGTGGCCCTACATCGGTATCGGTCTCGCCTTTATCTTCACCGCCTACAAGCAGAACAAGGACAAGACCAAGGCTGTCATCATCCCGCTGATCATCACCGCCGTGCTTTCCTGCGTGACCGAGCCCATGGACTTCCTCTTTGTCTTTGCCGCTCCCGTGCTCTTTGTCGTCCACTCGATTCTTTCCGGCGTCTTCCTGGTTCTTCTTAAGGTTCTCTCCGTGCCCGCTTCGACTGCAGGCGGCATCATCAACATCGTTGTTTCCAACTTGGTCCTTGGTGTCGATAAGACCAACTGGCCGGTCATGCTGGTGCTTGGAGTTCTCAACGCCGCTCTGTACTTCTTCCTCTTCACCTTCCTTATTAAGAAGCTCAACCTCCACACGCCTGGTCGCGAGGAAGAGTCCGAGCTTGCTGAGTCCGTTGCCGAGGGCGAGGCCGCCGCGTCTGTCGCGGTGAAGCAGGGCGCTGTCGCCGATGCTCCCGCGCAGGGTGTTGACGCGGGTATCGCTGACCTGGTCGCAGGTCTTGGTGGCAAGGACAACATCGAGGAGCTCGAGAACTGCTTTACGCGTCTCCGCGTGAACGTTAAGAACCCGGACCTCATCAATGAGGACCTCATCAATCACGTGCCCAACAGCGGCATCAACCGCAACGGCAATAATATCCAGATCATCTTTGGCATGAAGGTCGCCGAGATGCGCGACAAGGTCGAAAACGCAATTGAGAAGGAGCAGTAAACAATGATCATTACTCTGTGTGGTGGCGGATCCACCTTTACCCCCGGCATCGTCAAGTCCATCGCTCTTCGCAAGGACGAGCTCGACGTTGACGAGATTCGTCTGTACGACATCAACGAGGAGCGCCAGCGCAAGATCGGCGTGCTCGTGGACTGGATTCTGCACGAGGACCTCGGCCTGGACATCAAGCTCACGGTGACCACCGACAAAAAGACGGCTTTTACCGACGCGAGCTTCGTGTTTGCCCAGATGCGCGTGGGCGGCTACGCTATGCGCGAGCAGGACGAGAAGATTCCGCTGCGTCACGGTTGCGTGGGTCAGGAGACCTGCGGTTGCGGCGGCCTTGCCTACGGCATGCGCACCATCTTCCCCATGGTCGAGCTGATTGACGACGTTGAGAAGTATGCCAAGAAGGACTACTGGATTCTTAACTACTCCAACCCTGCCGCCATCGTCTCCGAGGGCTGCCGCGTCCTGCGCCCCAACGCTCGCATCATCAACATCTGCGACATGCCGATCGCGATTATCGACGTGGTTTGCGCCGCGCTCGATATCGACAAGAAGGATGTCGAGTACGATTACTTTGGCCTCAACCACTTTGGTTGGTTCACCTCGATCCGCCACAAGGGCGAGGAGGTGCTCCCGCAGCTGCGCGAGTACATCAAGGAGCATGAGATTCTGCTGCCCGATTCGTACCTCAAGGGCATGAGCTCGCTGATGTCCAAGAAGCCCGAGGAGGCCACCGACGAGCACCCCGAGCAGAACCGCCACACCAAGGGCAGCTGGTACTACGTCTGGAAGGGCGAGTACGAGATCATGGAGTGCTTCCCGGAGTACCTGCCCAACACCTATCTGAACTACTACCTGCAGCAGAAGGAGTTCGTCGAGCATTCCAACCCCGAGCGCACCCGTGCAAACGAGGTCGAGGAGACGCGCGAGAAGAACCTCTTCGACGGCATCGACCATTACGAGAAGACGGGCGAGATCGACGAGAGCACGTTCTATGCGGGCAGCCACGGCGACTGGATTGCCGACCTGGCTATCGCTCTGAAGAACGATACCAAGCAGCGCTTCCTGGTCATTTGCGAGAACAAGGGCGCTATCCCCAACATGCCTTACGACGCCATGGTCGAGCTGCCTGCCTACATTGGCAAGAACGGCCCCGAGGTCATCAGCCGCGACAACATCCCGCTGTTCCAGCAGGGCCTCATGATGCAGCAGCTGAACTCCGAGAAGCTCGTGGTCGAGGCTACGATCGAGGGTTCGTACGAGAAGGCGCTCAAGGCCTTCACACTCAACAAGACCGTGCCGTCGATGAAGGTCGCCAAGGAGGTTCTCGACGACATGATCGAGGCCAACAAGGACTTCTGGCCCGAGCTTAAGTAAAGGCAACAGGGTCGCTGGCCGCATACCTAGAGCAATGCCCCGTCCACGTGATTGCGTGGACGGGGCATTGTCATTTGGTAACGCGTTTTATCAAATATGGCATTTATCTGCGGTAATGTTCTATTTCACCGCTGAGGGTGACATTTCATGCCGCCTGCCGAACTGCGTGGAGACCTAACAACTTTTTAGGTCAGTGTTGTGCGTGTAGCAATTTCGCCCGGCCTCGCCTCCGGGCTGCCATGTGAGAGGGGATCTTTATGGCACGACTGCACGTAATGGAACGCAGCCACGCTCAGGCCGTCATGGACGATCTGCACGATGCGCTCGGACGTCGTCTGGCGGTGAGTTCGCTCGCCCCGTGTCCCGTTGAGTTTACGGCAGCGCTCGTCAACCTGTGCTCCACCCAGAGCTGCGGCAAGTGCACACCTTGCCGTGTGGGCCTGAGCGCGCTGAGCGACCTGCTCGCCGATGTGCTCGAAGGGCGCGCCGATGAGTCCACGCTCAACCTGATTGAGCGCACGGCCCGCACCATCTACCTTTCGAGCGACTGCGCCATCGGCTACGAAGCCGGCGCCATGGCACTCACGGCCATTCGCGGCTTCCGTGACGATTTTGAGCATCACATCCGCGAGCACTCCTGCGGCTTTGACCGCGAGGCCCGCGTCCCGTGCGTCTCGGGCTGCCCGGCGCACGTCGACATTCCCGGGTACATCTCGCTGGTCGAGGCCGGCCGCTATGCCGACGCCGTCAAGGTCATCCGCAAGAACAATCCGCTGCCGCTCGTCTGCGGCTTGGTGTGCGAGCATCCCTGCGAGATGCACTGCCGCCGTGGTATGGTCGACGACCCCATGAACATCCTCGCCCTCAAGCGTTTTGCCGTCGAGCACAGTGACCTCAACGATCACAAGCCGCATGTGGTGGACAACACCGGTAAGCGCGTCGCCGTGATCGGCGGCGGCCCGGCCGGCCTTTCCTGCGCCTATTATTTGGCCGTGATGGGCCACAAGGTGACGATTTTTGAGCAGCGTCACCACCTGGGCGGCATGCTGCGCTACGGCATTCCCAGCTACCGTCTGCCGCGCGAGCGCCTACAGGCCGAGATCGACTGGATCCTGAGCTCCGGCATCGACGTGGAGCTCGACCACTCCGTCAACGGCGAGGAGCTTGCCCGTCTGCGCGACGAGTTCGACGCCGTCTACCTGGCCATCGGTGCCCACAGCGACAAAAAGCTCGGCCTTCCGGGCGAAGAGGCGCTCGGCGTGGAGTCGGCCGTCAAGATGCTGCGTGCCATCGGCGACGACGAGCTGCCCAACCTGGGCGGCCGGCGTGTGTGCGTCATCGGCGGCGGCAACGTTGCCATGGACGTGGCTCGCTCTGCCGTGCGCTGCGGTGCCGAGAAGGTAAGCATCGTCTACCGCCGTCGCATCTGCGACATGACGGCCCAGGACGCCGAGATCGCCGGCGCCCAGGCCGAGGGCTGCGAGGTGCTGGAGCTGACGGCCCCGCTCGCCATCGAGACCGGCGAGGACGGTCGCGTGTGCGGCCTGCGCGTGCAACCGCAGATTATCGGCGAGCCCCGCCGTGGTCGCCCGGCCCCGCGTGCCGCCGCTACGCCCGAGCGTGTCATCCCCTGCGAGCGCGTGTTTGTGGCCATTGGCCAGGACATCGATTCCAAGCCGTTTGAGGAGATGGGCATTGCCTGCAAGTGGGGCTGCGTCGTCACCGACTCGGACGGCGCCGTGCCCAACTTCGACGGCCTCTTTAGCGGCGGCGACTGCCAGACCGGCCCCGCCACCGTCATCCGCGCCATCAACGCTGGCCGTGTGGCCTCGGCAAACATTGACCGCTACCTGGGCTTTGATCACAAGATTAAACTCGAGGTCGAGCTGCCGACCGTCCAGTTTAAGGGCAAGCACGAGTGCGGTCGCTGCGAGCTGGGCGAGCGCGAGGCCGGCGAGCGTATTCACGATTGGAATCTGGTCGAGCAAGGTCTTACCGAGCAGGAGGCGCGCCAGGAGGCGAGCCGCTGCCTGCGCTGCGACCACTTTGGCTTTGGTGCGTTCCGCGGAGGGAGGAACCTGGAATGGTAGAGCTCAACAACCCCACCGTCAGCGACAACACCGAAAACGGAGCGCATAACATGGTCAAGCTCACGATCGATAATTGCGAGGTCGTGGTGTCCGAGCACACCACGATCCTGGATGCAGCCAAGTCCGTTGGCATCCAGATTCCCACCCTGTGCTATCTGCGCGATCTAAACGAGATCGGCGGCTGCCGCGTGTGCGTGGTCGAGGTCGAGGGCTGCGACCAGCTGGTTGCCGCCTGCAACAACTACGTGCTCGACGGCATGGTGGTCCACACCAACAGCCCCAAGGCTCGCGAGGCTCGTCGCACCAACGTGCAGCTGCTGCTGTCGCAGCACGATGCGCAGTGCGCGAGCTGCGTGCGCAGCGGTAACTGCAACCTGCAGACCATCGCCAACGACCTGGGCATTTTCTACCTGCCGTATCAAAAGCACTTGGCGCGCGAGGGCTGGGACTTCGATTTTCCCATCATTCGCGACAACGACAAGTGCATCAAGTGCATGCGTTGCATCAAGGTGTGCGAAAACGTGCAGGGGCTGGGGATTTGGGACCTGACCAATCGCGCCACGCACACCGCCGTGGGTACCCGCGGGCGCGCGCCGATTGGCAAGACCGATTGCGTCGCATGCGGCCAGTGCATCACGCATTGCCCGACGGGCGCGCTGCGCGAGCGTGACGACACCGAGACCGTGTTCGACGCTCTCGCCGATCCCGACAAGATCGTGCTGGTGCAGATCGCGCCGGCTGTGCGTAGCGCTTGGGGCGAGGAGCTCGGCATCCCGCGCGAGGAGGCCACCGTCGAGCGCCTGGCGTGCGCGCTGCGCCGCGTGGGCTTTGAGTACGTGTTCGATACCGATTTCTCGGCCGACCTCACCATTATGGAGGAGGGCTCCGAGTTGCTCGAGCGCCTGGGTAAGGCCGCCAAGGGCGAGGGCGACAGCCGCGGCTGGCCCATGTTCACGAGCTGCTGCCCGGGCTGGGTGCGCTTTGTGAAGGCGCGCTATCCGGAGTTTGTCGACAGCCTGTCCACGTCCAAGTCGCCGCAGCAGATGTTCGGCGCCATTGCCAAGACGTACTACGCCAAGGTGTTGGGCGTGGAGCCCGAGCGCCTGTTCGTGGTGTCCGTGATGCCGTGCACGGCCAAGAAGGCCGAGTGTGCGCTGCCGAGCATGGTGGGCGAGGGCGGCGTGCCCGATGTGGACGTTGCGCTGACGGTGCGCG
Organism: uncultured Collinsella sp.; assembly: GCA_958433005.1. Taxonomy (GTDB): domain Bacteria; phylum Actinomycetota; class Coriobacteriia; order Coriobacteriales; family Coriobacteriaceae; genus Collinsella. The sequence goes on along the minus strand of CAUAWV010000002.1, from coordinate 8,891 downwards.
AGATGGTACGCATGATTCGTGCGAGCCACGTGAGCGTCGACACGCTTACCGAGGAGCCGCTCGATACGCCGCTGGGCTTCGGCACGGGCGCGGGCGTGATCTTTGGCGCCACAGGAGGCGTGATGGAGGCTGCCGTGCGCTCGGCCTATTACCTGGTGACGGGCAAGAACCCCGATGCGGATTTCTTTACCGACGTGCGTGGCCTGAATGGCTGGAAGGAGGCCGTGGCCGATATCGATGGCACCAAGGTGCGCGTCGCCGTGGCGCACGGGCTGGGCAACGCTGCCCGCCTGCTCGATGCGATTCGCGACGGCCGTGCGAGCTATGACTTCGTCGAGGTCATGGCGTGCCCGGGCGGCTGCGTCGGTGGCGGCGGTCAGCCCATTCACGACGGCTGCGAGCTGGCGGCAGAGCGTGGCCAGGTTCTTTGGGACCTCGATGCGGCAGCGGACATTCGCTTCTCGCACGAGAATCCCGATGTTCAGGCATGCTATCGCGAGTTCTTGGGTGCGCCGCTCTCGCCGCTGGCCGAGGAGTTGCTGCATACCGATCATCACGCGTGGACGATGCCCAACGAAGGGATGTGCTAACGATGCGCGCGTTTGAATTTGAGCTTTCGCGCCGAGGGTTTGCCTCGGCGCTTGCCGCGGGCGCGCTGTCGCTTGCGTTGGCTGGCTGCAGCGGCGGGGCTGCGGGGGCGGGCTCTGCCGGGTCTGCGCCGAGCGGCGCTGCCGCCGAGTCGGTCGAGGTGCACGTCGCCTCGCTCAAGGGGCCGACGTCAATCGGTCTGGTGCAGTTTATGGACCAGGCGGCGAGCGGCGAGACAGATAACGAGTTCGACTTTGCGATCAGCGCCGCTGCCGACGAGATCGTGCCCAAGGTCATTCAGGGCGATGTCGATATTGCCCTGGTGCCCGCCAACGTGGCGAGCGTGCTCTACAACAAGACCGAGGGCGCGGTGCAGGTCATCGACATCAATACGCTCGGCGTGCTGAGCGTGGTGACGGGCGACGCGGGCGTGATCTCGTTTGGCGACCTGGCGGGCCGCACCGTCTATATGACGGGCAAGGGCACCACGCCGGAGTACGTCATGAACTACCTGCTGGAGCGCGCAGGTCTGACTGGCCAGGTGGCGCTTGAGTTTAAGAGCGAACCCACCGAGGTGCTGTCGGCCCTGCTTGCCGACCCGTCCGCCGTGGGCGTGCTGCCGGAGCCGTTCAAGACAGCTGCCATCGCAAAGAGCGAGGGCAAACTGTCGGCTCCGGTAAGCCTGACCGATGTGTGGGACGAGCTGGTAGGAGACACGGGCTCGCGCTTGCTGACGGGTGTGACCGTGGTGCGCCGCGCGTTTGCCGAGGAACATCCCGAGGCCGTGGCGGAGTTCTTGAGCTGCCATGCGGCGAGCGTTAAGGCTGTCAATGCGGCGCCAGCAGACTGGGCGCAGGCCGTGGTCGATGCCGGCATCGTGGATAACGCCAAGATCGCCGAGAAGGCGATTCCCGGGTGCATGCTCGTGTGCCAGACGGGGAAAGATATGAAGGCGGCGCTCGGTGGGTACCTGCAGGTGCTGGCCGATGCGGACGCGAGTGCCGTGGGCGGCAAGCTCCCGGCTGACGATTTTTACTACATGGAGTAGCCCGTGCGTGCGTTTGCTCGACACATGACTGAGCGTGCGAAGGCGGTGGCGGCAGTGGGTGCCGTCGCCGCCTTTTGGCTTGCCGTGTGGATCTTTGCGGCGTCGCTGGTGGCGCAGCCGCTGATCTTGCCGGGGCCGGGTGCTGTTGCCTTGGCGCTTCTGCGCCTGGTGTGCGATGGCGGTACCTGGGCGATTTTGGCGGGCTCGGGCGCGCGGATACTGGGCGGGCTGGCGCTTGCCGCGGTGTGTGGTGGTGTGCTTGCCGGGATTTCGTCACGTTCGCGGGCGTTTGCGCACCTGGTGGCTCTGGCGCTGTCGTTTGTAAAGGCGACACCGGTCGCCTGCGTGGTGGTCCTGTTGCTAATCTGGCTGGGGTCGGCGCGCGTGAGCATCGCGGCAGTCTTTTTGATGGCGCTGCCGGGCGTGTATTTTTCGCTGGCCGAGGGCTTGGCACAGGTGAATAAACCGCTGGAGCAGATGTTCCGTCTGCATGGCGTGCGCGGCTGGCGACTGTTTTGCGCCCATACCTGGCGCGAAGTCCTGCCGTTTGTGCTTTCGTGTGCGCGTGCCGTGATTGGCATGAGCTGGAAGGCCGGCGTGGCAGCCGAGCTCATCGGCATGGCGGTGGGCACCGTGGGTGAGCGCATCTATCAGGCGAAGCTTTTGATTGAGACGGCAGATCTGCTGGCGTGGACCGTGTTGGTCGTGGCGGCATCGTGGGCATGTGAGCGCGTGCTAGTGTGGCTGCTGCGGGTTTCGGGGCCCGTGGCGTGGCATGTTGCCGTGCGGGCGCATGGGCATGGATTGCGTGGGCGTGCGGGGGCTGCGAGCGATGGCACTTCAGCGGAGCTTGCGCTTGCCGTGGGCGATCGCGCGCCCTGGGCGCCGGCGCTGGACGGTCTGGTGCTTCGTGTGCCCACCGGCGGACGTACCTGCGTGATGGGCGCCTCGGGGGTGGGCAAGTCGACGTTGCTCGCGCTAGCGGCGGGGGAGTGCGCACCGTGCTCCATGGTGTTTCAGGATGTGCGCCTGGTAGAGGGCGCCTCGGCTTTGGATAACGTGCTGGTGTGCGCCGACGCGCGCGTGGACGCCTCGAGTGCCGCAGCCCTGTTGCGCCTGCTGGTGCCGGGGGTCGATGTACATGCACGTGTGGCCGAGCTCTCGGGCGGGCAGCGCCGTCGCGTCGAGATTGCCCGAGCCCTTCTGTGCCCAGGCGACGCGGTGATTCTGGACGAGCCCTTTACCGGTCTAGATACCGCTGCGCGCGACGCATGCGCCGAAGTCGTGCTCGACTTGCTCGACGGTCGCATGCTGTTGCTTGCCACGCACGATGCCGTCGACGCTCGGGCCCTCAATATCTCGGACATCATCACACTCTAAATACTTATTCAGCAACAAAATGATCCGTTTTCCTCCGTCCCCAAGGGATCAGGTGTGCTATTCTATCTGCGGGGTAATACTTAGGAATACCAAGTAATACCAACGCCGTAGAAACAAACTCCAGATGCGGGCCAATCGGGTTGCCTTCACAGCCCGTCGCCCAGCCGCGTGGCCCGCATCTATCCGCACCACCGTCGTTTCAAAAAGGAAGCGCCATGGCAGAACACATGACCCCGGTTGTAGCGAAGGTCTTGCCTGAGGAAAAGGCGGCCTTCGCGGCGGCAACCCAGCTCGTAGGCACCACGCCGTCCAACGCCATCCGCATGTTCATCGCCGCCTTCAATCGCTGCGGCACCTTCCCGTTCGACATTTCGCCCAGCGGGGCCTTTGGCAAAGACTGTCCCCAACAACTAGTCGTTGAAGAACGTCCCCAATGACTAGTCGTTGGGGACGTTCTTACATGACTAGCTGTCGGGGGGAGGTTGGCATGCTCAATGCGCTGGTTTGGGCGCTTGCCTGTTTTGGCGTCGTCGCTGCCGATATCGCCCTGAGCGTGGTTTTGTTCTCCGCTCTGGGCGTCGCATCGGTGTTCATGGGCTTTTCGATTGACGACCTCGATATTCAATTGCTTCAGGCCGCCGCTCAGACGGCATCGTTTTTGATGGCGCTGGTGTGGTGGCGTTATTTGTGGCCGCGATCGTTTATCGCGCGCTGGCAAGGTGAGCGTCCGCTTGGCGGGGGAGTGCGTAGCGCGCGGAAGCGCATTGCCTGCGTTATCGTGATTGGCCTGGCCCTGCAGGTGGTCGTTGGCTACGCGACCGACGCCGTGCTGTCATTGTTGCCCGAGGTCGCGGCCGATTACAGCGAACTTGTCGAGGAAACAGGCATGGGCGACACGAGCTACCTGGCCGTCCTGACCACGGTGCTCGGCGCTCCGTTTTGCGAGGAGTTGCTGGTGCGCGGCATCATTTTTGAGTTTTCGCTCCGAGCGTTTAACCCGCAGTGCCGCCCACTTTGGAAGCGCCGACGTCACGTGCGACCGCAAGACGGCGCCATGGTGTCCTGGGCGGCGCCGAGTACCTGGGGCATCGCCGCGGCGATTGTGCTGCAGGCGGCAATCTTCGGCTTTATGCACATGAATTGGGTACAGGGCTGCTATGCGGGCGCCGCCGGCCTCATTTTTGGTTGGGTGCTCGTAACCGCCGGAAAGCTCCGCTACACGATCCTGCTGCACTTTGCCTTTAACGCCGGGTCGTATCTCATGTCGTTGCTCTGGTTTGTGAACACGCCGTTCGACGTGGCAATTACGGTCGCTATCGCCGGTGGCATCCTCGTTGAGGCAATGCGCTCGCTGCGCCACGCGTGTGGGATGGACGCAGCGAGCGCACCACTGCCCTAGTTGCGGCGTCCGCCTCCGTTGGCACCCTGACGCCCCTGAGCTGCACGGTTGCGCCCGGCAGTGTTTTGCGCGCGCGACATGCCGCCGTGCCCCTTGCTGCCCTTGGGCCCCTTGCTGCCAGCACCACCGTGGGCCTTGCCGCCCTTCTTGCCGGTGCCATGCCCACCGCCAGCAGACGCCTCACCCGGGCGCGGCGGCACGGGGCGGATTAGACAGTGTTTGGTGTAGCCGATCAGGTCACGACGCCCGGCTTTTTCCAGCGCCTCGCGCACCAGCTTGTAGTTCTCGGGCTTGCGATACTGGATGAGCGCGCGTTGCATGGCCTTCTCGTGCGGGTCGCGTGCCACGTAGATCGGCTGCATGGTGCGTGGGTCCACGCCGGTGTAGTACATGCAGGTCGACATGGTGGACGGGGTGGGGTAGAAGTCCTGCACCTGCTCGGGCATGTAGCCCATGTCGCGCACGGCCTCGGCAAGGTCCACAGCTTCCTTCATCGTCGAGCCGGGGTGGCTCGAGATCAGGTACGGAACCACGTACTGCTTGAGTCCGTATTCACGGTTCAAGCGCTCAAATTTGCGACAGAACGCGTCGTAGACGGCGCGGCTCGGTTTGCCCATCACGGAGAGCACCGCGTCGCTCACATGCTCGGGCGCTACGCGCAGCTGGCCCGAGACATGGTGCTCCAGCAGCTCGCGCAAAAACTCGTCCGAGGCGTCGGCCATGGTGTAGTCAAAGCGGATGCCGCTGCGGACGAAGACCTTCTTGACGCCCGGCAGCTGGCGCAGATCGCGCAGCAACTGTGTGTAGCCGCTCTCGTCGACCACCATGTTCTTGCACACACTCGGCCACAGGCAGCGCTTGTTCTTGCACACGCCATGCTTGAGCTGTTTGTCGCAGGCAGGGCGGCTAAAGTTAGCCGTCGGTCCGCCCACGTCGTTGATGTAGCCCTTAAACTCGGGATCGCGCGTGAGCAGCTCGGCCTCGCGCATGATCGAATCGTGGCTGCGCATCTGCAGCACGCGGCCCTGGTGGAAGGTGAGCGCGCAAAACGAGCACTCGCCAAAGCACCCGCGGTTGGAGCTGATTGAAAACTTGATCTCGGCAAAGGCCGGTACGCCGCCCGCCGCGTCGTAGTCGGGATGCCAATCGCGGGCGTAGGGGAGCTCGGCGACCTCGTCCATCTCGTCGGTGGTGAGTGTTGCCGATGGCGGGTTCTGCACCACATAGACGCTGTTGGGATAGGGCTCTACCAGGCGATGACCGGTGATGGGGTCCATATTCTGCTGCTGCACGTTAAAGCTGCGCGCGTAGTTGAGCTTGTCGGCGGCAAGGTCGTCCCAGCTGGGCAGCAGGTCGTAGTCGTAGACCTCGTCGAGCGAACCCGTGCGGTAGACGGTGCCGTTGATATAGGTGATCTGGTCGACGGGCAGTCCCGCGTCGAGCGCGTCGGCGATCTCGACAATCGCGTGCTCGCCCATGCCGTAGATGAGGATGTCGGCGCCCGAGTCGAGCAGTACCGAGCGCTTGAGCTTGTCCTGCCAGTAGTCGTAGTGGGCCAGGCGGCGCAGGCTTGCCTCGATGCCGCCGATGATGATGGGAGCGTCCTTGAACGTCTGGCGGATGAGGTTGCCATAGACCGTGACGGCTCGGTTGGGACGGCGCCCCTCCTCGCCGCCGGGGGTGTAGGCGTCGGAGTGGCGGCGGTGCTTGGTCACCGAATAGTGGTTGACCATGGAGTCCATGTTGCCGGCACTGACGAGAAAGCCCAGGCGAGGCTCGCCGAGCACCGTGATGCTGGCGGGGTCGGTCCAGTCGGGCTGGCAGATGATACCCACCTTGTAGCCGTGCGCGTCAAGGACGCGGCTGATGATAGCCATGCCAAAGCTGGGATGGTCCACGTAGGCGTCACCGCAGATGTAGACAAAGTCGCACTGGTCCCAGCCGCGCGCATCCATGTCGGCGCGACTGACGGGGAGGAACTTGTCGCGGCCCGGACGCCAGGGGCGGGCGGGCGTCGCTTGGGAATGCTTGGTGCGGGCGACCGTGGCCTGCGCCTTACCGCCGCGCTTTTGCTGCTGGCCCTGTTTGCCCTGCTGACTGCGCTGGTTGTTCTGAGCGTGCTGAGGCTTTTTTGCCACGATCCCTCCCGGTGTTTGTATGCTGCACGTAATTGTAACCAGTCTTTTTGGGACGGGGCTAAAAAGACTGGTGGAGTACATGGGTTGGCGGATCGGCGTATCGATGCGGGTGCCGTTTGTTTCCAGACTGTGTATCTGCGCGTTGGGGAGCCCGTCTCGCGCGCATGCCATGTTGTCAATGGGTTACAGTATGAACGGCGGCTATGTTTCCGCCAACGCACGAGAGAGTCGTCAACAAGGAGGATGCACGACGATGCAGCGTGCCAAACAGATATCGGAGTCCATCGAGCTGGGCATCATCTTGGCGCTCGCCGGTGGCTTTATGGACGTTTATTCGTACATTGGGCGCGATCATGTTTTCGCAAACGCGCAGACGGGCAATATCCTGCTCGTGGGCGTGAGCATCTCGGAGGGCAACTGGGCGCTGGCGGGGCGCTACTTCTTCCCTGTGGTGTCGTTTGCTGTGGGTATTATGCTTGCCGACCTGGTTCACGAGCGGTTTGGCAGTGTGATTCACTGGCGCCAGGTGACGGTGTTTTTTGAAGCCGTTATCTTGCTGGGCGTGAGCTTTATCCCGGGCGGCGGTTACAACCTGCTCGCCAACTGCCTCACTTCGTTTGCCTGCGGTATGCAAGTCGAGAGCTTCCGCAAGATCCACGGTCACGGCATCGCCACGACCATGTGCATCGGCAACTTGCGCAACGCGCTGCAAAACGTGGACGATTACATCATCACCCACAGGCGTGGCTTTTTGGAAAACGGCCTGCTGTACTTTGGCGTGATCTTTACCTTTGTGTTTGGCGCCGTGTTGGGCAACTGGTGTATTGAGCGCATGGGCCTGCACGCCATCGTCGTGGCGAGCGTGCTGCTGTTTGTCGCGTTTGCCATCATGTTCATCGACCGCGAGCGCGACTTGCGTTTTCGCTGGAAGGTTGCGGCCGAGGCTTGGAAAGAGGGCTGTCGAAAGTAACCGAATGCGGCAAAGGGGTTGTCCCTTTGTCGCAATATTTTTCATCTTCTGTTGAAACGCTTTAACAATTTTGATGTTCTCACGTGTTTTTTGTTTCAAAAGCGTTAGGATGGGACTCATAGCGTGGGGCGTAATGGGTGCCCCGCACACGATGGGAGGCTATCAATGGCTAATCGTTTCGTTCTCAACACCATCTCTTATCATGGTTCCGGCGCCATCAAGGAGATCCCCGGCGAGCTCCAGCGTCGCGGCTACAAGAAGATTTTCGTCTGCTCCGACCCCGACCTGGTCAAGTTTGGCGTTACCGCCAAGGTGACCGACGAGCTCGACGCCGCCGGCATCGCTTGGAGCCTCTACTCCGAGATCAAGCCCAACCCCACCATCCAGAACGTCAAGGACGGCGTCGAGGCTTTCAAGGCCGCCGAGGCTGACGCTATCGTGACCATCGGTGGCGGCTCTTCCATGGACACCGCCAAGGCCATCGGCATCATCATCAACAACCCTGAGTTCGCCGATGTCCGCAGCCTCGAGGGCGTTGCCCCCACCAAGAACCATGCCGTGTTCACCATCGCCGTGCCGACGACCGCCGGTACCGCTGCTGAGGTGACCATCAACTACGTCATCACCGACCCCGAGAAGGTCCGCAAGTTCGTGTGCGTCGACACCAACGACGCCCCCGAGGTCGCCGTCGTCGACCCCGACATGATGGCTTCCATGCCCGCCGGCCTTACCGCTTCCACTGGCATGGACGCCCTGACCCACGCCATCGAGGGCTACACCACCAAGGGCGCTTGGGAGCTCTCCGACATGTTTCACTTTGAGGCCATTAAGCTGATCAGCGAGAACCTGCGCGACTCTGTCGCCGAGGCCAAGTCCGGCAAGCCCGGCTCCGGCCGCGAGGGCATGGCTCTTGGCCAGTATGTCGCCGGCATGGGCTTCTCCAACGTTGGCCTGGGCATCGATCACGCCATGGCCCACACCCTGTCCGCTCACTACGATACCCCGCACGGCGTCGCTTGCGCCATGCTGCTGCCGATCGCCATGGAGTTCAACAAGCCGGTTTGCGCCGAGCGCCTGGCCAAGGTTGCCGTCGCCATGGGCGTTGACACCACGGGTATGAGCACCGACGAGGCTGCCGACGCCGCCATCGCCGCCGTCAAGCAGCTCTCTGCCGACGTGAACATCCCGCACGTCTGCGAGGCCATGAAGGCTGACGAGATCGAGGTCCTGGCCAAGGACGCCATGGCCGACGCCTGCTTCCCGGGTAACCCGCGCGAGGCAACGCTCGACGACGTCATCGAGCTCTTCAAGAAGATCTGCCCGGCTGCTTAACCTGGTTCGGCGGGCCCCGCCCGTTAGCCCCAGAAT
>CAUAWV010000001.1 GCA_958433005.1 uncultured Collinsella sp. | reverse complement strand
AAGTCCAGTTCCCGAGGGAAAGGCTCAGCCGCCACCACAAAGACCGCAGGGACGGGAGCAGCTATACTACTCTCAGTAGTTAAGGGTCGCGGATTGGCCGCGTCACCGCTCTCAACAGGAGGTCTTTGTTTATGGCAGATCAAAAGCCGGTTGTCGGGATCATCATGGGCTCCAAGTCCGATCTGGGTGTTATGGAAGGTTGCACCGCCGAGCTCGAGGCGCTGGGCGTGCCCTATGAGCTTGTCATTGCGAGCGCACACCGCACACCGGCGAAGGTCCACGAGTGGGCTTCGACTGCCGCCGATCGCGGTATCAAAGTGATTATCGCCGCTGCCGGCAAGGCCGCCCACTTGGGTGGTGTCGTGGCTGCCTTTACGCCGCTGCCGGTTATCGGCGTGCCTATGAAGACGAGTGACCTGGGCGGTATGGATTCGCTGCTGTCGATGGTGCAGATGCCTTCGGGCGTGCCCGTGGCCTGCGTTGCCATCAACGGTGCCAAGAACGCCGCCATCTATGCCACGCAGATTCTGGGTGCTTGCGACCCCGAGTACCGCAAGGTTATCGAGAAAATGAAGCAGGAGATGGCCGACGCCTAAGCGGCTTGCCATTCCGCTGTAATCATAGGGAGAGTCATGTCCGACTATCAGGGAAAACGTTTCTCGGCTTCTCAGATCCCCGATCCATCCAAGTCGGGATCGGCCCGCTCCATGCAGCAGGGTCGGGCATCCTCTCCTCAACAGGCTCGTGCGCCGCGCCCCGTAACGCCGACGTCCCATCGCCGTCAGGATACGCCGGCTGCGTATCGCCCCTCGTCATATGGCACGGCAAAGAAGCGGACCCGGACGACGAGGCAACCGAGCGGCGCTCCGTCCAGCTACACCGAGCCGCCGCGTAAGAAGCGCCGCTCCATCACCCCCATTCTGCTCATCATCGTGGGCATCGGTCTGATTGTCGCCGCCGCCGCCATCTTTATCAATGCTCAGATTGGCTATAAGCAGGCGAGCGATTCATACCAGAAAATCGAGAAGCAATATGTAAGCGATAAGGACGCTAGCGGCGTGCCGATTATCGACTTCGATGCGCTTGCTCAGACAAACCCCGAGATTGTGGGTTGGATTTACGTGCCGGGAACCAACATCAACTATCCCGTGGTGCAGACCAACAACAACTCCAAATACCTCAACACGCTGTTCGACGGTACGGCCAATGCGTCCGGGGCCATTTTCCTGGATAGCGATGACACCGCGCCGGGAATGGTTGACCAGCAGACCACGATCTACGGCCACCACATGAATGACGGGTCGATGTTCAACGTGATTTCGGACACCACCGACCAAGCGACATTCGATAGCATCGAGTACGTGTATTACATCACGCGCGATGCAACGTATAAGCTGCGACCGCTGGCGACCAAGGTCGTCGAGGATACGTATGCCAAGGCGCGCACGCTTAATTTTGAGGGTGACGACGGGCTCAAGAACTACCTGTCCGAGATGCTCGACGGTGCTTCGGCAGTGGCGAGTGATGCAGGCGATCGCGCTGCCTCGGCAACCAAGGTCGTGACGCTCGTGACCTGTCGCTCGCTGTCATTTAGCAATACGCGCGCCGTCATGGTGCTCACGCCGGTCGAGGAATAGATTGTTAAGAGTAGCTAAAAGAGCCCCGTCCCAAATGAGCTGCTCGATGACGGTAAAAGGAGGAAATGATGCTCGAGAATGGCAAAACGATGCCTTCGATTGATGCTTGGCTGCGCGAGGCCAAAGCCGATTCGTCGGCGCCTGCGTGCGGTATGTATCTGACGCATAACGGTGTGGTGCGTGCGACGCCCAAGGCCGAGGTGCGCGGAGTCGAGACCGATGGCGTGGCGCCGGGCCACAGGGTGGGAGGCATGGTCTTTGACTACGACGCCGAAAAGGTGCGGTCTGCTATTGAAGCCACGCGCGCGATGCCAGGCATCGGCTATGTGCGCGTGTGGCTAGCGAGCGGCGAGCTTTCCGTGGGCGACGATATCATGCTCGTGCTCATTGGCGGAGACATTCGTCCGCACGTGGTCGATGCTCTGCAGTCGCTTGTCGGCACCATCAAGAATGAATGCGTGAACGAGGTAGAGCGCGAGGCATAGGGATTTGCGATCGATTCGAGCCCATCTGTAGCAAGAGCCCGCTGGCAGTTAGATTGAACTGCCAGCGGGCTTACTTGTCCGTTGGAACCGACCTGCAGCAGCGCCAGCGCTATACGCGTGTGGCGTCCTTGGGGCTCATGGTCATGCTCTGGAAGCGATTTTCCATGTATTCATTATCGAAGTACGTGCCGTAGAACTGCGCAACGGGAATATCGTTGACCGTGCCGTTGACGCGCTGATACCAGTAGTCGAGCGATTGCAGCGTCATGACGCCGTCGACCAGCATGATGATGGTAAAGATGACGGTGGCTGAGTAACGACTCTTCCAGGGAATCATGTTAATGAGCTTGAGCAATCTTGGCAGCAGCAGCTTGATCCAGATGAGTCCGCCCAGGCCCCACAGGCAGGCGAAGCCTGTGCAGGTGCGTCCGCCCGTAAGCACGGCGAGTGGATCGGGCATGCCAAAGAGCTTCATATGCGAGTAGCTCCACGAGACCACACCGAACGAGGTCTGCATAAACCAGCCCACGAACACCTCAAAGCTTGCGCCAAGTAGGGCGCTCACCAAAAAGATAATGATGGGGTTCTTTTTGTAGAAGCGGTTGAGCACCATGGTCATGAGTACGGCGCCAAATCCGTAGATGGGGCTGAAGGGGCCAAACAGCATGCCGGCGCGGTTCTGGTAGACGCCCGGGTCGTCGACCGTCATATGCCAGATGTCCTCCAGGATGAGGCCCAGCACGCAGCAGACAAAGAATACCCAGAACAGGTTGAAGTAGTTGAGCTTGATGTAGCCTTCGCCGGTCTCATCGCGGCCGAGCATGCCCTCGGCGGCGGCGTCGCGATCGAGCATCTCCTGCAGGCGGCGCTGCAGCTCGCGCTCCTGACGAAGCGTGGGGTCGACGGTGGCCGAAAGCGCGACGAGGATGCCGAGCTGGATGGCGGGGCGCAGCAAGAACGGTCCGATACCCTGGAGCATCACGTCGACCAAAAGCTCAATGACGGTAAATGCGATAAGGATATAGGACAGGCGCGCGGCGTTGCGGCGCTGGTCCTTGATGAGGTCCAGGCCGAAGATGATTAAGATGACCGCGCTCGCCGCCGAGAGCATGATGCCGGCGACGATAAGGCCGACCGCGACGAGCGTGTTGTCGCCGAGTTTGGCGGCGGCGTTGCCGTTGATGAGTGCGGTGATGACCTGCCACATAAAGGCGCCGACCGACGGGAGCGTACCAACACCGGACAGGATGCACAGGACGGCGTACACCTTAATGATGAGGGGGATCTTCTTGACCTCCGTGGCGCTGGGGACGCTGGGGTCGAGTTCGTTTCGATCCATACAGAACCTTTCTCGTTTTGTCCTAGGCTACAAGGATACGCCGCCGACCTGCTAAAAGACAGGACGAATGGCCCAATTGCAGCAATGTAGGCCCTAACGGTGGGCGAGACGCGTCGCGACGGAAGCATGCGGGATCGTTGGCCCCGAGGGCGGGTTCCCCAATAAAATGTTTGGCCGCAAAACGGATTATAAGCTCGGTGGGCTTTTAAAAAGCGCTGCTCATGCGCGGGAGTGCTTGTCTTGCCGTGCGTATAATAGGGCGGGTAACGCCAAATAACGAGGCTCTGAGGGGATGCCATGTCTCAAGAAACCATCCGCGCGGCCGAACGTGCCACGGGACAGGTGACGACCATGTCGACGTATGATCCGGACTCCGACCAGCTGCATGAGGAATGCGGCATCTTTGGTGTGTGGGCACCCGATCGCGATGTGGCTCGGCTGACGTACTTTGGTCTGCGCGCGTTGCAGCATCGCGGCCAGGAATCGGCGGGAATCGCCGTGGGCGATGGTGGCACGGTTATGGTTCGTAAAGACCTGGGACTGCTCGATCGCGTGTTCTCCAACGCCGACCTGTCGACGCTCTCCGGCCAGCTGGCCGTGGGCCACGTGCGCTATGGCACTGCCGGCGCCAAGAGCTGGGAAGCCTCGCAGCCGCATCTTTCTACCATCAACAGCGTCATCATCGCACTTGCTCACAACGGCACTCTGGTCAACACCGACGAGCTGCGCCGTCAGCTGATCGAGCTGGGCGTGCCGTTCCTCTCCAATTCGGACTCCGAGGTCGCGACCAAGCTTATCGGCTACTTTACCCAGCGTACGGGTCATCTGCGCGAGGGCATTCGCAAGACCATGGAGCTCGTGCGCGGCGGCTACGCTATGACGCTCATCAACGAGCAGGCACTCTACGCTTTCCGCGATCCGCACGGCATTCGCCCGCTGGTGCTAGGCAAGCTCGTGGACGAGGGCCTGGACCAGGCAGATGCCGCATCCGTTTCGCAGCTACCGTCGCAAGACGACGCCGCGACGGTCGATTCCGCCGCCCATGTCACGCGCGCCGGCGGCTGGGTCGTCGCCTCTGAGACCTGCGCGCTCGACATTGTGGGCGCCGAGTACGTCCGCGACGTCCGTCCCGGTGAGATCTTGCGCATCAGCGCCGAGGGCCTGGTATCCGAGCAGGGCGTACCTGCAGCCGAAGAACCGGCCAACTGCATCTTTGAGCAGGTCTACTTTGCTCGCCCCGACTCCATCATGAACGGCAAGAGCGTCTACGCCTGCCGCTACGACATGGGTCGTCAGCTGGCACACGAGGAGCCCGTCGAGGCCGACCTGGTCATCGGCGTGCCCGACTCCGGTCTGCCGCCCGCGGAGGGCTATTCGCACGAGAGCGGCATTCCCTTTGGCGAGGGCCTCATCAAGAATCGCTATGTGGGCCGTACGTTTATCGAGCCCACGCAGGAGCTGCGCGCCATGGGCGTGCGCATGAAGCTCAACCCGCTGCGCGACAACATCGAGGGCAAGCGCCTGGTCGTCATCGACGACTCCATCGTGCGCGGCACCACCATGGTGCAGCTCGTCAAGATGCTGCGCAACGCCGGCGCCAAGGAGATTCACATCCGCATCAACTCGCCCGAGGTCATCTGGCCGTGCTTCTACGGCATCGATACCGACGTGCAGTCGCAGCTCATCAGCGCCAACAAGACGGTCGAGGAGATCTGTGAGTATATCGGCGCCGATTCGCTGGCCTTCCTTTCGGTCGAGGGCCTGCTGAAGGTCATGCCCAAGGGCGGCTACTGCGATGCGTGCTTTACCGGCCGTTATCCCGTGGCGATTCCCGAGAGCTTTGGCCGCGACAAGTTTATGGAGGGCTTTAAGCCCCGCAACCTGGATAAGCCGCTGTATTTTGACGACGACGCCGTGGTCGAGAAATACGACGACCGCAGCTGGGAAGAGAAGCACGGCGAGGCCTAAAACCTGCCATTTAGGGACAGGTTTATTTTGGTAGGTTTTACCTGCTGTTTTGTTGATTGAGCGGCGCGCGTTGTCAGGATGCGCGCCGAATTGAGGGCAACTATGAGCACCGGTTGGCGTCTGTGCGTCAAACGGTAGTGGGAGAGGAAGGCTCAGATGAGCGACAGCAAGCATGTGACGTATGAGGATGCCGGCGTCGATACCGCCGAGGGCGGCCGCGCCGTCGACGCTATTAAGCAAATGGTTAAGGACACCAACCGCCCCGAGGTCATCGGCGGTATCGGTGGCTTTGGTGGCCTGTTCTCGGCTGCCGCGCTCAAGGATATGGAAGACCCGATTCTGATCAGCGGTACCGACGGCGTGGGCACCAAACTCGTGCTCGCCCAGATCATGGACCGTCACGAGACGGTGGGCCAGGACTTGGTCGCCATGTGCGTCAACGATATTTTGGCTTCGGGCGCCGAGCCGCTGTTCTTCCTGGACTACGTTGCCATCGGCCACATTGAGGCCGAGCACATGGCAAAGATCATCAAGGGCGTGGCCGATGGCTGCAAGCTCGCAGGCTGCGCGCTTGTGGGCGGCGAGATGGCCGAGCACCCCGGTGTCATGGCTCCGGCCGACTACGATCTCGCCGGCTTTACCGTGGGCGTCGTCGACCGTCCCAAGATGCTCGATCCCGCGAACGTCCGCCCCGGCGACGTGATTCTGGGCCTGCCCTCCACCGGCGTGCACTCCAACGGCTACTCGCTTGTGCGCAAGGTCATCGGCGTCGACGGCATCAAGCCGGGCACGCCCGAGGCCGCCGCTAAGGCGGAGGAGTTGAGCCGCCCGCTCGAGGAGCTCGCCGGCGCATCGCTGGCCGACGCTCTGCTGGCCCCCACGCGCATCTACGTCAAGCCGATTCTTGAGCTGCTGCGCGGTGGCGCTCCGGTGCACGCCATCGCCCACATCACCGGCGGCGGCATCACCGAGAACCTCAACCGCGCGCTTGCCGACGACGTCGACGCCGTGGTCACCCGTAACGGTGCCGAGATGGGCTGGGACGTTCCGCCCGTCATCACTTATGTATCGCGCCAGGCTGAGCTCGCGCCCAACGAGGCGTGCAAGACCTTCAACATGGGCGTCGGCCTGTGTCTGATCGTCGCCCCCGAGGACGAGGCCGCGGTGACCGAGGCCCTGGTCGCGCTGGGCGAGAAGCCGTTCCGCGTGGGCGAGTGCGTCGAGGGCTCCGGTAAGGTCGTGTACTCCGATGAGCGCTAACGAGCAGATGACCGCCGCCGAGGGCCTGGGCTTTGTGCCCTATACCCGTCCGACCGGAACCGATACGGCTGAGCCGCTTAAGATTGGCGTGCTTATCAGCGGTTCGGGTACCAACCTGCAGGCGCTAATCGACCTGATCGCCGCCGGCAAGCTCAATGCCTCGATTGAGCTCGTGGTGTCGAGCCGTCCTTCGGCCAAGGGTCTGCAGCGTGCCGAGCGTGCAGGTATCCAGACGCTCACGCTGTCCAAGGATGTCTATGCCGACCCCATCGCGGCTGACGAGATCATCGCGCATGAGCTGCTCGAGCGCGGCTGCGAGTACGTGGTGATGGCCGGCTATATGCGCATGGTGCACACGCCGCTGCTGGCGGCGTTCCCCAATCGCGTGGTCAACCTGCATCCGGCGCTGCTGCCGAGCTTTACCGGTGCCCATGCGATTGACGATGCGTTTGCTCGCGGTGTCAAGGTGACCGGCGTGACCGTGCACTTTGCCAACGAGATCTACGACAACGGCCCCATCATCGCCCAGCGTGCGCTGGCTGTTGAGGAGGGCTGGGACGTCGACACGCTCGAGGAGCACATCCATGCGATCGAGCATGTGCTGTATCCCGAGGTCGTACAAATGCTCGCCGACGGTCGCGTCCACGTGCTGGAGAGCGGCAAGGTGGCAATTGATGCGCCGCGTCATTGTGCGTAAAAGGATTCGCTTGGTTTTCCTTACAACATAAACGATCAAAAAGGCTGATTAGGGCATATGGAATCACATGCGCCCCAATCAGCCTTTATTACCTCTTCAATTTCGGGCTCTGGATAACGTGACGGGTGTCATTTCCACCCCAAGAAATCCGATAGGGCCTCGTCTGTGTGTGGGCGGGGCCCTTTTGCATGGCTTTTCATATTTGCTATACTGCTAGCAAATAGAGAGGAGCCGCCATGGGTACAGCAACGGTGCAGCTCAACACACGAATCGATCCTATGCTCAAAGCTGGTGGCGATGCGGTCCTAACTCGCAATGGATTGGGGCCGAGCGATGCCATTCGCGCGCTTTGGGTCTATCTTGTCGAGCATCAAGCGTTGCCGGGATTTATGGTGGCGGATAAGCGCGAGGCGCCCCGTGCGGAGAGTCTGGCCGAGCAGGGGTGTGGCCTAGCTTTTTCTTCGTTGGGGCTACGTGCTTCGGATTTTGCGCCAGCTGGATCATCTGCGGAAGACTGGGATGCCGTACGAGATGATATGTATGACGCGATGATTGCTGACATTGAGGCGAATTGCCGATGATTGAGGCAAAGCATCTCTTGGTAGATACGAACGTTTGGCTCGATTATTACCTGCAAGAGGGGGCGTTCGACGAAGCGAAGAGATTGGTTGAACTGGCCGAGGCGGGAAAGATCGACCTTCTGTATGCGCCAACGACGGCAAAAGACGTGTTCTATATCTTGCCTCGGCGACTAGCCCGGCGGAATGTGAATGGGATTAACGTGTCGTTTGCCTCGGCGTCATGGGCCTGCATTGAGCACATGATGCAAGTGGCAACCGCCTCTCCGCTTTCGTTGGCAGAGTGCGAGATGGCGCGCATGCTTGGCAAACGCATGCCGGATCTTGAAGACAACCTCATCATCGCTTCGGGCGAGACGGCGGATGTTGACTACGTGGTCACGAGTGACCGGCGCATGCTGGAGGCGATGCCCGAAGTTTGCCTGACGCCTGCCCGTGCACTCGATATGATTGGAATCCTCGACTAACCCTGCCTGCCTCGTTTCGCTATCATATGGGGCATTGTGAACCTCATGCAACTTTGGAGGACGGTATGGCGGATAACGCCGAGATACTATTCTCGCCTGAGCTGGTGTTTTTTGATTGGGAGTGCGCGACGCCGGATGAGGTGTTTGCGCAACTCGAGAGTGAGCTTGCTCCGCGCGGCTACATTGCCGACGGTTGGCTCGATGCCGTCCGCACGCGCGAGGATGCCTATCCCACGGGTCTTGCCATGCCGGCAGCCAACATCGCCATCCCGCACACCGATCCCGGATTTGTGGCTAAGCCCTATATCGCGGTGGTAAAGCCCGCGGCGCCCGTGGTGTTCAGTGCAATGGCGGGCATGGGTGCCCCCGTGCCGGCGCAGATTATCATCAATCTGGGCATCGCCGAGCCGGGCGGCCAGGTCGAGGCCCTGCAATCGCTTATGAATATCTTTATGGATGCCGACGCCGCAGCCGATGTGCTCGGCCAGACCACATGCCAGAGCATGGTCGACGCCATCCGCCGTCACTTCTAAGGTGGGGCTGAGCCGGCACTTGGGGACTGTCCCTAACTGCCGGCTGCCAGACCCGTCCCCTTTGCACCAAAATGGTGCAGATTAACCTGTCCCCCATGCACCAGGTGTGTCGCGGGGTCCGCGTTGTGACACAATGGCGTTTGTTCGATTCGTGATGCGAAAGGCCAACTATGGCAAACAAGAAAAAGAACTCCGAGGCCGAGCCGACGCCCGAGCAGCAGGCTCGCGCTGCCTCCAGCTCTCGTAAGAAGCAGCGCAAGACGTACGTGTCTAAGACCGTCAAGATCGTCCTGGTGGTTATCGGCGTGCTGGCAATGCTGCTTTCCGTCTCGGCCATGGCATGCTCCGGTCTCATGTCGCAGGCAGAGGATACCTCGAGCTACAAGCTTACCGGCGGTGTCGCCGCCACCATCAACGGCACCAACCTCACCGAGGACACCGTGACCAAGCAGATCATGAGCATGCGCACGTCCTACGGTTACACCAAGGACAAGGACTGGGCGCAGTATCTGGTCGACAACGACCTGACGCCCAAAAAGTACCGCAAGCAGCTCATCGATTCCTACACGCAGCAGATTCTGCTCCAGCAGGCGCAGAAGGAAAACGGCGTGACGGTGTCGGACGAGGAGGTCGAGAAGGCATGGAAGGACGCGTGCAAGAGCGCGGGCGGTGCCAAGGCCTTTAAGAAGACCCTTAAGACCTACGGCTATACCGAGGACACCTACAAGGACTCGCTCAAGGAGAACCTGGCACAGCAAAAGCTTAAGGACGCCGTGGCGCCCACCAGTAAGCCCAAGGACAGTGAGATCGTCGATTACATCAACGAGAACCTGTCTAACTACAACGATGCCCGCCGCTCATCGAACATCCTGATCAAGGTTGATTCCGACGCATCTGACGAGGACAAGGCCGCCGCCAAGGCCAAGGCGCAGGAGTGCCTGGACAAAATCAACTCCGGCGAACTGAGCTTTGAGGACGCCGTGAAGCAGTATTCCGACGACACCGGCTCCAAGGAGAAGAAGGGCGATGTGGGTTGGGATAAGCTCACCACCTTCGTCGACAGCTACCAGACGGCGCTCGAGGGGCTCAACAAGGGCGATGTGAGCGACGTGATCGAGTCGACGTACGGTTACCACGTCATCAAGTGCACCGACTACTTCCATGTCGATAGTCAGGTCGATGACATCAAGCAGGTACCCAAGGACATCAAGAAGTATGTCTCTAACGTGGTGAAGACGCAGGCGGCAAGCACCGCATACAGCGAGTGGCTGGAGCAGTACAAGAAGGACGCCGACATCACCGTTAACCCCATGCCCAAGGACGTCCCATATAACGTCAGTCTGAAGGGCGTCACCAAGAGTTCGACCGACGATTCGTCGACGACTGAGTAATCATGGGGCGGTACTCGTGCGAGTGCCGCCCACACTATTGAGGAGGATTTGCAGATGACCAACGAAGAGCTGCAGAAGGAAATGATTGCGGCCATGAAGGCCAAGGACAAGGTTCGCCTGTCTGTCATTCGCCAGGTCAAGGCCGAGGTGAAGAATATCGAGGTTAACGAGCGCCGCGACGTGACCGAGGAAGACGTCAACAGCATGATCAAGCGTCTGATTAAGCAGACGAGCGAGACGCTGGAGATGTCCATTAAGGCCGGTACCGACCAGGAGCGTACCGACAACCTGACCGAGCAGGTCAAGATTCTGGAGAGCCTGCTGCCCGCACAGGTTTCGGGCGAGGAACTCGAGGCTCTGATCGAGCAGGTTATCGCCGAGCTGGGCGCCACGTCCAAGAAGCAGATGGGCCAGGTCATGGGAGCACTCGGCAAGGCCACCGGCGGCAACTTCGATAAGCCTGCCGCGGCAAAGATCGTCGGAGCCAAACTCGCGTAATTTGTTACGCGGTTTTACCAAACCGCGTAACGGCTCGACGCTGCAAACCCGTACACACGGCAATCTGACGTTCAATTTCAAGGGCGCGACCATAAGGTCTGCGCCCTTTCATTTCACGTCACCTTGCTCGCGTGTACGGGTTTTCGCTGACTTATGCTCAACAAGGACGGTTGGGCGCTCACTGGGGAGACTTCACTCATTGGGGACAGACTTAAATGAGTACCCTTGAATGACCACCTACTCATTGGGCACTCATTTAAGTCTGTCCCCAATGAGTGCCTAATGAGTGGGCGGAAGGTTGCGGGTTCTTTACGGGGATGTAGTGTGGGCTGCGGAAACGTGGTTCTTTCCGTACAATAGTTCAACTCGTGTAAACGCAGGGAAGGGACATCCATGGCAGACATGATCGAGATCAAGCATCTCAACAAGTACTTTGGCGACCTGCATGTGCTCAAAGATATCAACCTCACCGTCAAGCGCGGCGAGAAGCTCGTAATGATCGGGCCTTCCGGCTCGGGCAAGTCGACGCTCATCCGCTGCGTCGATTATCTTGAGGAGCCCACGTCGGGCGAGGTCATCATCGACGGTACGCCGCTCACCAAAAAGAATCACCTGGAGATGGCCCGCAAGTATAGCTCCATGGTGTTTCAGCAGTTCAACCTGTATCCCAACATGACGGTGCTCGGTAACCTGACGCTCGCGCCCATCAAGCTGCAAAAGAAGAGCAAGGAGGAGGCGACCGAGATCGCCATCGCCGCGCTCAAGCGCGTCGGCATGGCGCATAAGGCCGGCGAGTATCCGCAGAATCTCTCGGGTGGTCAGCAGCAGCGCATCGCCATCGCCCGCGCCCTGTGCACCAAGCAGCCCATCATCCTGTTTGACGAGCCGACCTCGGCGCTCGACCCCGAGATGGTGCAGGAGGTGCTCGACGTTATGATCGAGCTCGCGCAGGAGGACATCACCATGATCTGCGTGACGCACGAGATGGGCTTTGCGCGCCAGGTGGCCGACCGCGTCATCTTTATGGAGGACGGCCGCATCCTGGAGGAGGGCGCGCCCGAGCACTTCTTCGATAACCCCGAGAACCCGCGCTGCCGCGAGTTCCTGTCCAAGATTCTGCACTAGGCGCGGTGATGGACATGACGGATATAACGAGGGCGGCTGTATCGCGCCGTCACTTTTTGCAGCTGGCGGGCGCCGGCATGCTTGCGCTGGCGGGGACCGCGCTTACCGGTTGCGGCAACTCCACCAGCGGCGAGGGCTCCGACAAGGGGTCCAAGCTTGCGGCCATCAAGTCGCGTGGACATCTGAATGCCGGCGTCAAGAAGGACGTTCCCGGCTATGGCTATTACGACACCGCCAAGGGCCGCTTTGAGGGCATGGAAGTCGATTTGTGCTACCAGATCGCCGCTGCCGTCTTTGGCGTGAGCTACAAGGAGGCCCGCGCCCAGGAGCTTGTCGAGTTTACCGACGTAACGCCCAAGACGCGCGGCCCGCTGATCGATAACGGCCAACTCGACGTGGTCGCGGCGACCTACACCATCACCGACGAGCGCAAGAAGAGCTGGGATTTCTCGACGCCGTACCGCACCGACTACGTGGGACTCATGGTCAAGAAGCGTTCGGGCTTTACCTCGATTGAGGACTTGGACGGCAAGGTCATTGGCGTGAGCCAGGGTGCCACCACGCAGGGCCTGATCGAGCAGATGATCAAGGACAACGGCTTTAGCTGCAAGCCCGAGTTTAGGGCCTTTAGCGGCTACCCCATCATCAAGAGTTCGCTCGACGCCGGCAATATCGACGTCTTTGCCATGGACCGCTCCACGCTGGCCGGTTACATGAACGAGACCGTTGAGCTGCTGCAGCCCGAGGTCAAGTTTGGCGAGCAGGGCTACGGCGTGGCGACCAAGAAGGGCTGCGACCTTTCGGCCGTGGTCGATCAGGTGATTTGCGATCGTCTGGCCGACGGCTGGCTCGACCAAGAGGTCAAGACCTGGGGTCTTGTATAGACGCATCGTCCAAGGAAGGAATCAAATGCTCGAAGGATTATTTGACGCCGACCGTTGGTCGACGACATTTCAAAACATGGGGCCCTTCTGGGAGGGCTTTGGCGTGACGCTGCAGGTGGTCGTTGCCGGTCTGCTGCTGTCGCTGGTGCTGGGCACGCTGCTGGGTGTGTTCTCTACCACTCGCTCGCGCGTGCTGCGCGCCATAAGTCGCGTGTACGTGGAGTTTTACCAGAACACCCCGTTGCCCGTACAGGTGCTCTTTATGTACATGGCCGGTCCGCAGTTTTTGCAGGCCATAACCGGTGCCGACCAGCCGGTGCGTATCGCGCCGTTCGTGTTGGGCTTCTTGGGCGTGGGCCTGTATCACGCGGCCTACATTTCGGAGGTCATCCGCACCGGCATCGAGGCCGTTCCACGCGGTCAGATGGAGGCGGCCCAGAGCCAGGGCTTCACCCGTGCGCAGGCATACTGGTACATCGTACTGCCCCAGACGTTCAAGATCATTCTGCCGCCGCTGTGTAACCAGGCGCTCAACCTGGTCAAGAACACGTCGGTGCTGGCGCTTGTGGCCGGCGGCGACCTTATGTATCGTTCCGACAACTTTGTGAGTCTGTACGGCTACCTGCAGGGATACATCGTCTGCTGCCTTATGTACTTCATCATCTGCTTTCCGCTCGCCATGCTGGTGCAGTGGCTCGAGCGCCGCTCCAAGGAGCGTCCGCGCGGCGTGAGCCTGGCCGAGCTGGGGCTCGACAACGTAGAGGAGGCCTAGCGCATGGAAATCTTCAACGCGACCAACCTGCTCTACATTTGGGGCGGTTTTGTTAAGACCATCGAGATCTCGGCGCTGTCGATCTTTTTCTCGCTCATCTTTGGCACGGTGCTGGCGCTCATTAAGAGCTATGCGCCCCGCCCGTTCCGTATTTTGGTGAGCGCCTATATCGAGCTGTTCCGCTGCACGCCGAACCTGCTGTGGATTCTGTTTATCTACTTTACGGTGCAGGGTTTGGACATTGTGATTTCGACCATCGCCTTTACGCTGTTTACCAGCGCCGTTATGGCCGAGATCGTGCGCGGCGGCCTCAACTCGATTCCGCGCGGCCAGTTTGAGGCAGCGCAGAGCCAGGGTTTTGGCTTCTTTGCCACCATGCGCTACATCATTCTGCCGCAGACGTTTAAGACGATCATCCCGGCGCTGTTTAGCCAGTGCACGACCGTCATCAAGGACAGCTCGTATCTTTCGGGCATTAACGTGGCCGAGCTCATGTACACGGCAAACGTCGTGATGGCCCATGCGATCGACCTGTCGCAGGTGCTTATGCTCTACGGCCTGGTGTTTGCGATGTACTTTGTGCTCAACTTTGGTATCTCGCTGCTGGTTCGCGCATATCAGAGGCGAATGGTGGCAGCGTAGAATGTGGCAAAGGGACAGCCCCTTTGTCACATAGAGAAAGGAATCGCGATGAGCGATCTGGAGAATAAGAAGAATCCTGTGGTCATTACCATCGCGCGCGACTTTGGCGCCGAGGGCCACGAGATTGGCCGCATGCTTGCCGACGAGTTGGGGATTCCGCTGTACGATAACGAGCTGCTGGTGCGTGCGTCGCTGCGCGCGGGCGAGTCGCTCGACAAGATGGCCGCCTACGACGAGCGTCTGGCCGTGGAGAACATGGCGTTCCTGCCCGACCGCTACGATGCGCGTTCGTACTCGGACAAGTTGTTCCAAAAGATGAGCCAGGTGATTTTGGACCTGGGCGAGACCGAGAGCTGCATTATCGAAGGCCGTCTGTCCGATTACCTGCTGCGTAACAACCCCAACCACATTGCCGTGCTGGTGACCGCTCCTTTTGAGGACCGCGTCGAGATTGTGCGCAAAAAGCGAGGCCTTAATAAAAAGAAGGGCGCCAAGCTGGTCAAGCAGCAGCAGAAGGCGCGCGAGGCATTCTACAAGCGCTACAGCGCCGGCAAGTGGAAGATGACGAGCGGTAAGGACATCGTCGTCAACCGCGCCAAGCTGGGCCGCGAGGGCTGCAAAGACGTTATCGCCGCTGCCTACCGCTACAAAGTAGCGCAGCTCGAAGACTAACCGACCAAAACCACCACAAAGGTGCCTGTCCCCTTTGTGGTGGTCGGGCGGCCGGCATAGAAAAAAGTCCCCGCCGGGCGTGTGCTCGACGGGGACTTTGCCGTTTGGCGGCTAGTGCTGTAGGTGATTACTCGCCCAGCAGGCTCTTGGTGATGGAAGCGGCGGCCTTCTTGCCGGCGCCCATCGCCAGAATGACCGTAGCGGCACCGGTGACGATGTCGCCGCCGGCCCAGATGCGGGGATCGGTGGTCTGGCCGGTCTCCTCGTCGGCGACGATGTAGCCCCACTTGTTGAGCTCCATCTTGCCGCCGATCTTCTTTGCGAAGGGGTTGGCGTTGGTGCCGATAGCCGAAATCGCGACGTCGCAGGGGATCTCCTCGATGGCGCCCTCGATGGGCACCGGGCGACGACGGCCGGACTCGTCGGGCTCGCCGAGTTCCATCTTCTGGACCTTGACGGCGCACACGGAGCCGTCCTCGCCAGCGACAAACTCGAGCGGGGAGACGAGCGGCAGAACCTCGACGCCCTCGGCCTTAGCATGGTGCAGCTCGGCGCGACGGCAGGGCATCTCGTCCTCGGTACGACGGTAGGCGATGATGGCGTGCTCGGCGCCCAGGCGCTTGGCGGTACGGACGGCGTCCATGGCCACGTTGCCGCCGCCAAAGACAACGACGTTCTTGCCGTGCTTGGTGGGGGTGTCGTACTCGGGGAACTTGTTGGCCTTCATCAGGTTCACGCGGGTGAGGTACTCGTTCGCGAAGAAGACGTTGGGCAGGTTCTCGCCGGGGACGTTGAGGAACTTGGGCAGGCCAGCGCCGGTCGCCACGTAGATGGCGTCGAAGCCCTGCTCGAACAGCTCCTCGGCCGTGGCCATGTTGCCCACGACGGAGTTGTACTCAAACTTGACGCCCATGTCCTCCAGGCCGTCAATCTCGCGTTTGACGACCGCCTTGGGCAGACGGAACTCGGGGATGCCGTAGACCAGCACGCCGCCGCCGGTGAAGAAGGCCTCAAAGACGGTAACGTCAAAGCCGTTACGGGCGAGCTCGCCGGCGCAGGTGATGCCGGACGGGCCGGAGCCGACGACAGCGACCTTCTTGCCGTTCTTGGGGGCCATCTTGGGCGTGGAGGCGAGCTCGGGGCGGTCACCCAGGAAGCGCTCGAGCTGGCCGATGGCCACGGGCTCGGACTTCTTGCCACGGATGCACTTGCCCTCGCACTGGTTCTCCTGCGGGCAGACGCGGCCGCAGATGGCGGGAAGCATGGAGTCCTCGCGAATGGTATCGAGAGCGCCGCCGAAGTCCTTCGCGCGGATCTGCTCGATAAAGCGGGGAATGTTGATGTTGACGGGGCAGCCCTCAACACAGAACGGCTTCTTGCAGTTGAGGCAGCGCTCGGCCTCGGCCAGCGCCATCTCCTCGGTGAAGCCCTTGTCGACGGGGCGGAAGTCGCAGGCGCGCTCGGCAGCCGGCTCCTCGTTATCGGGGGTGCGGGGCGACTTCATATCGGCAACGAAACGACCGTTAACTAGTGGCATGCGCAGCTCTTTTCCTCATAAGCCTTGAGGGACTCGCCCTCTTCGGAACGGTAAGCGGCCTGGCGGGCACGAAGGTCATCCCAGTCGACCAGGGTGGCATCGAAGTCGGGGCCGTCGACGCAAGCGAACTTGGTCACGCCGCCCACCTCGACGCGGCAGCAGCCGCACATGCCGGTGCCGTCAACCATGATGGGGTTGAGGGACGCGGTAATGGGGGTGTCGTACTTCTGCGCGGTGAGGGTCGAGAACTTCATCATCGGAACGGGGCCGACGCAGAAGACCTGGCTCACGGCCTTGTCCTGCAGCAGGCGCTCCAGCGGAGCGGTGACAACGCCCTGCTCGCCGTAGGAGCCGTCATCGGTGGTGATATGGATGTGGTCCTCGTCGAGGAGCTCGCGGAACTGGTCCTCCATGAGCAGGAGGTCCTTGGTGCGGGCGCCCATGATGGCGTGGACCTCGTGGCCGGTCTCGACCAGGTGCTTGGCGACCGGGAAGGCAATTGCCAGGCCGACGCCGCCGCCAATGACGGCGCAGGGGCCCTCGGCCATCTCGGTGGGAACGCCCAGCGGGCCCACGACGTCGCGCAGTGACTCGCCGGCCTCATAGGTGGAAAGCATCTCGGTGGTCTTGCCGATCACCATGAAGATGAACTCGACCCAGCCCTCGTCACCGTTCCAACCAGCTAGGGTAAACGGGACGCGCTCGCCCGTCTCGTTGGCGCGAACCATGAGGAACTGTCCAGCGTGCGCATGCTTGGCGATCGCGGGCGCCTCGATGCGGAACTTGAACACCTTCTCCGAGAACTGCGTCTTCTCCAGGATCTTATACATAGAACCCCTCTCTTGTTAGGGCCGCCGAACCGTGCCTCCACGGAAATGGACGGTAGCCCGAGTAAAACCGTACGCGCACAGGCGTTGTGCAGACATACGGTGCAAATTATACCCTCATGGACATGCTGTTTACGTGTGTCTTCGGCGGTTGGGAAAAGGGTTTATCCACTTCGACCTACCAAATAGGGATAGGTTTATTTTGGTCGGTTTTATCAGGCAAAACGGCAAAGGGGGCCGGCCTCGGCTTGTGATGAGGCCGGCCCCCTTTGGGGTGTTATGCGTGTATGGCGGTGCGGGGTTTATTGCGATGCGGCCACCGGGGCGTTTCCGCAGATAAAACCTGCCAAAATAAACCTGTCCCTAAACGGTAGGTTTTAGTGCTTGCCGTTGGCGGAGGCGGCGCCGTTGACGTGGTCGCGGGCGTAGATTACGCCGTGGACGATGGCCAGACCGGCGGCATCTGCGGCGCGGGCGCAGGTGTCCTGGAAGTCCTCGGCCTCGCGGGCGCGCAGCTGCTTGAGCACATAGTCTGCCACGGCCATCTTGCCGGGAGGGTTGCCGATGCCGGTGCGGATACGGCTAAAGTCGCGGCTGCCCATCTTGTCGATGATGGAGCGCAGGCCGTTGTGACCGGCATGGCCTCCGCCCACCTTGACGCGCACGTCACCGGCGGGAATGTCGAGCTCGTCGTGAATCACGAGCAGCTCCTCGGCCTTGATCTTGTACTCGCGGCAGAGCTTGGAGATGGGTCCGCCCGAGGTGTTCATGTACGACTGCGGCTTGACCAGCACGATCTGGCGCTTGCCACCCTCTTCCTCGGGATCGTTGATGTTGATGAGTGCGACCTCGGCGCCGGCCTGGTTTTTCCAGTACGTGACACCGGCCTGACGGGCCAGCTCATCGATCGCCTTAAAGCCGGCGTTGTGGCGGGTCTCGGCATATTCCTCACCCGGGTTGCCAAGTCCGGCAACCATGCGAATCTTAAGCGGCTGTGCAGCTGCCATAGGCTTCCTTTCGTTACATAAGTAGTTCGTTCAACGACAAAGGCTACCACGCCCGCCGAAGGCGAGACTTCGTTTCAGCGAAATCCCACCAGACAAAAGCGCGGCCGCGGCAGAGCGAGCCGCCGGAACAGAAGAAACCCCCGCGCGACCTTTGCGAAGCAAGGGGGAGCGCGGGGGTTTCTTCTGTTCCGGCGGCGATGCGCCGGGTTGCAAGGACGATGCGACTACAGCGCGAAGTCGCCGCCGACGAGCGTGGAGACGGGCTCCTCGTGGTAAACGGCGGAGATGGCCTGAGCGAACTCCTCGGCGACCGAGATAGTCTTGATCTTGCCGCCGACCTCGACGGGGATGGCGTCGGTGACGACGCACTCGACGATGGGGGCATCGTTCAGGCGCTCGATGGCCGGACCGGAGAAGATGCCGTGGGTGGCGCAGACGTAGATGTCGCCGGCGCCCATAGCCTTGAGCTCCTTGACGTTGGCGCACAGGGTGCCAGCAGTGTCGATCATGTCGTCGTTGATGATGCAGGTCTTGCCCTTGATGTCACCGATGATGCCCATGACCTCGGCGGCGTTGTGGCGCGGACGGCCCTTGTGGGCGATGGCCAGGTCGCAGCCGAGCATGTCGGACAGCTTCTTGGCGGCCTTGGCGCGACCCACGTCGGGGGAGACGACAACCAGGTTGTCGGTGTCGAAGTGCATGTCGTTGTAGTACTGGCCAAATAGCGGCAGTGCGGACAGGTGGTTAACCGGGATATCGAAGAAGCCCTGGATCTGGCCCTGGTGCAGGTCGAGGGTGATGATGCGGTTGACGCCGGCACGCTCGAGCAGGTTGGCGACGAGGCGGGCGGTGATGGGCTCGCGCGGGCCGGCCTTGCGGTCCTGGCGGGCATAGCCGTAGTGGGTGATAACGGCGGTGATGGAGCGGGCGGATGCGCGCTTGGCAGCGTCGGTGGCGATGAGCAGCTCCATGAGCATGTCGTTGACGTTGCCGCCGGCCACGGACTGAATCAGGAAGACGTCGGCGCCGCGGACGGTCTCGTCGTAGCGGGCGTAAATCTCACCATTGGCGAACTGCTTTAGCGTAAGGCCCGAAAGCTCGACCCCAAGGTACTCAGCAATCTTCTGAGCGAGGGGACGGTTGGAGGAACCGGAATACACGCGGATGGACTTGCGCATATTCTCCGACTTCTCGGGATCATTAATCGGCATTACCCTTCTCCTTTATACATCGAATGCCATATAGATGCCTTGTTGCATTGTAACCGCGCGGCGGGGTTTATCGGGTCTTGATAACGTCTTTACCGCCAACGGACACGAACCGACCACTCATCCGGTTGCGCAGGTCACGATAGAAAAAGGAGCCGCCCCCATGGAGCAGCTCCTTTTGTGCTTGGTAAAACGTTATACCTCGTCGTCCTCGTGCAGGCGGCGGCGGTAATCGGCGGCCCAGCCCTCAATATTTACCTGACGGGCGCGGCCCAGACCGAGCGCGTCTGCCGGGACCGGCTCGGTGATGACGGAGCCGGCGGCCACGAGTGCACCGTCGCCGATCTGGGCGGGCGCGACCATCATGGTGTCGGAGCCAATGAAGGCGTCCTTGCCGATGACGGTCTTGTGCTTGTGCACGCCATCGTAGTTGCAGGTGATGGAGCCCGCGCCCACGTTGACGCCGGAGCCCATGGTGGTGTCGCCGATGTAGGACAGGTGGGGCACCTTGGAACCCTCGCCGATCGTGGACTTCTTGATCTCCACGTGCGTGCCGGCCTTGGAGCCGTCGAGCATGTGGGTGCCCGGGCGCAGGTAGGCGCGCGGACCGCAGTCGACGCCGTTCTCGATGACGGCCTCAATGGCGATGGTCTCATCGATGGTGCAGCCGCTGCCGACGGTGGTGTCGGTGAGGCGGCTGTTGGGACCGAGCTGGCACTCCTCGCCCACGGTGACGTGGCCGATCAGGTGCGTCTGCGGCCACACGACGGTATCGCGGCCGATAACGGCATCGGGGCCGATCCAGGCCTGTGTGGGGTCGATGAAGGTAACGCCCTCGGCCATCCAGTGCTCGTTGATGCGGTCGCGCGCGATGGCGGTGAGCTGTGCGAGCTGGATGCGGCTGTTGACGCCCAGGCCGTCGCGGTAGTCGTCGCAGTGGAAGATGGAGACAGCCTGGCCGTGGCCTTTGAGGATCTCGAGCATGTCGGGCAGGTAGTACTCGGATTGCGCGTTGTCGTTGCCGATCTCGTTGATGTGGGCGGCGAGCTGCGTGCCGTCAAATGCGTAGCAGCCGGCGTTGCACTCCAGCAGCGTGGCGGCCTGCTCGGGCGTGCAGTCCTTCTGCTCGATGATGCGCTCGATCTGACCATCGGCGCCCAGCTTGATGCGGCCGTAGCCGAAAGGATCGGGCGGGGTCATGGTCATGACGGTGCAGGCGAGCTCGCCGGTGGCGACGGTTTGCGCGAACTTGGCGACGGTGTCGGCGGTGATGAGCGGCAGGTCGCCGTTGAGCACGACGACGGGGCCTTGCGTGATGCCGCAGGCCTCGAGCGCGACCTTTACGGCGTGGCCGGTGCCCAGGCGCTCGGTCTGCTCGACGCACTCGACCTTGGTGGCGCTGTTGGCGTAGGCGCCGTCGATGAGGGCGCGCATCTCGTCGGCGTGGCTGCCGATGACGACCACGACGCGGCTGCAGCCGGCCTTGATGGTAGCGTCGACGATCCACTGGACCATGGGCTTACCCAGGATCTTGTGCGAAACCTTGCAGTGGTTCGACTTCATGCGGGTGCCCTCGCCGGCAGCGAGGATAATTGCGGTTGCGTCCATGTGATCTCCTGTTACGTTATAGAGACGTGTGTTTGGAAACGATACACGGCGCAATATGATACCGCAGGCATATGACGAGCGCGTAACGATTGGTTTGCGGCGGTTGAGGCTTGCGCCGCCGGCGTGGCGTTTGCACTGCGTGCGTGCGGCGTTGGCGGTGCTGCGGAGCTGTTGTTTGAGCGAGGGAACGGGGGTGCCCGTGGATAACATACGAGAGGAGTTTGGCGGCGGGCCCGTCGCGGCATTCTCGATGTCGCATCCGGCTGTGCCGGCACTCTATATAGTGCTGACGCTGGGGCTCACTATGTTCTCGATGCAGCCGGTACTGATTGCGCTGTCACTTGCGGGCGGGCTGGCGTATGGATTTGCGACGCGTGGGGCTGCCCGCACGCTGGGCGCGCTCCGCTGGCAGCTGCCGGTGATTTTGATCGTCGCGGTGCTCAATCCGCTGTTTAGCGCCTCGGGCTCGACGGAGCTGTTCCGTATTGGCATGCGCGCGGTGTATCTGGAGAGCATGGTATACGGCCCGTGCATGGGCGGGCTGTTTGTGGCGAGCGTGCTGTGGTTTGAGGCGGCGGCGTCGATGCTCGAATACGACAAGGTGCTCGCGCTGCTGGGCAATGCCGCACCGGTGATTGCGCTCATGATCTCGATGTGCATGAGGCTTATCCCGCAGTTTTTGCGCCGCGGCCGCACGGTGCTGGCGGTGCAGGACGCGATCGATGTGCCGGGCCGCGCGCCGGCCGACCCCGTGCGTTCGCGTTTGCGGGCATCGAGTGTGTTGATGGGCTGGGGCATGGAAGATTCGCTGGAGCGCGCGGACGCCATGCGCTCCCGTGGGTGGGGCGCCGCGACGCGTCGAACGACGTATGCGCGGTATCGACTGGGGCGCAGCGACGTTGCCGCGCTGGTTGGGCTTGCGTTGTTTGGCGTGGCCACGGCGGCAGTGGCGTGGACCGCGACGACGCAGTATTCGTTTTATCCGCAGCTCTCGGTGCCGGCGCCGTGGCCGGGCTATGTCGTGTACGCTGCCTGGATGGTGCTGCCTTGCGCGTTGCATGCGATTGATGAGAAGAGGTTTGGCTGATGGCTCGGTTTGATAGGAGCTCGGCGGCGGGTGTGGCATATGGCTCGGCCGCGCCGGCGATTGAGGTGCGAGGCCTTAGTTTTGCCTATCCCGGGGCCGAGGCACCGGTGCTCGAGGGACTTGATTGGCGTGTTTCCCAAGGTGCGTTTGCGCTGCTTGTTGGCGGTACCGGGTCGGGCAAATCGACGCTGCTGTCGCTGCTCAAGCCCGAGATCGCTCCGGCGGGTACGCGCTCCGGCGAGCTGCGCGTGCTGGGCGAGCCCGTCGCCGACATGGACGTGCGGGCATCGGCGGAGCGCGTGGGTTATGTGTTCCAGGATCCCGAGAACCAGATCGTGTGCGAAACCGTGTGGCACGAGATGGCGTTTGGCCTAGAGAATCTGGGTGTGTCGCGCGACGAGATGCGCCGTCGCGTAGCTGAGACCAGCTATTTCTTTGGACTGGAAGATTGGCTTCACCGCGATACCGATGCGCTTTCGGGCGGACGCAAGCAGCTGCTGTCGTTGGCGGCCGTGCTGGCCTTGCGCCCGCGCGTGCTGCTGCTCGACGAGCCCACGTCCCAGCTCGATCCTGTTGCCGAGAAAAA
This sequence comes from uncultured Collinsella sp., assembly GCA_958433005.1. Classification (GTDB taxonomy): domain Bacteria; phylum Actinomycetota; class Coriobacteriia; order Coriobacteriales; family Coriobacteriaceae; genus Collinsella. Next base: position 108,004 of record CAUAWV010000001.1, on the reverse strand, counting down.
TTTTCTGCACGCGCTGTTTCGCGTGAACCGCGAGCTGGGTTGCACGGTTGTTGTGGCAACGCACCAGCCGCGCCCGATGCTCGAATATGCGACGTGTGCGTACCGGATTGAGGACGGTCGCGTGCGCGAGGTGGCGGATATGGCTTCTTTGGGACGCCGAGAATCGCTGTTTTCCGACGACATGTTGGGGTGGGGTGCCGTCCGATGTGCAAAAAACGGAGTATTCAGCAGGCGTGAGGACAATTTGGGCTCTCTGGAGCCGCCCGGGGACGTATCGAGCGCGAAAAAAAGTTCGAAATTGGACAAATCGTCCGAATTTGTGGCGCAAACGTCGCTCGAGAACGGCTCGGAAGCCTTCCCGCGCACGGATGGGAGCAGAATACTCCAAAAAATGCACGGCGGGTCGGCTACCACCCTGGCAGGGAGCTGGTTTCGCTACGATCGCGCGGGCGGTTGGGTGCTGCGCGGGCTCGACGTGGCGTTTTCGGCCGGTGCGGTGCATGCGATCGTGGGCGGCAACGGATGCGGTAAGTCGACGATGCTTTCGGTGCTGGCCAAGACTGCCAAGCTGCAACGTGGTCGTATGGTGCGCGGGGCGGCCTCGGCTGCGCTGCTGCCGCAGAACCCCAAGGCCCTGCTGGTTGCCGAGACGGTGCGCGACGAGCTGATGGAATGGGCTTCGACCTGCGGGTACGGCGAGGATATGGCGCGGGAGCGCGCGGTGAGTCTGGGGCTCGCGGGCTTAGGGGAACGCCACCCCTATGACCTTTCGGGCGGACAGCGCCAACTGCTTGCGTTGGCAAAGCTACTGCTAATCGGCCCCGAACTGCTATTGCTTGATGAGCCTACCAAGGGTCTGGACCTGGCCAGCCGCCGCATCATCGCCCGCGCCCTGCGCGACCATGCGCGGGCTGGCGGCACCGTCATCATGGCAACGCACGACCTGGATTTTGCCGAGCAGGTAGCCGATGACATTTCCATGATGTTTGACGGCGAGATCGCCTGCATGGAGCCGCCGACCGACTTCTTTGCCGACAACGTGTTTTATAGGGCGTGAGCGGGTTCGCGGGCGAGAACGGTCTTACTGCTTGAGCGCCGTGTACTGCTGAAGGAGCGCCATGAGCCCAACGCGGCTGTTGACCTGTGTTTTTCGAAAGATGTTCTCCAGATGCTTTTTAACGGTGCCGGTGCTGATGGAGAGCTCTTCGGCGATGGCCGCGTTGTCCATGCCCGATAACACGCAACGACACACATCGATTTCGCGCGCTGAGACGTCGTAGTCGTGAGCAAATACGATTTCAGACGAGCTGCGGTCGGCGCGTACACGCCATTTTGATAGTCGGTTCGTGAGGTGTGGTTCGATGAGCTCAAGGATTTGAACTTCGCGATCGCTAAAGTCGCCCTCTTCTTTCTTGCGATTAAGATTGAGCGATCCCAAAAAGCCCTCGTCATTAAAGAAACTGACGTTGACGACGTGGCGGCCGCCAAGATAATCCTTCATATAACTGCTGTCGATATCGCCAGGGCTGAGCTGATCGGACTCGCGCAGCACCGTCGAGCGCGTAAGATTGCGGTGGGCGACGATCATGTCCTGCTGCCAGTACTTTTCGGTGTAGAGCTCGAGCATCCCAGCGGGGACATCGATGCCAAGAGGGTCAAGAAAGACGCGCGTTTTCCATTCTTGCGGGGTGGATACGAGATCCCTGGAAAGGTCGCTCAGGAAAAATGCAGCCGACTCGTAGGGGATGAGAAAACGCAGCTTTTTGAGGACGGTCGAGCGAAACTCGCGGTCGCTGTCGATGGAATTAATCGAAAGCACGAGATCGTTTAAGCAGAGCCATTCAGAATCGGACAAAAAGCTCAAGATGACCTCCGATGAGATTGCGTAGTGGTTTAGCTGGCATTTTAGTTAATTTGCGTAGAGATACTACTCCTTTTTTCGAATGATGATAAGCCGTTAGCCGAATGGTTTCGGTGAGGGGCCAATCGCAAAATATGAATACCTAAGAGCCAGGGCCCGGTTCTCCAAGCTGTTTGATTATTCCGACTTATTAAAGGAGTCATCATGGAAGAGAAGCTTCCTTCATGGCGTTGGGCGATTGTTTCAGTCGTTTGCTTGCTGTGCTTTATGGCTAACTACATGCAGTACCAGGTCTCAGCACTCGCCGTCGAGGTCATGCCTATGCTCAATATCGATACCGTCGGCTTTTCGATGCTGTTCCTCGTTCCTATGCTTACCGCCGTTTTCTTCTCAATTCCGCTGGGTGCCCTTGGTGACCGTATCGGTTCTAAGAAAGTTGTCACGGTTTGCACCGCAATTTCGGTTGCCGGCGGTTTTTTCCGCTGCTTTACGCTCGATTCGTTCACGATGCAGATGGCATCGATGTTCCTGATTGGCATGGGAATCTCGGCACTCAACGCCAACCTCATCAAGGTGCTCGGCACCTGGTTCCGTGAACAGACTGGTTTCGCCATGGGCTTGTTCTACGCGGCTTCGTGCGTTGCCATCGTTGTCGCTCAGATCTGTGCTGGCTTGTTCGGCAGCGTCTTTAACTCTTATATGGTCGCTGCTGTCGTCATGACCATCTCCTGGGTTCTTTGGATCGTGCTTGACCGAGATGTGCCCGAGGGGCAATCGCTCCCCGAGCCCGAGCCCGTGCTCGACTACCTCAAGGTTGCTATCAAGAGTCCTGGCGTGTGGCTAATCTCCATCGGCGTCGGTTTTGGACTTGCCTCTACCACTGCCTATGCCGGTTTCCTGCCTCAGGCGCTTCAGCTTGGCAAGGGCATAGACGTCGCCACTGCTGGTTTCATGGCCGCAATTGTTACCGTCGGCAGCTTTTTCGGCTGCATCGTTGGGCCTGCGTTCTGCGATAAGCTTGGGAAGTTCAAGGGTTTCCTCATCGTCACTACTCTCATCGGTGCCATATCGATGTTCGTGACGTGGTACACCCCGGTCGGCTTCCTTCTGTGGACGATTTTGGTCATCAATGGCTTCTTTACCGCCATCAACGGCCCGATTATGCAGTCCATGCCTGTTCTCCTTCCCGAGATTGGTGATAAGTATGCTGGTTCCGCTGGCGGTATCGTGGGTACCATCTCCCTGCTCATGAGCTATTTCCTGCCTATCGGTATCTCCGCCATTGCCGGTGCCGATTACACTATGAACATGGGTCTCGAGAGCCTCTGCTTCCTGCTTTCCGTGGTTCCGGTTTTCTTCCTGCCCGAGCTCGGTCGCAAGGCCATGCAGGCCGCCGTCGCTAAGGACAGTGAGTAGCCATGGAGGCGGTAGTCCCTGCCGATATCGTCCTTAAGACGACGGCGCTGTTTACGGCCGAGGAACTTGAGCCTCGCGCTGGGTGCGTTGCAGTTCGCGGCAGCGAGATTGTGGCCGTGGGCTCTCCCGACAAGGTGCAGCCGTTTATCGGTCCCGATACCGAGGTCATTGACGCCGGCAACAAACTGGTCATGCCCGGATTCAACGATTCGCACATGCACTTTGCGCTCGGCTCAATCCAGAAGGATGAAGACTTCTGTTGCGATCTGATGTTTCTGCCGAGCGAGCGGGCTTGCGTGGATGCTGTTGCCAAGTTTGCCGCCGAGCATCCTGACAATCCGTGGATTTACGGCCAGGGTTGGTATTCGCCTGCATGGGAAAACCCGATTGACCCTGACTGCCGCAGCCTCGATGCACTCGATATCGACCGCCCGATCGTGCTCTCGGATTTTTCGATGCACGTGGTGTGGTGCAATACCGCCGCGCTTAGGGCGGTCGGTATTGATCGCAATACACCGACGCCTGAAGGTGGTCTTATTCGCCACTTTGACAACGGCGAGCCGAATGGCTTTTTATCCGAGCCCCAGGCGACGAACATCTTGCTCGATGTTGTGCTCAATAAACCGGATCTTGATGCCTCGCTGCTCAAGTCGATGCGCAAGTTTAACAAGCTCGGCATCACTTCGATTGGCGATATGTATCCTTTGGGCGTGACCACGCCCGGTGTGTACGACATCTATGACCGACTGGCGAGCGAGGACCTGAGCACGCTGCGCATCAGCTACTATTCTGCACTCGATGCTCCGATGGCAGAGTCGCAGGCGCTGCGTGCGCGTCATCACAGCGAGCGCGTGCGCATGGCGGGTCTCAAGTACATTTTGGACGGCTGCCCCGAGGCCTACACGGCCTACATGCACGAGCCGTATCTTAACGCCCCCACGGGAAAGGACTTCCGCGGCGAGCCGGCGTGCAACCAGGAGACGCTTGACCGCATGGTGCTCGAGGCTAATAAGAATGGCTTCGATGTCCGCATCCATGCTATCGGTGACGCATCGGCCACGATGATTGTCGATGCCGTCGAGCGTGCCGAGGATGTGTGCGGCAACAAAGGGACGCGTTTTGCTATCGAGCACACGGACAACCTGAAGCTCGAGGATATTGCTCGCATGAAGCGCCTGGGCATTAATGCTGCGATTCAGCCGCAGCATCCCATCGGAGGCCTTGGGCAGGGCGTGTACGAGGGGTCTCTTGGCGAAGAGCGCATGAGCCACATGTGGCGCTATAGGGAAGAGACCGATGGCGGAATCCACTTAGGGCTTGGTACTGACTGGCCTGCGGTGATGTCGATCGATCCTATCGATACCGTGTATGCCGCGGTGACGCGTAGCGAGTTTGACGGGCATCCGGCGGAGGGATACTTCCGCGAGAATGCCCTGACGCTCGGCGAGACTCTGCAGGCGCACACGCTCGGCTCCGCATATGTCGAGGGGTTTGAGCGCCGTTTGGGCAGCCTTGCCGCTGGTAAGCTTGCCGACATCGTCATCCTGTCGGGCAATCCGTTTGAAATGAATCCGATGACGCTTCGTGACCTTGAAGTCGAGACGACGATTTTTAACGGACGCGTCGTCTATCGCAAGGATGAAGCATAGATAGGGTGATGAACGTGAGCAAAGGGACGGTCGAAAAATATGCCCTGTTATTTGTGGTATGCGGCATCGTGTTTGTTGCGAACTACGCGCAGTATCAGGTGTCGGGATTGGCACATCTGGTTGTGTCGGACCTGCATCTGACCTCGGCCGAGTTTTCGGCCGTCCTGTTTGCCCCGTTTGTTCCTGCCGTTGTATTTGGCATGCCTGTCGGCGTTTGTGCTGATCGATATGGCGTGAAAGCGCTCGTATTCATCGCATCGGCGATTTCTGCAATTGCGGCGGTTGCTCGCACGGAGTGCGCATCGTTTGCGACGCTGTTCACCGCGACCATGCTTCTGGGCGCGGCGCCATGCGTCGTGAATGCCATCGTTCTAAAAGTGCTTGGTTCCGCTTTTGGCGGAGAAACCGATAGGGCCATGGGATGGTTCTACGCTGCGGGGTCGGGCGGAATCGCCTGCTCGCTTGCAACCTCTCCTCTCTTTGCAACGCCCGGACGAGCATGTGTCCTTGCTGCCGTTTTATTTGCCGTGTTTGGATTGCTGTGGCTGCTGGTTGCGCCATCGGCAGATGTTCTGCAGACTGCAGATGGCTTTGGCGTTCAGGGCGCGGAATCTACTGCATCGTCGGCAAGTGCGTTTGCGATGGTAATCAAGATGCCGATGGTTTGGCTCGTGGCGATACTGCTTGGAGTTGCCCTTGCATCGGCTACAGCGTACTCGGGCTATCTTGTCTCAGCACTTGAGGCTTCAACCGAACCCCAGGTCGCCGGGCTTCTTGCCTCTTTCGTAACGCTTGGGTCGATTGTCGGCAGCGTGGCCGGCCCCTACGTGCGAGCGCAATTTGGCGACTATCGCGTGTTTATGGCCATCGCCGCAATGGCGGGGAGTGCTCTTATGTGGGCCGGAGAGGCTTTTGTCTCTCAGCCTTCTGTAGGGCTCATGTTTGCGATTGGCGTTTCGACCGCCGTCGCCGGCCCGGTCGTTCAGTCGTTGCCCTACATGTTGCCCGAGGTGCGCGAGGGGCTTGCGGGAAGCGCCGGCGGCGTGGTGAGCACGGTTTCGCTGGGGTTTACGTTTTTGATTCCCGTGGCCCTCTCCTTCTGCATTGGCGAGAGCTATGAAACACTTCTACTTGGGTGCGCTGTTTTGTTTGGCGCGACGGCGCTGGCGTCTCCATTCCTGCCATCTCCCGATTCACTTATGTAACACCTGCTTTCGCCCTTTGGGCCTGGCCGACTAGAGCAAAAGGAGCTGGTCTACTTGACACTAAAAAAGAGTACCGCTGTGACAATTCTCAACGGCATCGTTAATCCTCTATTCATGTGTTCATTTCTACCGATTGTTGAGGGAAAGCCTGGTTTAGATTTTCAGGGACTTACTGGTTTCTGGGGGCAGCTTATTCTGGCCATCGGTATTGCACAGTTCGTAGGTTTTTTGCCGCTCTTTGGCAAAGCAATTGAGACGTGCGTTGAGTTTTTTGGTTTTGATCGGAACACTCCGGGCGCACGGATTTGCGGAACCGTTGTGGGCGCTACTCTGCTCTTCTGCATTATCGGGCTATTTGAAGTCGCGTTTCAGTCAGGCGTTGGCGTTATCGACGGTGTGCCGTTTTTATCCCGTTGGGTTCGTCTTGTGGTAGGTGGATGGGCCTTTGTCGTTGTGGGCGGCTTGCTGTTTGACCCTTTTGTCGCGGCCATTGCCGCTAAAGTTACGGGCGAATAGCGCCCAGACCGGTCGCGTGGCGAAAGCCTGATCGACTGGCAGCCAAGGCCGGCCGGGGGATTGGTCGGCCTCATTTTGCCCGTGCTACCATAAACGGACATTCGTTTGATGGGGGCTGCCGTTGTCGCGTGTCTTGCAACATATGGAAATCCCGCTGCTGCTGGCGGTTCCTGCGGTGATGGCTGCAGCGTTGCTGGCAGGTATTGAGCAGGCGGCGCTTGCCATGCTTGTCGTGGTGGCGCTGGTGCTTGCGCTGTTCTTTGCGGGTTACGAGGCGTCGCGCCCGGGCCTGCGCCAGATTATGCCCACGCTGGTGTTGGCGGCGTTGGCCGCGGCGGGGCGCATCTTGTTTGGCCCCATTCCCGACTTTAAACCGGTGAGCGCCATCGCCATTATCGCGGGGGCGACGCTTGGTCGCCGCAATGGTTTTATGGTTGGCGCGTTGGCAGCGCTGACCAGCAATTTCTTTTTTGGGCAGGGCATGTGGACGCCGTGGCAGATGTATGCCTGGGGTCTGGTGGGCTATATCGGTGGCGCACTGGCGCATGCGGGCGCGTTCGACCGCGCCGACGGCACCGTGCGAATGCCGGCGCTGTTGGCGTATGGCTTTGCGTCGGGCTTGCTGTATGGCGTCGTGATCAACGCGTATGACATCATTGGTTTTGTACAGCCGCTTACTTGGGCGGGTGCCGTGGCGCGTCTTGCCACGGCAGTGCCGTTCGATATTACGCACGGCCTTGCGACCTGCGTGTTTTTGGCCGCCTTGTACAAGCCTTGGTGCCGTCGCATTAACCGTGTCGTCGTGAAATACGGGCTGTAGGGCTGGTTGCGCCGGGGCGGGAATCAATACTGCCGAAGTGCCATTTCAAAACTATGCCGGTTTACGGGGCCAGATTGGCACAAGCAGACCATGCCGGCTATTTTTGAAATAGAGCAAGCCGTTTACCTGCGGTTTTATTATTTCGGAATTGCGTATGGTTGGGGGTTCGCGATTCAGCCCCGTAAACCGGCATAGTTTTGAAATAGCCGGCTGATACGACGGGCATCGTGGCCCTCAGAGAGCCAAATTGATCCGTTTTCTTTCGCCTCCAGACGTTCCCAGGGAATCAGCTGAACCCGCCCGCCACGGAATCGGCCTATCTACTACGTTTGGCCCGACACCCCCAAACACAACCGCGTTTTATGAAAAACCGCAGGCTTTCTACCTGCGGTTTTCTTTTTGCGTTGTTCGCTGTGGTTGAGGGTAGTGGCTTAAACGTAGTAGATGGGCGTGTTTCGTGGCGGATGGGTCACGCGGATACCCCCACGAGGCCCAAAATGATCCGTTTTCCTTCGTCTCCGGGGGCAGCTGGAGTTAGAGCTCCAACGTAAGGGTGACGGGGCAGTGGTCGCTGCCGAAGATGTCGCCGCGGATGCCGGTGTCGCGTACGTTGTCGGCGATTGCGTCGCTTACCAGGAAGTAGTCGATGCGCCAGCCTGCGTTGTTCTTGCGGGCATTAAAGCGATAGCTCCACCAGCTGTAGACGCCCTCGACGTCGGGGTTTGCCGTGCGCCAGGTATCGGTAAAGCCGGCGTTGAGCAGCTCGGTAAACTTGCCGCGTTCTTCGTCCGAAAAGCCGGCGTTGCCGCGGTTGGACTTGGGGTTCTTAAGGTCGATTTCCTCGTGCGCCACGTTAAAGTCGCCGCAGGTCACGACGGGTTTGCCGGTCTCGCGCTCGAGTGCGTTCAAAAAGCCGCGGTAGGCATCGTCCCAGGCCATGCGCACATCGATGCGCGCGAGCTCATTTTGGGCGTTGGGCGTATAGACGTCGACAAACCAGAATTTGTCGAACTCCAGCGCGCAGACACGGCCCTCGGTCGCGGCTTGGGCAACGAGCTCAGCTGCCTCACCCTCGCCGGCGTAGGGCAGCAGCGCATCGGCGTGCAGCACGCGCAGCGGTTCCTGGCGGCTAAAGACCGCAGTGCCCGAATAGCCTTTACGCTCGGCGTAGCTCCAGGTTTGGTGATAGCCGGGCAGGTCAATATCGACCTGGCCTTCTTGCAGCTTGGTCTCTTGCAGCGCCAGGATATCGACGTCGAGTTCTTGCGCAATCTGGATAAAGCTCGGGTCCTTTTTGAGCACGGCGCGCAGGCCGTTGACGTTCCACGAGGCGAAAGTGTAAGTCTGAGGCATGGTGTCCTTTCGACGGGGTTGGCAGGCTTAAGATTAGCGCAACAGGGGCGGGGCGGGCCCCGCGGACGACGGCGCAATCGCGGCCGCCCCGACCAACATGGACGGAGGACAAACATGACGCAAGCGATAACAGATCCCAAGCAGGCCTCCGCCGCGCTGGCGGAGCTGTTCAATACCCACGAGCACGTGGTGTTCTTTGGCGGCGCTGGTGTTTCCACGGCAAGCGGCATTCCCGATTTTCGCAGCGTGGACGGCCTGTATCACCAGCAGTTTGCCTATCCGCCCGAGAGCATGCTGTCGCACAGCTTTTACGAGACACATCCGGCGGAGTTCTTCGACTTTTACCGAACCAAGATGATTGCGCTTAACGCTAAGCCCAACCGCTGCCACACCAAGCTGGCCGAGCTGGAGCGCGTCGGCAAGCTTGATGCCGTGGTGACGCAAAACATCGACGGCTTGCGTCAGATGGCGGGCTCGCAGCGCGTGTTTGAGTTGCACGGATCGGTCCATCGCAACATTTGTCAGTCGTGCGGCGCGGTCTATAGCGCCGAGTGGATTTGCTCGCGCGAGCACGAGGACGCCGCGGGCGTGCCCGTGTGCCCTGCGTGCGGTGGTCGCATCAAGCCCGATGTGGTGCTCTACGAAGAGCCGCTCGACGAGCATGTGTTGACCGGTGCCGTTGCCGCCATCGCCGCGGCCGATGCCCTCATTGTGGGTGGGACCTCGCTCGCGGTGTATCCGGCGGCGGGCCTTACGCGTTACTTTACCGGCGATACGCTGGCCATTTGCAATTTGGCGCCTACCGATCAGGATGCAAATGCCGACCTGCTGATTTCTTGCGACATCGCGGCCGCGTTTGCGTTCTAGCCCGCGTGCGCGGATACAATAGAAAGACTGAGTGCAAAGCGACCCCGCCGCCAGCTCCCCAAGCTCGGCGGCGTGGGCATTTTAGGAGGATGTTCATGGCGAACGACAGCAAGACATGGCGGTGCGGAAAGTATGAGCTCAGCTTTGACCGCCCGCGCATCATGGGCGTCCTCAACGTGACGCCCGATTCGTTTAGCGATGGCGGGGAGCACTTCGACCCGGATGCCGCGATCGAGTATGGCCTGGCGATGCTCGACGCCGGCGCCGACATCATCGACGTGGGCGGTGAGTCCACGCGCCCCGGCTTTACCCCGGTCAATCCCGATGAGGAAGCGCGCCGCGTGCTGCCCGTGGTGCGCGCGCTGGCCAAAGAGGGCGCCATCGTCTCGATTGACACGCGTCATGTGGCGGTTGCCAAGGCGGCCGTGCGCTGCGGCGCCTCGATCGTCAACGACGTGACCGGCTTCACCGACCCCAAGATGGTCGAGTTTGTTAAGACGAGCACCTGCGGCGTCATCGTGATGCATGCCGGCGAGGTCGCCGCGCCCGCGCGCACGCACGCAACGGTGCAGCTCGATACCTCGGCAGCGGCGTTTGTTGCCGAGAAGGCACGCGAAGCGGCTGCCGAGGCCGCGCGCGAGGCCGAGAAGCCGGCCCGTCGCCGTCGCGGCAAGTTGCTGGGCGAGCCTAAGCCGGAGGCCAAGCTTCCGGGCGGCGTGGTGCAGCCCTCGTTGCCGTTTGGCGAACCTGAGCCCGCGACCGAGCCTGCAAGCGAGCAGGAGACGCCGGCCGCCGAGCAGGCTGCTGCCGCCGAGACCGTCGCGCCCGCGCCCGAGGCCACCGAGGCCGCATCGGAGCCCAATGACCGCCTGGCCGCCATGATGCGCCGCAGCGCCCGCCGCGAGGAAGCCTACGTGCCCACCTCGCAGCTCCGCCGCTTCACCCTGCCCGATTCGGCGCCCATCATGCGCCGCGTCATGGGCTTTCTGTCCGACCAGGCCCGCACGCTCATCCACGCCGGCGTGTCGCGCGACCGCATCTGCATCGATCCCGGTCCGGGCTTTGGCAAGACGGCCAACGAGGACATCGTCATCCAGCGCGAGACTGCCAAGATGGCGTCACTGGGCTATCCGCTCATGTGCGCCGTATCGCGCAAGCGCTTTGTGGGCGCCGTCTCGGGCGTGACCGAGGCCGCCGAGCGCGATGCCGCTACGTTTGGCGTGTGCCTGGGCGCCATCCAGGCCGGTGCCAACATCGTGCGCGTGCACGACGCCGCGGGCTTTGCGCAGTTCCTGAACGGCTACTGGGCGGTTGCCAAGCCGCAGCCGCGCCGCGCGTTTGTGGCCGTGGGCTCCAACCTGGGGCATCGCTGTGACAACATCCGCGCCGCACGCGACATGATCGCCGAGATTCCACTCACCTGCGTGTCCAACTCCTCCAAGATCTACGAGAGCGAGCCGGCCTACGAGACGCGCCAGGACGCGTTTGCCAACGCCGTCATCGAGATTAAGACCGAGCTGGCGCCGTTGGTGCTGCTCGACGAGCTCATGAAGATCGAGGCCGAGCTGGGTCGCGACCGCTCCAAAAAGGCCAAGGCCAACGGTCCGCGCACCATCGACTTGGACCTGCTGTGGATGGACGGCGAGACCCACGGCGGCAAGAAGCTGCGCCTGCCGCATCCGCTGATCGGCGAGCGCGACTTTGTGCTGGTGCCGCTCGAGGACCTGATGCACGACCCGGCGCGGTTCTTCCGCTACAACGGTGTCGAGGTCAAGGAACCCGAGGATCGCGTGGGCCATATCGTGGGCGAATTGGGGCGTATGTAGATGATCGAGATGAATGCTGTTGTCGCCGGTACCGAGCTCGACGCGGCGCGTGACGCGGGCCGCGAGGGCGTGTCCGCGGGCTGGTGCGCATGGAACGCGGGCGATGCTTCGCTGACGTTTTCGCTGGTCGTGCGTCCGGATGTGAATATGCACGCCTTCCACGGCCTGCCGTTTGTGGCCGCGATGGGCATGATGGACGCGCTCGTGGGCACGGCTTCGACGCTGGGGTTGGGCCTTGCCGGTAAGGTAGGTATCCAGTGGCCGAGCGATATCGTGTGCGGTGCGCCTGCGTTTGAGACGTCGTTCGCGCGCGTCGCCGTCAACGGCGGTGCCGGTGCCGCGGGCATGTTTGCCGCAGTGACGGTTGATATTGAGCGTGCGGCGCTGGGTGAGCTTGGCGTGGATATGGCCGACGAGGTGCTGGTCGAGGCATTGGCCACCGCCGTGCTGACCCGCGTGGACACCTGGGCGGTTGCCGCCAACACACCACAGGGCGCTGCCGGCCCGCTGGCTCCGGTGCTGGGTGAGTACTTCGATATGGTGCCGCTGCTGGGTCGTCAGGTTGCGGCGGTGTCGCCCAACGGTTTGCCGCTTGCGGTCGGTGTGTTTGCGGGCCTGGACATCTGGGGTCGCGCGACCATCAAGACCGATGCCGGCGAGCAGGAGTTTCCGCCCGAGGCCGTACGGATTCGCGGACTGTAACGCGAGGCGCCCGCGCTCAAAGATAACGATGACAACGAAGCCCTCTTCGGCCTGTGCCGGGGAGGGTTTCGCCTATCTGGGGAATGGGTTGCCAGCGCCGTATTCCTCAAAACTGAAAAATTTTCGTTTTTGAGGAATAGGAAACATGCACGATATCGCTGCGCTGGGCGTATTCGAGGAGTCTCTATTCCTCAAAATTGAAACAATTTCGTTTTTGAGGAATAGGATTGGCGGCTGGTTGCTGCGACCTGGCGTTTACTCTATCCCAGCTTCTGCATGCGGCGGTAGATTTCGCAGATGCCCTTGATGGTGAGTTGGCCGTCCACCACGTCGAAGGCATCGGTCGAATCGGCGACGATGCCGGCGAGACCGCCCGTGGCGATAACGGTGGCATCCTCGCGGCCCAGCTCGCGCTTCATGCGCGCGACCAGGCCCTCGGCCATGGCGGCAGCGCCCACCACGGCGCCGACCTTGATGCACTCTTCGGTGTCGCGACCGATGGCGTGCTCGGGCGCCTCGAGCGGCACGCTGGCGAGCTTGGCGGCACGGGCGGCAAGCGCGTCCATGGAGATGCGGATGCCCGGCGCAATCGCCCCGCCAATGTAATAGCCGTCCTCGTCGATGACGTCGATATTGGTCGCGGTGCCAAAGTCCACCACGATTGCCGGCGCGCCGTAGAAAGTCTCGGCCGCAACGGCGTTGGCGACGCGGTCGGCACCCACGGCCTGGGGGCGCGCTGCACGCAGCTTGGTCACGGCGGCAGTCTGCGGCCCAATGACGATGGCGTCTGCCGCGATGCGCTTGGCCACGGCGTGCCACTCGCGCGAGAGCTGCGGCACCACGCCGGCAAAGGCAATCGCGTCGACCGCGCCGAGCGAGAGGTCGTACATCTTAAAGAAGCCCATCAGACGCACGTGGATCTCGTCGGCGGTGTAGGAACGGTCGGTGGGCATGCGCCACGACTGCACCAGCTCGTCTCCGTCAAACAGACCCATGGCCGTCTGCGTGTTACCCATATCGATAGCGAGCAGCATGTCTACTCCCGGTGTCGGCGTAAAAGGACGCGCACCATTGTATACGCGCCGCCGGCGGCGCTCGGCTGCGATTCGTTCACGGTGATAGGGGCTGAGGGGTTTTAAATATGAAGGAATTATGCTCTACGAGATTTTCCTTGCCGCTTACCGAACTCCCGCGTAATATTCTTTCTTGCGCACATGAGGCGCCCAGACATTGCGGGGTGGAGCAGTCTGGTAGCTCGCCGGGCTCATAACCCGGAGGTCGTAGGTTCAAATCCTGCCCCCGCGACCAAGAACTTGCAGCTCGTCGGCCTACCCGGCGAGCTTTTTTGTTATTCCGGGACCGTGTTTTCGGTCCAATTCTCGGCCTCTCAAACAAAATCTCGATCTGTAACATCTAGACCCGATTTGGGCGGCTAGGTGTTACAGATTGAGATGTTTCGGCAGGCTAGATTGGTTCGTCTCAATCTGTAACAGTTGCTCGGCAAAATAGGGCCTTACTGTTACAGATTGAGACAAACCGACGGGCCGCCCCGCCCCATCCACCTGCCGCTACCTGCTGTCTGCCGATTTCCGTTGCGCCACTGTGCTCCCATGCCATATCCTTTAGACAACTACGCGGCAACATCGCCGCCGCGCCTACAAGAGAGGAATGTCCATGACCACACCCGCGTCCAAGCTGCTTCAACCCATTACGGTTGGCCCCCTTGAGCTCAAGAACCGCATTATGTTCCCGCCGCTTACCACCGGCTACGAGGAGCGCGACGGTTCCATCGGCGAGCGCAGCCTGGCCTTTTACGAGCGTCTGGCCCGTGGCGGCGCGAGCTACATCGTCATCGGCGACGTCGCTCCCGTCATGACCGCGAGCCCCACGCCCAAGCTGGCGACCGACGCTCAGATCCCCACGTTTAAGGCACTGGCCGACGCCGTCCACAAGCACGGCGCCAAGGTCGCGCTGCAGCTGTTCCACCCCGAGTACGACGTGCCCGGCGTCGGCCGCATGGTCATGGGTTCCATGGCCGCCGCCAAGGCTGCGCAGGAGGCCAAGGCCGCCGGCGACGAGGAGACCTTTGCCGCCAAGATGGCCGAGTCCAACGAGATCCGCAAGCAGGCCTACGCCAAGCTGCACCACGACATGCAGCACTTTGTGAACGAGGCGAGCGTAGAGCAGCTCACCCAGATCAAGGAGGCCATCGCTGCCTCGGCCGCCCGCGCGCAGCAGGCCGGCATCGACGCCATCGAGGTTCACGGCGACCGTCTGGTGGGTTCGCTGTGCTCGGCCATCCTCAACCAGCGCACCGACGAGTACGGTGGCTCGTTCGAGAACCGCGTTCGCTATGCGCTCGAGGTTGTCGCCGCCATTAAGGAAGCCGCGCCGCAGCTGATGGTGGAGTACAAGCTCCCCGTGATCATGGAGAACCCCGACGGCACGCCGCGCGGCAAGGGCGGCCTGCAGCCCGATGAGGCCTGCGAGTTTGCCAAGCTGCTCGAGGGCGCCGGCATCGACATGATCCAGGTTGCACAGGCCAACCATACCGGCAACATGGGCGACACCATTCCGCCCATGGGCGCCATGCCCTACAACTGGACGCTGCCCGTGGCCGAGCGCGTCAAGGCCCTGGTCTCCGTGCCGGTGGCCACTGTCGGCCGTGTTGTTTCGGTCGAGGCCGGCGAGAAGATTCTGGAAGACGGTTCGGCCGATATCATCGCGTACGGCCGCTCGCTCATGTGCGACCCCGACATTGCGCTGAAGGCCGCCACGGGTGAGCCCATTCGCGAGTGCCTCAATTGCAACAAGGGCTGCGTCGACGCGATTCAAAACCGCAAGTACATCTCGTGCGTGCTCAATGCCGAGAACGGCGACGAGGCGACCATCGCCATCAAGCCGGGCGAGGGCGACAAGAAGGTCGCCGTGGTGGGCGGCGGTATTGCCGGCTTGGAGGCCGCGCGCGTGGCGGCCAAGCGCGGCTACGACGTGACCGTCTACGAGGCGAGCGATCATCTGGGCGGCCAGATTGTGCTGGCGGCCGCGCCTCCGCGCAAGGACGAGATCATGCGCTCGGTCGAGTATTACGAGAAGATTCTGCCCGGCCTGGGCGTGAAGGTTGAGCTCAACCATGCCGCTACCACTGAGGACCTCAACGCCGCCGACGCCGCGATTGTGGCCGTGGGCGCGCACGACGTGGTCATCCCCGTTCCGGGTGCCGACTCGGGGAAGGTCGTCTCGAGCTGGGACGTGCTGGCCGGCAAGGTGGAGCTTACGGGACGCGTCGCCGTCATTGGCGGTGGCCTGGTGGGCACCGAGACTGCCGAGTACTTGCTGCAGCACGGCTGCGAGGTGGCGATCGTGGAGATGCTCGACAAGATTGCCGCGGGCGAGTCCGAGACCATTTTGCCGCTGGTCATGAGCGACTTTGCCGAGCACAACGTGGAGCAGCACGCGAAGACCCGCCTGACCGCCATTACCGACGAGGGCGTGGAGGCCATTCGCACCACCGAGGACGGCGCCGAGGAGCCGGTGAAGATCGCCTGCGATTACGTGGTGATGGCCGTGGGCTCCAAGGCCAACGCGTTTGACCTGGACGGCGTGACGGTGCCCGTGACCTGCGTGGGCGACTGCTCGGGCGAGCGCACCGCCGACATTGCGAGCGCCATCCGCACGGCGTATCACGCGGCCAACGAGCTGTAGCTGAACATCGCGGCCAGGCGGGACGGTAGCACGGATCCGTCTCGCCCGGCTGTGTCCCGTCGGGTGTCAACCGGTGCGGGGCCTGCAAGCGCAGCAGGCCCCGCCCTTTTTGTTTTGCTCCGGTGGATGGCAATGCGCGGTAATCATGAGGAGTAAGGACGTCTACTGCCTTGCCGATTACTCAAAATAATTGGGGGAGGGGTTAATAACTATATCCTCTATGCCAAAGGACATAAAGAGATGCCAATTTTGTTGACAAGCGAATGACGATTGGCTGCGAGTCAGCTACCAGCGTAAATAATCGATAAAGAAATGTCGTAAATTGGTGCCAAATGCCCAGATAACACCGCGTCTATTTTAATTAACTGCTTTGAGCAAACAGTAAAATGCTACTATCTAACTTGCACGTAAGAAAGCAGATTAACGGTTAAGGCTAAGAAGTGGCAGGTATGTCGGAAGCAACTAGGACTCGCACGCATGCGCCCGAGGTTAGGCAGCGCGCCGTCGAGGTCCTCCAAGAGGGGGTCGGTCATCGCGCCCTCGCCGCGGAGCTTGGCATTCCCCAGGCCACGGCTCGTCAGTGGGCCCGCGCGTATGCCGTGGGCGGTGCCGACGCCGTTCTCAACGCCGGTTCGCATCATCACACCTATTCGTACGAAGTTAAGCTCGCCGTGGTCAAGGACCGCTTGGAAAACGGCTTAACGGTTCGCGAGGCCATGATCAAGCACAAGATTCCCAGCGAGTCTTCGGTCAAGGCTTGGTGCCGCCAGTATCGCGAGAGCGGTGAGTCCGCGCTGGTTGATAAGCCGCGCGGTCGCAAGCCGCGCGTTAAAAAGGCGGAATAGCAAACGGGATGGTGCGCCCACAGGGGCGCATTTTTCTTGCCGCCCCTCTGCTCCAATGCGGGCGTGCCCTTACCCCGTACGCCTAAAACTCCCCAGTTGACCGAAAACCTGCCGCCGCTACTCCTCAATTGAGCTATAACGTTAAACAATTGCAGCGTTTTTGCATGGGGGAGTGATGGTATGACGCTACTGTATTTCCTTACCCTGTTTCCGCTGGTACCGGCGCTGGGCATGCTGCTCGCGCGCGGTGACCGCGCCCGCGATGCGGTGGGGCTCATAGGCTCCGGCATCATTATGGCGGTGACAGTTGTAGTCGCCGTCATGTTTTTTGGCACGGGTCCGCAGAGCTTTGAGGTTGCCCCCGGCACCTCGCATGTGCTTTCGATCATCAGCTCCGCCATCGATGTCATCCTGTGCGCCGTCATCCTGTACAACGCGTACAAATATAGGAACGCGCTCACCACGGTGCTCGGCATAGTTCAGCTGGTGGGCTCGCTCGCCTTTGCAGCCATGACGCTGCCCGCGGCCGAAGCCGTCACGGTGACGCCGCTCTACCTGGACTACATGAGTGTGATCATGGTCCTCGCCGTCGGTATCGTCGGCAGCCTAATCTGCGTGTATGCCCTGGGCTACATGAAGGACTTCCAGGCTCATGACGAGCACGAGGCCGCGCTGCGCGGGCAGACCGCGCCCGACCGTCGCCCGCAGTTCCTGGCGCTTATGTTCCTGTTCCTCTCGGCCATGTTCGTCATCGTGACGAGCGACAACCTCGAGTGGCTGTTCTGCGGCTGGGAAATCACCACCGTGTGCTCGTTCCTCATGATTGGCTACACGCGCACGCCCGAGGCCATAAAAAACGCTTTCACCCAGATCATCCTCAACATGCTGGGCGGCATCGCGTTTTTGGCCGGACTCATGTACCTGCACGTTGACGGCATGCCGCTGACCATCTCGGGCATGATCGAGCTTTCCAGCGCCGGAACCGCGCAATCCGCGCTGCTGGTGATGCCGGTCCTGTTGCTGTCGCTTGCCGCGCTCACCAAGGCCGCACAGATGCCGTTCCACACTTGGCTATTGGGTGCCATGGTTGCCCCCACGCCCACGAGTGCCCTGCTGCACTCGTCAACCATGGTCAAAGCCGGCGTGTTCCTGATGGTCAAGCTCAGCCCGCTCTATGCCATCTATCCCGTGACCGGCTTTATGGTCACGAGCGTGGGTGCCATCACGTTTTTGCTCGCTGCCCTCATGGCCATCTCGCAGAGCAACGCCAAACGCGTCCTCGCGTACTCCACCATTTCCAACTTGGGCCTCATCAGTGCTTGCTTGGGTGTCGGCGCGCCCGAGGCCGTGTGGGCCGCGATCTTCCTGATCCTGTTCCATACGGTGGCAAAGTCGCTGCTGTTCCTGTGCGTGGGCACGGCCGAGCATCATATCGGCAGCCGCAATATCGAGGACATGGACGGCATGTTCAGCCGCATGCCGCACCTGACGCGCCTGATGATGCTGGGCATTATGGGCATGTTCGTGGCCCCGTTTGGCATGCTCGTGTCCAAGTGGGGCGCCCTGGTGGCGTTTGCCCAGACCGGCAACGTGCTCATGATCATGGTGCTTGCCTTTGGCTCGGCCGCGACGTTCTTCTTCTGGGGCAAGTGGCTTGCCAAGCTTTCGGGCGTCGACCCCACGGCTCAAAACGTTGAGGTCAATGTCCATAAGACCGAATGGATGGCGCTCAACACCATCGCCGCGCTGCTGATTCTGTGCTGCGTGGCGTTTCCGGTTATCTCGAGCGGTCTGGTGTCGCCTTACTTGGCCATGGTGTTTGGTCGCGTGCCGTACGTTATTGGCAAGGATGCCATGTATCTGATGGTGGTTATCGTGGCTTTTATCGCCGTGGTGCTGCTGACTTCATTCCGCGTGAGCAATAAGCCGCACGTCAACGTGTACCTTTCGGGTGTGGGGACCGACAAATATCGCCATTTCCGTGGCTCGATGGGACACGAGGTGAAGGCCGAAAAGCGCAATTGGTACTCGGAGGATGCCCTTGGCGAGAAGCGTATCGGCCCCGCGGGTAGCGTCGTGTGCTGCAGCATTATCTTGTTTGCGCTGCTGTGTTGCGCGTGGATTGGGCCCGAGAGACTTGCCATGAGCGCGCCCTCGGTGTTGCGCGGTAAGTACTTTGAAGGTTCGGGTGTCGTGGGCATCTTTATGGGCACCGTGGCGTTTGCCTTGCTGGCGCCGCTTGTGGGCGGCCTGATCGACGGCCTTGACCGTAAGCTTTCGGCTCGCATGCAGGGCCGCGTGGGCCCGCGCCTGCTGCAGCCCTTCTACGACGTTGCCAAGCTGCTGCGCAAGGCCCCTGCCAGCGTAAACACCATGGACGACACCTATATGGCGTGCGCGCTCATCTTTACCGTGGTGGGCGGCGGCATCTTTGTGTCGGGCTCCAACACGCTGCTGTGCGCCTTTATGGTGACGCTCGCCGCGATCTTTGTGGTGCTGGCGTCCGCCTCGACGCAAAGCCCGTTTGCCCAGGTTGGCGCCGACCGCGAGCTGCTGCAGGTTATGAGTTACGAGCCCGCCGTTCTGCTGATGAGTGTGGGCCTGTACCTTGCCACCGATAGCTTCGATTCCATTGCCGTGACGGGGCAGTCGGCCCCCATCATCGTGTACAGCGCGCCCATTTTCCTCGCACTGCTCGCGGTGCTTACCATCAAGCTGCGCAAGTCGCCGTTTGACCTTTCGTACTCGCATCACGCGCATCAGGAGATCGTCCAGGGCGTCGCCACCGAGGTGAGCGGCGGCACGCTGGCCAAGATGACCCTTATGCACTGGTGCGAGACCGTACTGTTTTTGATGTGGGTGGGCATGTTCTTTGTTTGGGACAACCCCGTGAGCTGGGTCGTAGCCCTGGTCGTGATGGCCGTGACGTATTTTGTCGAGGTGCTGATCGACAACACCTTCGCGCGCAGCACCTGGCGCAGCTGCTTTAAGCTCGGATGGGGCGTGGCGCTGGTGTTTGGCCTGCTCAACCTTATGCCCATCCTCGTCGACGTATTTATTTAGGAGGCGGCATCCATGGATCATAAAATGTCGCGCTCGCCGTGGGTTATTCATTACGACGGTTCGAGCTGCAACGGATGCGATATCGAGGTGCTGGCCTCGCTCACGCCGCTGTTCGATGCGGAGCGCTTTGGCGTGGTCAATACCGGCAACCCCAAGCATGCGGACATCTTTTTGGTGACGGGCTCGGTCAACGCTCAGAACTTGTCTGTCGTGCGCCAGATTTACAACCAGATGCTCGAGCCCAAGTGCGTGGTGGCCTGCGGCATCTGCGCGTGTTCGGGCGGCGTGTTCCGCGATGCGTACAACGTGATCGGCGGCGTGGACCGCGCGATTCCCGTGGACGTGTACGCGCCCGGGTGCGCCATTCGCCCCGAGACCGTGATCGACGCCATCGTGGAGGCGTGCGGCATCCTGGACCAGAAGGAGGCCGTGATGCGCGCCGGCGGCGATCCGCTTACCGTGGGCGGTGCCGCTACCTGGGACGGTGGCGTTGAGCTGGGCGAGGACGGGTTTGTGGCCGCGGGGGCCGGGGCTGACGGTGCCGGTGACGCGCCCACCGCGCCCGTCGCTGGCGACGTACCTGCTGAGACGCCCGCCGCTGCAGAGGAGGTCGAGTAATGCAAAAGGCTATCTATACCACCATCGGGATCGACGAGCTCCTGTCGCATGTCCAGGCGCTCAAGGGCGCCGGTGCCCGCTTTGTGCAGATGCACGCCGAGCGCTGTGTGGACGACGGTTCGTATCGCCTGGTCTATACGTTTATCAACGTCCGTGCTGTTCAGGAGCATATTGCGCAGGACGGCAGCTATGCGATCGAGAACCTGGTGGTTGAGGGCATCGACCAGTACCAGGAGATTCCGTCCATCAGCTCGTATTACCCCGCGGTATTCCCGTTTGAAAATGAGGCCCACGACCTGTTTGGTCTTGCCATCACCGACATGCAGATTGACTTTAAGGGCTTTTTCTACCAGGTTTCGACTGCCGAACCCATGAGCGTTATCACGCCCGAGGTGAAGGCCGCGCGCGAGAAGGCCATGAAGGTTCGCGCGGCTGCCGAGGCCAAGGCGCGCAAGGCCGCGGCCGAGAAGGCCGCCGCTGCCACGGCCACTGCGGGGGAGGCTGCCGCGGGCGCTGTCGTCGCTCAGCCCGCTGCGGCTGCCGGCTCCGATGCTCAGCACGATGAGGCTGCTGCGAAGGCCGCGCTTAAGGCTGCTGAGATGGAGGCAAAGCTCGCCGCCACGGATCCCGAGAAAGCGGCCAAGGTCCGCGCGGCGCTTGCCGCCAAGGCCGCCCGCGACAAGCAGAAAAAGGAGGCGTAAGGTCCATGGCTCATCGCTCCGTTATTCCGTTTGGCCCGCAGCACCCGGTGCTGCCCGAGCCGCTTCACCTGGACCTGGTGCTCGAGGACGACCGCGTTATCGAGGCAATTCCGCAGATTGGCTTTGTGCACCGCGGACTCGAGAAGCTCACCGAAAAGCGCGATATGCACCAGTTTGGCTACATCGCCGAGCGCATCTGCGGCATCTGCGCCGTGGGCCACAGCTACGGCTATGCCAGCGCCTGCGAACGCATGCTCAATATCGAGGTGCCCGGGCGCGTGCAGTATATCCGCACCATTTTGCACGAGCTCTCGCGTATTCATTCGCACCTGCTGTGGCTGGGCCTGCTCGCCGACGCCTTTGGTTTTGAGGCGCTGTTCTATCGTTCGTGGACGCTGCGCGAGCAGATTCTCAAGATCTTTGAGAGCACGTGCGGCGGTCGTGTGATCCTGTCGATTAACGAGATCGGCGGCCTTAAGCACGATATTGAGGATTCCGAGCTGGCGGGCATCGTCCAGACGCTCGATGCCATGCGCCCCGACTACGAGGCGCTCGTCCATACGTTTCTAGACGACGACAGCTGCGGCGAGCGCCTGCATGGCGTGGGCGTGATTAGCAAGAAAGACGCGCTGGAGCTTTCGATGGTCGGTCCGTTTGGGCGCGCCTCGGGCGTGGACTACGACGTGCGCATGTTTGGCGACGGTGCCTATGCGGACCTGGCTGCGTTTGAGCCGGTTGTCGCTACCGATGGCGACTGCTATGCCCGCTGCCAAGTGCGTTGCGCCGAGGTCACGCAGGCCATGGACATCATCAAGGAGCTTGTGGGCAAGATTCCGCACGACGGGATCGGCGGGCGCACCAAGCTTACGCCGGCCGACGGCGCACGCGGCGAGGTTGTGATTGAGCAACCGCGCGGCGAGGCGTATTACTATGTGCGCGGCAACGGCACCAAGAATCTGGACCGTTTTCGCGTGCGCACGCCGACGTCGCAAAATCTGGCGGGTCTGACGCATGCGCTGCAGGGCGTGCTCATTGCCAACGTGCCCATGATTATCCTGACCATCGACCCCTGCATTAGCTGCACGGAAAGGTAGGCGCGGCATGAGTTTGCTGACATTTGCCAAGACGGCCTTGGGTTCTATGGTCAAGCAGCCGGTAACGGTGTGCTATCCGCAGGAGAAGCTCGCGGCACCCGAGCGCCTGCGTGGGCACATCGTTAACGACATGGACGTGTGCATTTGCTGCGGCATGTGCGCGCGCCGCTGCCCGGCGGGCGCGCTCGCGGTCGATCGCAAGGGAGGAACGTGGTCGATTGACCCGTATGCCTGCGTGGTATGCGGCGAGTGCATCGAGAGCTGCCCCAAACACTGCCTGACTATGGACACCGCCCGTACTCCGGTTGCGGCGGACAAGACTCCCACAGTAGAAACCAAACCGGAATAGCGCTGGAATAGAACTGGAATAGGGGCCGGTGGGGCAAAAATGCCCCACCGGCCCCGCGCGTGAACGCGTGTGCGGGCCGCCACGCGACCCGTCCAGCCCGAAAATGACCCGCCTGCCACGAAATGGGCCCATTTACTACTTTTGGGCGCCAATCCCCAACCACGGCAAAAAATGTGAAAACAAAACCGCAGGTAGAACGCCTGCGGTTTTCCGGAAAACGGGGGTATGGTCGGGGGTATCGAGTCAAACGTAGTAGATGGGCAGGTTTCGTGGCGAGCGGTTCCAGCTGATCCCTTGGGAACGGAGGAAAACGGATCATTTTGGTCTCGCGAGGCTTGCGGAGGCGCTCGTGCAGGGCCGCCCGAACAAAACTATGCCGGTTTACTACGATGAACTCGACATTCCCGACCATGACTGCATTTTTCTAAATATCGCAAGCGTTCTACCTGCGGTTTTGGAAGCGCGCAATTTGCCGTGGTCGAAGGTGGGCGATTCATCGTAGTAAACCGACATAGTTTTGAAATGGCATTAAATCGATAGCAGCCATTTTGCTATGCCGGGGTGGTCGGTTGTTGGGTAATTACCCTCGCAGGTAGGCGATGGCGATCTGCGTGCGGTTGCGTAGGCCCATTTTGGCAAGGATCGAGCTGATGTGGTTGCGCACCGTGCCTTCGCCCATGTAAGCGGCGGCGGCAATCTCCTTGTTATCGAGGCCGCGGGCGATGAGCTCGGCGACTTCGAACTCACGGTCAGTCAGGCTGGCAAAGGCGGCGGGTCGGCGAGGCGTGCTGGCATCGGCGCCTGTCCCGTCAAAATCGATGTCCTCGATCGCCTTGCCCTCGAGCACGCGTTTGCCGTCCATGACCTGCGCCAACGCCGGTGGAATAGCGGCGACATCGGTTTTGATCAGGTAGCCGCGGGCGCCCAGCTTGAGCGCCGACACAATGTACTCGTCATCCGAGAATGTTGTCAGAAACACCACGCGCGCCGCAGGGTCGCGCTCGAGGATCTCGCGCGCCGCCGATAGGCCGTCGCGTCCCGGCATCTGAATGTCGAGCAGTGCAATATCGGGTGCGTGTTCGGCATAGAGCGAAACCGCGTCGTTGCCGTTGGCGCCGGTGCCCACTACCTCGATCTGCGGCTGGGCGCCCAGGATAATCTTGAGCGAATCGACCACTAGGCGGTCGTCGTCGACAACAATGAGCCTCATCGGGCCTCATCTCCTTGCTGTTTGGGGACGGTGGCAAACACGCGCCAGCCGCCGACGCCGGCGCGCGGGCCGGCGGTGAAGGTGCCGCCAAGCGCCTCGACGCGCTCGCGCATGGAGCCGAGCCCCATGCCCTCGGCGGCGCCGCGACCGCCCGTCTGGGTCCCGCCCATGCCATCGTCGGTAACGATGAGCTGGTAAAACGATGGATGCTCCATGCATCGCACAGCAACGTTTTGCGCGCGGGCGTGGCGCATGGTGTTGGATAGCGCCTCGCGCAGGACCGCCGCAAAGCAGTTGGCGACGTTTGCGGGCGCATGTTCGGTCATAACTTCAAGCTCAATCTGCGGGCCGCCGTCCGAGCGTGCGCCTTCAACAATGCGTTCGAGCTGCACGGAAAGATCGACGGCGTTGTCGTTGAGCGCGTGGACGCTGGTGCGCACAAGCTGGAGCGCCTCGTCAACGGTGTGCTTGACGTCGGCGAAATCGGCGGCGACGCCGGGTTCATCGGCGTGGACTATGCACAGGGCCTCGGTCTGCAGCGAGGTACGCGTGAGCTGGTGCCCGACGTTATCGTGGATCTCGCGCGCGATGCGGGCGCGTTCGGCGAGCGTCGCGAGCTCGACTTCGTAGTCCTGGCGATCGGCAAGATCGCGGTTGCGCGCTTCGAGCGCGAGGGCTCGTTCCTGCAGCTCGTCGCGGGTGCGGCGCATGCGCTGCTGCTCGCGTTCCAACTGGGCGGTGCGCAGCGATAGCAAGGTAGCGGCAACCGAAAGGATGGCAGTCAGCAGGAGCGTTCGGGCGGTGAGCGCGTCGGTGCGAAGGTCCGCGACAAGCGCAAAGACAAAGGTGGCGCCAATGCCCAGCGCGGCCCAGGCGTGCTCACGGCGCACCCGCCGCGCGATGTCATAGAGGGCGAGAGGCGCAAACGGCACAAACGGCGGCACGAAGACAGCCGCGATGATGTAAGCGCAGCTCGCGGTCTCGCTCGCGCGCCGGGCGCTTTTCCCCTGCGCGAGCTCAGCCAGCGAGGTGGCAATAACGCCAAGGCAAAACGCCGCGACCAGGCGAGCGTCCACAGCAAGGCCCAGAGCGGCTGCGATACAGCACGCCAGCACAATCGATTTGTCGAAAAGCCTGTTCATACGGGTATTGTACGCGAAGCCGCGCGTGGTGGAGGGGCCGCCCGGGGCAACCGTGACATTCCTCCCGCGCGGCAAATCGGCGTCGATCGCTCGCGCGAGCGGGGGTTTCGCCTCCGCCCCCCTCACTCGTGACAAAGCTCACTGGTGCGCGCCGCCCGCTCCTGCGATGATGAAATCGTACCGGGCCACGACCAACAGAAGGGCCGCCTCATGACAGACATCGTCCATGTCGAAAACCTCGTCAAGCGCTATGACGATCTTATTGCGCTCGACCACTTTAACCTGAGCATCGCCCCCGGCGAGATCTTTGGCCTGCTGGGCCCCAACGGCTCGGGCAAGACCACGTCCATCAACTGTATCCTGCAGCTGCTCGCCTACGACAAAGGCACCATCGAGCTGTTCGGCGAGCCCATGACGCCCGCCCGCTACGACCTCAAGCGCCGCATCGGCGTGGTGCCGCAGCAGGTGGCGGTGTTTGACGAGCTCACGGTGCGCGAGAACATCGACTATTTCTGCAGCCTCTACGTTAACGACCGCAAGCGCCGCCGCGCGCTGGTGGACGAGGCGATCGACTTTGTCGGGCTGGGCGACTTTACCAAGTTTCGTCCCGGCAAGCTTTCGGGCGGACTGGCGCGCCGCCTCAACATTGCCTGCGGCATCGCACACAAGCCCGAGCTCATCTTCTTTGACGAGCCCACGGTGGCGGTCGACCCCCAGAGCCGCAACGCCATCCTGGAGGGCATCTGCCGCCTGCGCGACGAGGGCGCTACGGTGGTGTATACCAGCCATTACATGGAGGAGGTCGAGCAGATCTGCAGCCGCATCATGATCATGGACGGCGGCCGCGTGCTGGCGCAGGGCACCAACGACGAGCTTAAGCGCATGATCCAGATGGGCGAGCGCGTGACTGTTGAGGTCGGTGCCGTCGAGGCCGCCACGGTCGAGCGACTGCGCGCCCTCGAGCACGTGCTTTCGGTCGAGCTGTCCGGCGGCGAGCTCGTCTGCACCTGCGAGGCGAGCCCGCACAATCTGGTCGACATCCTCGACACGCTGCGTGCTGCCGACGTGGCGCTCGGCCGCGTGTGGAGCGAGCCGCCGACTCTCAACGACGTGTTCCTCGAGATCACCGGCCGCGAGCTGCGCGACTAGGGGGCGGCCATGTTCAACACCATCATCACCACGCTCAAGACGCTATTGCGTCGACCGAGTACATGGGTTTGGGGCGCGATCTTTCCCATTGCGCTTTCAACGATGTTCATGTTTATGTTTGCGAACCTCAGCTCCGACGGCAAGGTCGACCCGGTGCCGGTGGCCGTCGTAGCGGATGGGGCCTGGGACGTCTCGACCTTTAAGGACGTGGCGACCTCGCTTGCCAAGGAGAGTGACGATCAACTGCTCGATGTGAGCGAGTACGAAGACTTGGCTACCGCGCGCAAAGCGCTCAAGGCCGGCGAGGTCGCGGGCATCTATACGGTTGATGCCGCGGGCACGCCCAGGCTCACGCTGCTATCGAGTTACGACAGCTCGCGCGCCTCGTCGGTGCTTACCGACCGCAGCATCCTTGAGACGGTGGCAAGCTCGTATACGCAAAATGCCGAGCTCATGTCCCAGATTGCCCAAGACAACCCGGCGGCGCTCGCCGACCCGGAGGCGGTTGCGCGCGCCCTGTCGCTCGAGGGCGGAACCCGCCGCGTGAGCCTGACGCGCACCACGCCCGATGGCACGGTCATCTACTATTACGCGCTTTTTGGCCTGGTCGCGATGATGTCTGCCGAGTTTGCCGCTTTGAGCGTCGTCGATTTGCAGCCCAATCTGTCGGGCCTTGGTGCGCGCCGCTGCGTGGGCGGCCTTTCCAAGACGGCGTCGCTGGCCGGTATCTTTGTCGGCTCGTGGCTGGTTTCCTTTGTCTCGATGGCGGTCGCGATTGGCTACGTGCGCCTAGTCGTTGGCGTCGACTTTGGCGGGCGCGAGGGGCTGTGTCTGGTGGGCGGTGCTGCATCCGCGCTTGCCGCCACGGGCCTGGGGCTTTTTGTGGGCACGCTTCCCGTTAAGGGCGGCAAGGCATCCAAGTCGGGCATCCTCACGGGCTTTGCCACCACGTGCGCTTTGTTCGCCGGCCTCTACGGCGAGCCGGCGATGGCGCTTGCCGACGACGTCGCCCGCGCTTGTCCGGTCGAGTGCTGGCTCAACCCCGTCAAGCTCATCTGCGACATGTTCAATCGCCTGTATTTCTTTGAGGACCTGGGGCCCTTCGCTGTTCGCGCCGGCGCGCTCGTCCTGATGGCCCTGGTGTTTGTCGCCGCCGCTACGCTGATCTTTGGAAGGAGCCGCTATGAGCACCTTTAAGACCGCGCTTCGCATGGCGCTGGCGCACCCGTTCTACCTGCTCATCTATACGGTGTTCATCTCGCTCATGGGCGTATTCATCGCGGCTTCGGTGAGCTGGAACTCGTCGCAGCTTACCGAGTACAAGCCCTACGACACCAACGTGATCGTGGTCGACCGCGACAATAGCGACCTTTCGCGGGCGCTTACCAAGCACCTGGGCTCACGCTTT
The DNA here is from genome assembly GCA_958433005.1 of uncultured Collinsella sp. Classification (GTDB taxonomy): domain Bacteria; phylum Actinomycetota; class Coriobacteriia; order Coriobacteriales; family Coriobacteriaceae; genus Collinsella. The sequence continues at coordinate 80,505 of CAUAWV010000001.1, read as the reverse complement.
GACCTGGTCACGGGCGTCGGCGACGACACATACGACCTTGCTGACGCGCTCTCCAAGAGCAACAGCGCCAAAGGCAGCGCCGACTGCGTGTTCTTTATCCCGGAGGGGTTTGAGGACGATCTTGTTGCAGCCGCCCGCGCGGGGGAGTCCCTGCCCAAGCTCGATGTGACCTACGGCTCCGGCACCATGGCGGCGGCGCTTTCGTCTGCCGAGGCCTCGCGGTGGATCTCGCTCGCGGGCGCTGCGGCCGCACTAGAGCCCGCTGCCTCCAACGGCGACGTCGCAAGGGCCGCCGAGCACGCGGCCGCAAAGCGCGCGGAGGTCCAGATCGAGCAGGTCAAGGTCGACTCGACTGCTGCTACCACGCTCGAGTCGTACTTCAACTTTGGCGCGTACGCGATCATCTCGTCGGTCATCGTGTCGGTGGGACTGGTGTTCTCGGGCATGAACGAGCCCGAGCGCGTGCGCCGCATGGATGCCAGCCCGGTCTCTGAGCGCCAGCGTTCGCTCGCTGTGTTCGCGGCCGCCGCCGTGCTCACCGTCTGCATCTGGCTCGTGTCGAGCATGATGGGCGTCGTGGGCTTTGCCAGCGCGGTTGCCGAGGTCGGCGTGGGTCGCGTGTGCCTGGCGCTGGCGGCAACGTTTGCCCTGGCGTGCACGCCGCTGGCCGTTGGCTTTACGCTGTCGAGCCTGGGCGCGCGCGAGGAGCTGCTCAACGGTGTGGGCAACCTGCTCGGCATGCTCATGACGTTTTTGGGCGGCGCCTGGATGCCGCTGTCGCTCATGGGCTCGGCCGTGCAGACGGTGGCGCACTTTGTGCCGACGTATTGGGTGAACGACGCGATCGGCAAGGCGCTCGCTTCGGACCTGACGTCTGCCGTGCTGGGCGACATCGCCTGCGACCTGGGCGTCACGGTGCTCTTCGCCGCTGCCATCGCCGCCGTAGGCCTAGCCCTCGCCCACAACAAATCCCACGCCTAGCCACCTAGTCATTGGGGACAGTCTTTGCCGATTCGCCGGCAGGGCTGGCAGGGATTGTCCCAATATGTCGGCACTTGGGGACCACTCATTGGGGACAGACTTAAATGAGCGATTTCACTCATTTAAGTCTGTCCCCAATGAGTAGGTTGGAAAATAGTTCGCGCACGTCGCTTAAAAATAGTTCACCTGGGTTTACTATTAGCCTAGAAAAGTGGCAGAAGGCTAACAACGGGGGATAACATGGCGACAAAGCAAGCGTATGTCCAGGTCAAAGGGCTCAAGAAACACTATGGCGACGGTGATGCGCGCCTGACGGTACTCGACGGCATCGACACATCCATCAACCGCGGCGAGATCTGCGTCATGCTGGGGCCCTCGGGCTCGGGTAAGTCGACCTTTCTTAACCTGATCGGCGGCCTGGAGGATGCCGACGGCGGCTCCATCATGGTGGACGGCTGCGACCTCACGGCGCTCAAGCCTGCTGACTTGGGCGAATACCGACGCCGTGAGCTGGGCTTTGTCTTCCAGTTCTACAACCTGGTGCCCGATCTCACCATCAAGGAGAACATCGAGGTCACGGCGCACCTGTCCAAAAAGCCGCTCAACATCGACGACCTGCTGCGTTCGCTGGGTCTCTACGAGCACCGCAACAAGTTCCCGCGCCAGGTCTCGGGCGGCCAGCAGCAGCGCTGCGCCATCGGCCGTGCGCTCGTCAAAAACCCGGGCCTCTTGCTCTGCGATGAGCCAACGGGCGCGCTCGACTACAAGACATCCAAAGAAATCCTGCAGCTCATGGAGGATGTCAACCGCACCTACGGCTGCACGATCATCATCGTCACCCACAACGCCGCCATCGCGCGCATGGCCAACCGCGTGCTGCGCCTGCGCGACGGCCGCATTGTCGAGGACGAGCTCAACGCCGAGCCCGTCGCGGCCGCCGAGCTCGATTGGTAGGCGGCGCCATGACACCTCTCGCAAAGCGACTCCCGCGCGAGCTGCGCCGCAATATCGGCAAGTACCTGGGCATCTTTTTGCTTATGTGCGGAAGCATCGCCCTTACCTCGGGCTTTTTGCTCGCAGCGCATTCCATCGGCTGCCTTATCGACGATATGCGCGATGCATACACGATTGAGGACGGCCGCGTGACCACCTCCTTCGAGGCCACCAAAGATCAGCTCAAGGCAGCCGAAGACGCGGCTGAGGACGTCGGCGGCGTCACGCTCTACAAGAATTTCTCCATCGACGCCATCATCAAAAAGACCGCCGGCGACGACGGCACCAAGCGCACGCTGCGCACCTATGCGCACCGCACCAAGGTCGATATCGCGTCCTACTGTGAGGGCAGGCAGCCCAAGACGGACGATGAGGTGGCAATCGACCGTGTCTTCGCCACCAACAACGACCTCGCCGTGGGCGATAAGGTCGAGCTCGAGGGTCGCACCTACACCATCTGCGGCATCATGACCCAGCCCGATAGTCAGGCGCTGTTCCTCAACAATTCGGACTTCACGGTGAACACCATCACGTACGGCGTGGCCGAGGTCACCGACGCCGGCTTTGCCGCGCTTGAGGATGCCGGCGGCGCGCCCGCCTACACCTACTCCTTTACCTTTACCGATCGCGACCTCCCCACCGCGGATCGCATCGATGCGGAGCAGGATATGGTCGTGGCGCTGACCGATGCCGATGCGCGTGTGGACGATCTGATCGATGCCGATTCCAACCAAGGCATTGGCTATGCGCGCGACGACGTGGACGGCGACTCCATGATGTGGATGACGTTGCTCGACATCATCATCGTGATCATGGCATTTGTCTTTGTGGTGCTCACCGACGCCACCATCGAGGAGGAGAGCGCCATCATCGGCACGCTGCTCGCCAGCGGCTATCGTCGACGCGAGATCGTGCTGCACTACCTTGCGCTTCCCGCTATCGTGGGCGTGGTCGCGGCGCTTTCGGGCACTGCGCTCGGCGTTGTGTTCTTTACCGAGCCCATGCGCGGCCTTTATTACGGTTCGTATAGCCTGCCGCCCTTCCAGGTGTACTGGAGCTGGGAGATCTTTGTGAAGTGCGCCGTGGTTCCCGCCGCCGCGCTCATCCTCATTGCGCTGGTGGGCCTGCTTCGCAAGATGGGCAAGACGCCGTTGCAGTTCCTTCGTCACGAGGCGAGCGGCAAATCGGGTACCAAGCGTGGTATGCAACTGCCGGAGCGCATGGGTTTTGTTTCCCGCTTCCGCCTGCGTATCTTCCTGCGCAACCTGGGCAACTTCGCCACGCTCTTCGTGGGTATCGCGTTTGGGTCGCTGCTTTTGCTCTTTGGCCTGGCGATCCTGCCCACGATGACGCACTATGCGGACAACCTCGAGACGAGCCTGGTCGCCGAGCATCAGTACACACTCAAGGCGCCGCTGGAGCTCGAGGGCACTACCGAGGAGCGCGAGCAGTGGTCGGCACTCGAGCGCTTGCAGTCGGTTGACGGCGCGCTGCTTTCCGCCGCCCAGGATGCCGATGACGAGCTTGACGACGCGGCCGATGCGGCGCAGACGGCAGCCGATGCCGCGACCGCATCTCCGTCTGCCGAGAGCCTGACTGCGGCGCAGGATGCGCTTGCCAAGGTCCAGGACAAGAAGGATGCGCTCTACGCGCGCCTTGACGATCTTGCCGATGCCCTCGGCTGCGACCGCGATGAGGCTATCGACCTGATCGACAAGGCCTCTAAGATCGACACTGACAACGACGATATCCATCCGGTCAATACGACCGACAACGGCGCGGGCGCAATCGCGCAGGCCGAGAAATACGCTGTCTACCAGCTGCAATACGACCGTGGCGATGGTAATGGCGAGGAGACGATTTCCGTCTACGGTATTTCATCCGATTCGCGTTATTGGAAAGACCTCAACGTCGGCGATGGGCGCGTCGTCTTTGGCGGCGGTCTGCTCGATAAGTTTGGCTGGAGCGAGGGTCAGAAGGTCACGCTCAGCGACAAGTACGAGGGCGAGCATTATTCCCTTGAGTACGCGGGTAAGGACTGTGCCTGGGGCTCCAAGTCGGACATGAATATCTATATGAGTATTGACGACTTTAACGAGCTGTTCGACAACGACGCCGCCTACTTTAACGGCTATGTGAGCGACGAGAAGCTCGACCTCGATGCTCGTTACTTTGCCGGCGACACCACGCCCGACGACATGCGCGCCGTGGGCGACCAGTTCATCGGCATGATGAGCAAAATGATCGGCATGATGGTCGGGCTCGCGGTGTTTATCTTCCTGCTGTTTATGTACCTGCTGACCAAGGCCGTGATCGACCACAGCGCCCGTTCGATCAGCTATATGAAAGTCTTTGGCTATCGAGATAGCGAGATCTCGCATCTGTACATCCGCTCGATCACGCTGTGCGTGGCGGCGTCGCTCGTGCTGAGCCTGCCAGTCATTATTGGCTCGCTCACGGCCATCTTTCGCTCGATGCTGCTCGCCTACAACGGCAATATCGAGATCTACGTGCCGACCTGGTCCATGGCGGCATGCGTGGGCATCGGCTTTGCAACGTACCTGGTCGTTGCGTTGCTGCACATGCGCTCGATCAAGCGTGTCAGCCTGTCCGAAGCTCTCAAAGTACAGGAGTAGCCATTGGGGACGTTCTTAAACGACTAGTCATCGGGGACTGTCTTTGCCGGATCGCCGGCTCGCCGGCCGGGCTGGCAAGGACTGTCCCTGGCGGCACTCATTTAAGTCTGTCCCCAATGAGTGGTTTCAGTCATTTAAGTCTGTCCCCAATGAGTGCCTAACGACTCGGCGTTGTGCTTGACTTCGACCCTACTTTAACGGGTACCATCCTCTATGTCTGTAACGCCATATAGACCGAGGGGATAGATCTATGACCGCAACTGCATCCGCAGCACCCGCTAAGGTGTACTTCACCAACCTGCGCACGCATGCTCGCGAGAGCCAGCTCGATAAGCTCAAGCGCCTCATCCGTCGCGCCGGTATTGAGCAGATCGACTTTGAGAACAAGTTCGTCGCCATCAAGATCCACTTTGGCGAGCTGGGCAACCTGAGCTTTTTGCGCCCCAACTATGCCCGCGCCGTTGCGGATGTCGTGAAGGAGCTGGGCGGCAAGCCCTTCCTCACCGACTGCAACACGCTCTATGTGGGTAGCCGCAAAAACGCGCTCGAGCACATCGACACCGCCTACCAGAACGGCTTTACCCCGTACGCCACGGGCTGCCAGGTCATCATCGCCGACGGCCTCAAGGGTACCGACGAGGCACTCGTCCCGGTCGAGGGCGGCGAGTACGTGCACGAGGCCAAGATCGGCCAGGCGCTCATGGATGCCGACATCGTGATCAGCCTTACTCACTTTAAGGGTCATGAGCAGGCCGGCTTTGGCGGCGCCATGAAGAACCTGGGTATGGGAGGCGGCAGCCGTGCCGGCAAGATGGAGCAGCATGCCGCTGGTAAGCCGAGCGTCGATACCACCAACTGCGTAGGTTGCCGTGCCTGCGAGAAGATCTGCGCGCACAACGCTATCTCGTTTGACGACACCCGCGAGCGCGAGCTTGCCAACGGTAACACCCACACGGTCCACGTGGCTGCCATCGACCACGATCGCTGTGTGGGCTGCGGCCGCTGCATCGGCGTGTGCAACCAGGACGCCATCAAGCCCGGCTATGACGCTGCGGCCGACGTGCTCAACTACAAGATCGCCGAGTACACCAAGGCTGTTGTCGACGGCCGCCCGAGCTTCCATATTTCGCTGGCTATGGATATTAGCCCCAACTGCGACTGCCACCCCGAAAACGACACACCCATCGTCAACGATATCGGCATGTTCGCGAGCTTCGACCCTGTCGCCATCGACCAGGCCTGCGTAGATGCCGTTATGGCATCCGAGCCGCTGCCCAACACCGAGCTCACCGACAGTGCGGCCAAGATGGAGCATAACCACGAGCATCTGGAGGGCGAGCAGGCGCGCGATCCCTTCTGCATCACACATCCCGACACCGATTGGCGCGCGTGTATCGCGCATGCCGAAAAGATCGGCCTGGGCACGAGCGAGTATGAGCTCATCGAGGTCAAGTAGCGCCTAGCTATTGGACAAAACAAGCGCCTTTGTAGCGTTAGTTGAGCAAAAGTCGCCCGCGAGCACAAAGCTCGCGGGCGGCTTTTCGGAAGTGCTAGGGCGTCAGATAGATCAGTAAACCGTACTATTTGCCTAAAAATTCTCGTCGAGGAAGTCGTCGACCGTATTCCAGTAGAGCTCGGGTTCAACTTGCGCACTCTTGGCGTGGGTGGCGCCATGGATGGTGAGCTTTTGCTTGACCTTGCTGGCGCACGCGTCGTAGTTTTGGTCGAGCATACTATACGGCACAAAGGTGTCCTGGTCGCCGTGGATAAACAGCATGGGAACCGTCGCGTGTTTGAGTTGCTCCACACTGCTTGCCTTATGAAAGTCGTAGCCCGCGCGCACGTTGCACACCAAGTTTGCTACATCGAGCAAGGGGAAGCTGGGCAGGCCGAACACGTCCTTGAGCTGCAAAGAAAACTCGTCCCAAACACTCGTATAGCCACAGTCCTCGATAATGCACTTCACGTTTGCGGGCAGAGATTCCCCCGCGACGTCCATGGCGGTTGCCGCACCCATCGACTCGCCAAAGACCAGGATGCGCGCCTCGGGGTCAGCCTGAACGATTCGCTCGATCCATGCAACGACATCGAGCCGCTCGGGCCAGCCCATGCCGATATAGTCGCCGCCGGAACGCTCGTGGGCGCGGGCGGCGGGTGCGAGTACGTTCATGCCGCGGTCATGGAATCGTTTGGCGTATCGGGCCATACCGATGGGCTCGTCGGTGTATCCGTGTAGGCAGACAGCGTAATTGTGTGTGGTCTCTGGGGCGGCAAAATACCAAGCGGCAAGCTTGGTTCCGTCATCTGCGGTGAGGCTGCTGCTCTCGCGGTTCTCTTTAAACCATGCCCGCGCCTCGGTTCCCTCGGCATCCGGCTGCTCACTTTCTTTGTCGTCCTTGCCGTCCTGCATCATCTTCATGGTGTATGGCGCGCGGGGATTCAGCGCGAAGTCAAACAGAAAGTTGCCGGCAAATCCGAGCAGCGCAACGACAGCCACCAGTGCAACGATGCCGGCTATCTTGAGCTTTCGATGGGAATGTGCGTTTTGAGCCATGCGGTATTCTCCTATAAGATGTTAATACATCAACATTTAAAACAAGCGCATTATGAATGTTCGCCGTTGATGCGTCAACAAGCAAAGAATGGGTAAACAAAGGGTCACGTATGGTGCAAATTTCGCACGTACCTAGACGCTTTGATATAGTGTTGAGAACTCTTTACGTTGGAGGATGTAACCGGCATGTCCGATTCGAGCGACAGTTCTAAGCCGCGACCCAAGACCGCGGCCGTTCCACACTACACGGTGGGCGAGGAGATCATGAACTCCGTCACCCATGGTGTCGGCTGCCTGCTGGGTATCGCGGGCCTGGTGCTCCTGATCGTATTCGCTGCCCTGCGCGGCGGAGGCCCGGCCCACATGGCCGCGGCGATTGTCTATGGCGTCAGCATTATCCTCGAATATCTAGCCTCTACGCTCTACCATGCGATTCAGCCAGCGGGCGCCAAGCGCGTGTTTCGTATCATCGACCACAGCTGCATCTACCTGCTCATAGCTGGCAGCTATACGCCGTTTTGCCTCATCACGCTGGCAAATGACGGTGGCCCCGTGCTGTTTTTTGCCGTATGGGCCATCGCCATTATCGGCATCGCCCTCGAGTGCTTTATGCGCGAGCGTCAACCGCACTGGGTAAGTGGCCTGGTCTACCTGCTGATGGGCTGGCTCGTTGTTTTTAAGCTGCCCGAACTTGTGGCACTGCTCAACCCCGTGGCACTTGCCCTGCTCGCCGTCGGCGGCGTGTGCTACACCGCGGGCGTGCCGTTCTATATCGCCAAAAACGTGCGTTACCTGCACAGTGTGTTTCACTTGTGGGTGCTCGCCGGCAGTATCTTCCAGTTCATGGCGGTGATCCTCTTCGTAATCTAGCGACCATGCCTGCGCGCCCGCGTCCTCGTTTGGGTGCCGGCGCAACTGCCCTATCCGTCACCTACGCTTACTACCCAACGTCCCGAATCTTGGAGGTTCGAGAAACTCCCGATGGACATAACCATCTCCCTTATTACCACGCTCGTCCTGACGCTTATCAACGGCTACTTCTCCATGTCCGAGATGGCGCTCACCACGGCTAAGCGCGCCGTGTTGGAACACGATGCCGAGGAGGGCGATAAGCGCGCCGAGCGCGCCGTCCAGCTCGCCGCCGATTCCGACCAGCTGCTCGCCACCATCCAGGTCGCCATCACGCTCGTGGGGTTCGCCTCGTCCGCCGTCGCCTCAACGAGCCTGTCCGACCCGCTTGCCACATGGCTCATGAGCTTTGGCATCGCGCCGCTTTCCGCCATCGCGCGCGGCCTGGCGCCGGTCATCATCACCGTCGCGGTCGCCTTTGTGTCCATTGTGATTGGCGAGCTTGTGCCCAAGCGCATCGGCCTCGCCAACGCCGAAGGCGTGTCCAAGCAGGTCGTGGGGCCGCTTTCGGTGTTTCAAAAGATCGCCCGTCCGCTCGTGTGGCTGACCGGCGCTTGCTCCGATGGTCTGGCCCGCATCCTGCGCATCAAGAGCGCCGACGACCGCCAAAACGTCTCGGAGGAAGAGATCAAGTACATGGTCTCGGAGCAGGATGATCTGCTCGACGAGGAAAAGCGCATGATCCACGAGATCTTCGACCTGGGCGACACCGTTGCCCGCGAGGTCATGGTGCCGCGCGTGGACACCACCATGTGCGAGGACGACGAGACGGTCGCCGACGTGCTGTCCGCCATGCGCCAGACCGGCTTTAGCCGCATCCCCGTCTATCACGAGGATCCCGACAACGTCGCCGGCATCGCGCACATCAAGGACCTGATCCAGCCTTCGCTCGACGGCAAGGGCGACCAGCCCATCGCCGACTTTTTGCGCGACGCCACCTTTGTGCCCGACACCAAGGACATCCTGCCGCTGCTGTCCGAGATGCAGACCTCGCACGACCAGATCGTAGTGGTCGTGGACGAGTACGGCGGCACGGCCGGCATCATCACCATCGAGGACATCGTCGAGGAGATCGTGGGCGAGATCGAGGACGAGTTCGACCCCGACAACAAGTACCTCACGCGCCTTTCGCGCCGCGAGTGGCTTGTCGATGGGCGTTTTTCGTGCGATGACGCGATTGAGCTTGGTTGGCCGCTCGAGGAAAGCGATGATTATGAGACCATCGCCGGCTGGATTTTGGAGCTTTGCGACTCGGTGCCCGACATCGGAGAGGTGTTTGAGGTTGCGGGGTACAAGTTTAAGGTGCAGTCGATGCGTGGCCAGCGCATCTCGCTCATTCGCGTGATCGCTCCGGCCGAAACCGATAAGAAGGATTCCGAGCCCTCGGCAGATAAGCTGACGGCGTCGGGTGCGGGTTCTGCGGACCCGCACGACGGCGACGAGTAGGGCAAGGAAGAGTAGGGGAGAGTTATGGCAGGCCTGTTCAACATCCTTAAGGTCACCGTCAGCGAGGACAAGATCTGCGCGCATGTGCTGGTGAACCCCGGCATGCCGCTCATGACCTCGGAGGACATCGAGGCCACGGCGCGCGTGTACTACCTGGTGCCCGCGATTGCCAAGCATCTGTGCCTGGGCGATTCCGGTCGCGAATTCCAGGACTGCATGGGCCAGACCGAGCTTTGCCATCTGCTGGAGCACGTGACGGTCGAGCTCATGAACGAGACCGGGCTTGCCGGCAGCATTTCGTGCGGCCGCACGCGCGTGAGCGAGCACGATGAGCGTGTCTTTGAGGTTGAGCTTTCGTGTCCCGACGACGCGCTGGCCATCGGCGCGCTGTCTTCGGCGACCTTTATGATGGATTGGGCCTATCTGCATGCCGACCAGCCCGCTCCCGATGTGGACGGTACGGTCGCGGGTTTGCGCAACCTGGTGCTGGGAATGCGCGCAGAGGCCGAGGGCAAGGACCCGCACGAAGCCGTCGCCGCCGCGAACGCCGGGGACGAGGCTGGCGACGCGACCGAGGATGAGGCGCCTGCCGAGGCTGCCGTTGAGCCTGCCGACGAGGCGTCTGCCGAGGCTGCCTCTGAGCCCGAGCCCGAGTCCGCGGAGCCCCAGGGCGTCCCGAGCTTTGACGATGAGCCCCAGGAGGCAATCGATACCGAGGGCGCGACCGCCGAAAGCCACGAGGCCCCCGCTGCCGTCTACGGTGGCGCGGCGACGGCTCCGGTTGCCCCCGCGCACGAGGGAACGCTGCCGCTCGTTGACGGCGCCGGCGAAGACCCGGCCGCCACGGTGGCCATGCCGGCCGTGCCGCAGGAGTAGGCTCACCCGTTTATCACCATCATGTACCTGCGCCTTTACCGTACGCAGATGAGCAAGACGGCAAGCGCTGTGCTGCGGGTATAATGGACAGCATTCAAACGGTGGGCACCGAGGTGCCCGCAGGAGAGGAATGAACATGGGTAAGACTTTCAACTTTATCTCGGGTGCGCTCTTCGGTGCTGCCGCCGGCGCCATCATCGGCGTCGCTCTGGCTCCGCGCTCGGGCGCCGAGACCCGCGCCATGGCTGCCGATATCGCCAACGACGCTTGGGATAACATGCGCGACACCTACGAGCACGGTGCCGAGGAGGCCCGCGCAGCGGTCAACGATTTTGGCCCGATGGTCGACGCCAAGACCGATGACCTGCGTGCCAAGGTTGACCTTGCCCGCGAGCGCATGGACCAGCTGCGAGAGCAGCTCAACGACGCCATCTCGGGCGGCAACGTGACGCCCGCCGCCGATGTCGTGGTCGAGAACGCCGTCGAGGCCGACGCTGAGGCCGCGGAGCCTTCGACCGAGGCATAATGCGCGCCGGGGATTTTGTCGGCGCCAAGATCTATCGCAAGCCTACCGAGGATAAGCGCACCAAAAAAGACGGCACGTCGCGCAGCCCTAAAAAGCTCGGCAAGATTCACTTTCCGGTTTTTACCCCGGGTGGTACGCGCGTGGTGGGCTTTATGGTTCGCCAGTCCGATATCGCGGGTATGATCGAGCGCCCCGACCGATTTGTGGCGCTCGATGCCATTGGCGTCTACGAGGGCGCCATCGCAGTTGACGACGTCAAGGGCACCTACGATGCCGCTGCGGCCAAGCGCCTCGACATCAACCTGGACGATTGCATTATCTGGGTTGGCATGGACGTGCGAACGGAGTCGGGCGATGTCGTGGGCTATTGCTCGGATGTGGAGTTCAAGCCGCGTTCGGGCATCGTGCAGACGTTCTATGTGACCACTGGCACTGCCTCGAGTGTGCTGGTGGGCGACACGCAGATGCCGCCCACGATGCTGCGCGGCTATGCGGACGGCGCGATGATCGTTTCGGACGAGGTCAAGTCGCTCGGGTATTCGGGCGGCGCCGCCGCAAAGGCTGCCGAGGCAAGCGTCGTGGTGGGCGATAAGGTCAAGAAGGGCGCTAAGGTGCTCGATGACAAGGGTTCGGTCGCCGTGGACAAGGGCAGTCGCGCGCTGGGCAAGCAGCTCGGCAAGACGCGCGGTATGTTCAAGGCCTTTAAGGACGAATACCAAAAGGCGAGCGGTGGCTCGTCGAAAGCTAGCAAATAGCGACGTACCAAATGATGGGAGGCAAGCCGGAGACCTGTTGCTCCGGCTTGCTGTGTTTATGGGGGAGGGCACATGCGCCAAAACGGATCCTATTCACACGGGCGCTCGGGCTCGCGTCCGACGGCGCGCCGCGATCTGGGGCAGCTGCCCAGCGGTCAGCGCAAGCGTCACCGTAGGCCCGGCGCGATGTATCTCAACCATAGCCGCGGCTTTAGCGACCGCAGCGCACGCATCGGCAACAGCCGCACGCCCCGTCGTCCGTCTCGCCTGCCCTATGCGCTCATTGCCGTGGGCTGCGCACTCGTGCTGTTTATCGCCGCCGTCGTGGGCTACGTCAACCGCAGCGTGGATGTCGTCCTCAACGGTCAGGAGACTGCAGTGCGCGTCGGCTCTACGCTGCAAAATCTCATCGACGATCAGGAGCTGACCGATACCTACGACGCCGGGGACCTGCTGGCCGTTGACGACAGCGTGCTGACCCGCCATGGCGGCGAAAAGTTGTCGGTAAAGGTGGACGGCAAGCGTGTTAAGCAGGGCAAGTGGAAAAGCCGTGAGCTTACGGGCGGCGAGAAAGTGACGGTCAAAGACGGTCGCGACACGTACGAGAAGCACGAGGTCCAGGCGACGGTTATCGAGCCCAAGCTCAAGGTCGAGGGCACGGGTGCCATCGAGTACGTCAAGACGTGGGGTATCCAGGGCCGCTCTGAGGTGTGGGTCGGCAAGCAATCGGGTAAGACGCAGGACCGCGGCGAGGTCGTGCCCGCCACCGATTGCGTGGTCGAGTGCGCGAGCGTGGCGCCCAAGGGCAACGAAAAGTACGTGGCGCTGACGTTTGATGAGGGCCCGAGCGGCGCGACCAAGCAGATCTTGCAAGTGCTTAAGGAAAAGGGCGTCACCGCGACGTTCTTCCTGTCGGGCGATGCGGCCGAGGCCTCGCCCGCCACGGCCAAGGCGATTGTCGATGCCGGCTGCGAGGTCGGCTCCAACAGTTACCGTGACGAGTCGCTCAAGGGTCAGGACCGCGATGCGGTGCGCGAGCAGGTTTCGAAGGGCACCGAGGCGATCAAGTCCGCGACCGGAACGTCGACGATGCTTTTGCGTGCTCCCTACGCAGCCTTTGACGAGCAAAACTGGATTGATACGATGGACCTGGTGTCTGCCGTGGTCTCGTGGAATATCGATTCGGGCGACTGGCTGCTCAACGGTGCCGACGAGCAGGTCTCGACGGTGCTCGATTCGGTGACGCCGGGCAACATTGTGCTGCTGACCGACAATGATGAATGTGCCGAGCAGACGCTCGAGGCGCTGCCGCAGATTATCGATGGCCTTGTCGCCGACGGCTACAAGATCGTGACGGTCAGCGACCTGGTCAAGACGGATACATCGCTGAGCAAAAAGCTCACCTCGCTGACGAAGGTCACCATGCCCAAAAACGCCGTGTTCCCCCAGCTCGCCGAAGATGACGACGCCACAGACTAGTCATGTAAGAACGTCCCCAATAACTATGTCACGGATGCGTCAGCGTTTGATATGCCTGCGATGTTTGGAGCATAAAATTGGCGCCACGGCGCGATGCTGATGCTATAGTTACTGCGGATAACAAGGGTCAAGAGAAAGGTTGCAGGTGAAATCCAAACCTCGACCATACAGTCGATGACCCCATGCAGGTGCTTCTTGCGCATGTACGGGGTGTGAGCGCCGAGCGGCGTGCCGCCCGCGCATGCGTATACATATCTAAAAGTCCACGGACGGCGCGCCGGCATGGCCGCAGTCCGAAGGGATAATGATGGGGAGCACCAGTGAATTATCTGAGTGAGATGCTCAAACTGCCGGTCTTGGACGTCGATGGCGAAAAGCTCGGCGTTGTGAACGATTTTGGCATTGCTACCGGCGAAGTTTTTCCGCACGTGACGTCGCTCGCGTTCCGCGGACCCGGCAAGACGCCGTTTATGATCAGCTGGCGCAAATGGGTCGACCGTATCGACGAGACGGGCGTACACCTTAAGTCGCCGGCCACCGAAATCCGTTTTTCGTACCTGCAGCCGACCGAGCTCTTGCTCGCCCGCGACGTGCTCAACAAGCAGATTGTCGACACGCAGGGCATGAAGGTCGTGCGCGTAAACGACATCAAGTTTTCCATGTCGGGCGAAAATCAGCTGCGCCTGTTGGGCGCCGAAGTTGGTGCCCGCGGTCTGCTGCGCGCGATCAGCCCCGCACTTGAGCATGTCGTCGAGAGCTTTATGAAGCACCTGGGCAAACCGCTCGGCGAGGACATCATCGCCTGGTCCTATATGGACCTGCTCGACCGTTCGACTAAAAACATTCAGCTGTCGGTGTCGCACAAGACGCTTGGCGAGCTGCATCCTGCTGACATTGCCGACATTATCGAGCAGCTCGACCCGCGCCTGCGTGCGCAGGTGTTCGCGCAGCTCGACACCGCCCAGGCCGCCGAGGCCATCTCGGAGTTCGATGACGACGAGCTTATGACCGAGATGCTTGAGGGCCTGTCCGATACGGACGCATCGTCGATGCTGGCCATGATGGACCCGGACGACGCCGCCGACCTGATCGACGAGCTCGATTACGAGAAGGCCGAGAAGCTTTTGCGCCTGATGGGCGTTCAGGAGGAGAAGGCGATTCGTAACCTGCTGGGCTATGAGGACAACACCGCCGGCCGTATCATGACCTCGGAGTTTGTCTCCCTACCCGCCACGGCGACGGTCGGTGACGCCATCGAGGCGATTCGTAAGCTCGACGAGGATTTCGAAAGCGTCTACTACGTCTACACCGAGGATCCGAGCGGCATGCTCACCGGCGTCCTTTCGCTGCGCACGCTCATCGTGGCCGACCGCGACGCCACGCTGGGCCAGCTGGCCTATCGCGACCTGGTGTATGTGTCGCCCGACGACGACCAGGAAGACGTAACGGACGAGATGACCAAGTACGACCTGGTCGCCATCCCCGTTTGCGACGAGAACCGCCACATCCTGGGCATCGTGACCTTTGACGACGCCATGGACGTTATCGCCGAGGAGCACCAGGAGGACCTGCAGATCGCAGGCGTCGGCTCGGGCGATAGCGCGTCCGACGACTCGACGAATGTGCTCAGCTGGTTTGTGCATCGCCAGTACTGGGTTGTCGTGTGGGGTATTGCCTCGTGCATCATGGCAACAGTGCTGGGGACGGCGCTGGGCTCCGCGCATCTGGTGGTGTTCCCCATGTGCGCCATGCCACTCGTGTTGCTGGCTGCCTCGCGTATGGTGTCGTTCGTCAAGAACTACTTCCTGGAATACGACGGCCATGACGATGAGCCCAAGCCGTATCTGGGGTTCTTCTTCCAGAGCACGGGCATGGGCCTGATCCTGTCGCTCGTGACCTACCTGTGCGCGCAGCTGGTGCGCACCGCCGCGTTCCCCGATGCGCCCATGTTTGAGGAGCAGCTCTTTACCGGGTGCTTTAATATCGCCGCTATCATTTGCCTGGTTGGCAACATGAGCGCCGTGATTTACCTGATGGTGCTGTTCTGGCGTGACGAGCACGACCTCAATACGTCGGGTACCGCCATGAACGTCATTGCCGTCATGATCTCATGCGTGGCGTACTGCATCGCTGCGGTGCTGCTCACCATGTCGGTCATGGGGTAGGTGGTCGCGTGCAAAACACGAAGCAAAAGGCGAGCACCAAGCAAAAGCTGACCATCGCGGCCATCTTTGGCGCCATGGGCCCTGGCCTTCTGGCGGCGCTTTCGGGCAATGACGCCGGCGGCATCGCCACGTATTCCAGCGCCGGTGCCAGCTATGGCTACAAGATGCTGTGGATGCTTCCTGTCATGACCGTGCTGCTTATCGTGACGCAGGAGACGGCGGCGCGTTGCGGCTGCGTCACAGGCAAGGGCTTGGCCTCGCTCATTCGCGAGCGCTTTGGCGTGCGCAGGAGCGTGCTGGCCATGGCGGCGCTGCTGATCGCCAACACGGCCGTGACCATCTCGGAGTTTGCGGGTATCGCGAGCGGCCTGGCCCTCTTTGGCGTGCCGTCGAGCATCTCGGTGCCGCTGGTGGCACTGCTTGTTTGGATGCTTACCATGTCGGGCAGCTTCCAGCGCATCGAGAAGATTCTGCTGCTGGTGAGCTGCGTGTTTGTGACCTACATTGTCGCTGCATTTATGGCTGGCCCCAGCTGGGGCGAGGTGGCGGTCGACCTGGTTGTGCCCAACATCCAAAATGACCCCAGCTACGTGTCGCTTGTGGTCGCAACGATCGGTACCACCATCGCACCGTGGATGATCTTCTTGGCGCAGAACAACGTGGTCGATAAGAACGCGGGCGAGGACGATATCGTGCTGCAGCGCATCGACACTGTGAGCGGCTCGATCGCCGCCGATGTCATTGCCGGCTTTATTATCATCACGACCGGTACGGTATTGTTCCCCGCGGGCATTCAGATTAGCGATGCTGCCGACGCCGCTCGCGCGCTGGAGCCCATCGCGGGCCAGTGGTCTACGGTGTTGTTTGCCTCGGGCCTGGTCGCGGCGAGCTTCTTGGCCGCCTGTGTACTGCCGGGTGTTACATCCAGCGCTATCTGCGAGGCATTTGGCTGGGAGCGCGGCGCCGATCGCAGCTGGGACGAGGCCCCGGTCTATCGCGGCATCATTACGGCCATCATTGGCATCTCTGCCGTGCTGGTGCTCATGCCTGGTGTCGACCTGTTCCAGATTATGATGACCTCGCAGGTCATCAACGGCGTGCTGTTGCCCGTGGTTTTGGTGTTCCAGGTGGTTATTGCCGCCGATCGTCACATTATGGGCGCTAACCGCAACGGCCGCGTATGGAATGTGCTCACCTGGGCGACTATCGGTGTGATTACGGTGCTGACGGTCGTCATGTTTGTGCTGCAGGCGATGGGTTACAGCGCGTAGCGCCTCTATTAGACTCTAAACAGGCCGCCGCCATGGGTGGCGGCCTGTTTTTGCCTGATGTAGGGGGATTGCTATATATGTGCGGCCAAAAAATGCCAAATATGAGTACTGTTGCTAACCCGGTGGCAATTAAGACAAAGAAGATAATGAACATAACTAAAGTATCTGTTCATTAATATCGATACAGCCAGGCCTTAAGCCGATCATTTTGGTCGGCCCAAAGGGGTATGGTGACCGAAAGAACGCCATTTTGGGCCATTTTGGCTGTTACTAAAATGGTATCAGTACTCATATTTGGCATTTTTTGTCCACAGCCTCTTGGGGCCAGCTCGAAAAGAGCAACCTTGGGGTGCTTGCTGCGGGTGTGGGGCTTGCAAACAACGCTCGGGGTGGCGCGGAGCCCAGAATTCGGCCGCGGGGAGGGTATTCATTGGCTGTGTCAGGAGTGTCCTTGGGTGCCGGTACATAAGGAACGTTCCTAACTGCCGGAGGGGGCGTCGGTTGTGGCCGACGCCCCCGCCGGATGCAAGCGGATTTGACTGTGTGTTACTTGTCGGTGCCTAGCTTGTGCGGTTTGTAGGCGAGGGCGTTGACGAGTGCGTCGGCAGCGGATTTGACAGCCGCCGGCTGCGGATCGTTAGCGTGGTCCTCGGGATGCACGGGCAGGTCCTTCTTGACGGCATCGTGGATGAGCTTAAGGTACTCGGCCACGCCCGCGTTCGAAAGGTGCGTTCCGTCGCCGTCGAACAGATCGTTGCGGTTGGCGCTATATCCGTACCAGTCGATAACGCGAACGTTTTTATAGCGCGAGGCGGCGTTGGCAATGGCCTGATTGGTGGCGCCGACCCATGGCTGCGGGCTGCGCGTGTTTACAAATACGACGGTGCGCTGATCGCCGGCATCGGCCATGATGGCGTCAATCTGGGCATCGGTCACTAGGCCGTTGGTGCCCAGCGCAAAGACTACGATCTTGCCGGCGAGGTTCTGTTGGAGATAAGCCTCAAATGTTGTGCGGCCCGCATCGAACTGGCGGCCCTTTTCGGCATCGATGTGACTGTGGGGGAACACGCCGTCAAAGGAATCGACAGCGCGCAGCGACACGGAGTCGCCGATCATTAACAGGTCGTAGGATCCGTCGGGGAAGCCGTCGTTGTCCTTGTCGGTGTCATCGGCCGCCTGTTGGTCCTGGGGTTTTGCATTTTTGGCTTCCTTGTTTAGGATTTCGGCGCCCTCGCCGCTCAGCGCGGATGTGTTGGGCACAAAGACCAGACCACCCAGCGCCACGACAAGCACGACGGCGCAAACGGCGCACACGGGAATATGCGCGCGCACCCAGCTTGCGGGCGTGGTGGTGCCGTCGCGGAGCTCGGAAACGGCGCGCCCAAAGGCGCCCTTCCTAAACGGCGTTTCGATAAAGCGATAGGAGCATTCGGCCGCGGCGACCACCACAAGTACTTGCAAGATGTACTGCCACCAGGGCGTATCGTTGATGTTGGCGACCGGGTTCATAAGCAGAAGCAGCGGATAGTGCCACAGGTAGATGCTGTACGAGCGCTTGCCAACCCACACGAGCGGCTCGGCGGCAAGAGCGCGTGCGACCATGCCCTGGGGCTGCACACATGCCGCGATAACCATCAACGTGAGGATGGAGCACAGCAGCGTGCCTCCGCGATATTGGAAAGCGGTGTAGCCGTTGGTGAGCGCGACCATGGCGGCGAGTCCAATGAGGCCAACGACACCCAACAGGTCGATGGAGGCTGGCGAGGACCAAAAACCCGTGGGCACGCCCGATGGGGCCTGGTCGGCTTCGACTGCACTGTCATCGTCTTTGCCATGCTCGCTGGCCTTCTCTTTACCGCGCTTGCAGGCGCCGGCCAGTCGGTCGAGCCCCAGATGGTGGACAAGGCGCGCGGGCGCTAGGTCGCGATCGGGGATAAAGGCCATCCAGGCACCAAGCAGCAGCGAGAACACGCGGGTGTCGGTGCCGTAGTACACGCGGCTGGGGTCGGCGGCAGGGTTGTAAAGCACCATCATGGCGAGGGCAGATACCGCAGCAAGGCCCAGAACCACGCGGCGCGTGTTGGGCTTGCTCACATGCATGGATACCATGGCAAACAGCAGCGGCGGCCAAATCAGGTAGAACTGTTCCTCGATGGCAAGCGACCAAAAGTGCGTGAGCGGCGAGGGGTCGCCCAGGGCATTGAAGTACGAGACGTTTTGGGCAATCTGCCACCAGTTGTTGAAGAACAACAGCGACGGCAGGATGTCGGGGCGCATCTTGGTGAGCATCACGTGGTTAAAGATGGTGCACAGCGCGCAGGTCACCACTACGACGGTTACCACGGCGGGGAACAGGCGACGGATGCGGCGAATCCAGAAACTCTTAAGGTCGATGCGGCCGGTCTTTGACACTTCGTTGATGAGCAAGCGCGTGATCAGATAGCCCGAAAGCACAAAGAAAATCGTGACGCCAAGCAGGCCACCCTGTGCCCACGTGAGGTTGAGGTGATAGAGCACCACCGCGACGACGGCAAGCGTGCGCAGGCCGTCGAGGGCGGGGATATAGCGAGATTTGGGGCGCGTGGGTGCCTGTTCTTTTGCGGCGCTGTTGGTGCGGGCGCCCTTGTTGGCGGGCGTGCGATGAGAGTCTGTGGCACGGCGCGGCTCGGTGGCTTGTCGGTTAGCGCGCGAACGTTCGTGCGGCGCTTGTTGATCGCTCGCGTGGCGTGAGCTGCGCGAACTCGATCGCGGGAATTGTTCCATAAAACTTCATCCAATGACGAGAATAATCAGCACGCCTTCATTGTAGCCGCCTGCTCCTGTGAATGCTTGCTGCCGGTGCAAGCTCAAGCGCGCGTCCACATCAAAGTGAACTAAAGTTATAGAGATGCGAGAGCGCACGATTGACGGCCAACAGCGGGCGCAGAGCCCGCGGACGAGGAGGTTTTCATGGCAGATTGCGGCATCGTTGCGGTGTTCGGCAGCATGAACATGGACCTTTCGGTGGCGTGCGGGCGCATGCCGCGTGCGGGCGAGACCGTCGGCGGCAGCGGGTTTATCACCAACGCTGGCGGCAAAGGCGCCAACCAGGCCGTAGCTGCCGCGCGCATGGGCGCGCGCACGCACATGATCGGCGCGGTCGGCTGCGACGCATTTGGCACGTCGCTCGTGGCGGGGCTCCAAGATGCTGGCGTGGACTGTGGCTTTGTGGCGCGTCGCGATGACGTGGAGACGGGAACGGCGACCATCATCCGCTGTGAGGGAGACAACCGCATCGTGCTGTCGCCGGGCGCCAATCATGCGCTTGCGGGTGGGGACGTTGTCTGCGCGCTGAGGCGTCTGGTGGCCGATGAACTCGATGGTGACGCCAGCGAGATTGCCCCAGCTGCCGGAAGCGTCTTTATCGCCCAGGGCGAATGTGATCTGATGGCAACGGCCGCGGCGCTCTCTTGCGCTCACGAGCTGGGATTCTATACGATCTTTAACCCGGCACCAGCCTGCGACCTGCCGGCAGGAGCGTGGCCTGCGGTCGACCTGGTCTGCCCCAACGAGACCGAGTGCCAGGTGCTGACGGGCGTTCTGCCCACGGATGATGCGAGTTGCGTCGCCGCGCTCAATGCGCTGCTCGACAAGGGCGCCGGGGCTGCGGTCATCACGCTAGGCGGTGCCGGCTCAGTTGCACTTGGCGATGACGGCGAGCCGCTGCGCATGCCGGCGCTTTCGAGCACGGTGGTCGATACGACGGCCGCGGGCGATACATTTATTGGTGCGCTTGCTGCAGCTCGTCTGGAGGGCCTACCGCTCTTTGAGTGCATGGCGGCGGGCGCACGCGCCTCGGCGGTGACGGTGTCGCGCCTGGGCGCACAGCAGTCGATTCCCACGCGTGCCGAAGTTGAGCGCGTGTTTGATTTAGACGATTTGATACAAGACGGAGAAGCGGAGTAGAACAATGGCAATTAAGAAGCTGATCCTTGATCTGGATATGGGTGTGGACGATGCGATGGCGCTTGCCTATGCCATCGCGAGCCCCGAGGTCGAGCTCGTGGGCATTACCACATGTTTTGGCAACGTGCGCGTCGACCAGTCGGCGCATAACTGCCTGGCGGTGCTCGACCTGTTGGGTCGTCCCGAGGTGCCGGTGTACCTGGGTGCCGACCGTCCTTTGCAGGCGACTGAGCCTTATACGCCGCCGGCGTCCACCGCGCTCATTCACGGCAAGAATGGCATCGGCGGCGCGAGCGTGCCCGCGTCGCCCTACGAGCCGGTGGGGGCGACATCGGCTGATGGCAACGCTGCGGTCGATTATCTGATCGATGCCGCGCGCACCTATGGTCCCGATTTGGTCTACGTGGCGACTGGCCCGCTCTCCAACTTGGCCCTTGCCCTGGAGCGCGATGTGGCGGCGGTGATGTCTATCGGCCGCGTGGTGGTAATGGGCGGCGCCCTGACCGTGCCCGGTAACGTGAGCGCGGGCGCCGAGGCCAACATGGCAAGCGATCCCGAGGCGGCCGATGCCGTGCTGCGCTCGGGTCGCAAGCTCACCATGGTAGGCTTGGACGTGACGCATCGCGTGGTGCTTACGCGCCGCGACATTGCCGGCTGGACGGGCTCGGGCACCATGGCGGGCTGCGCATTTGCGAGCATGGTCGAGCACTACATTGGCTCGTACGAGATGAACGCACCCTACCTGGGTGGTTGTGCGCTGCACGATCCGCTGGCCGTTGCCGTGGCGATCGACCCCACGCTCGTAGGTGCGCTCGGCTGCAACCTGCGTGTTGATCTGCTGGGAGAGTATCGCGGCCGCACCATTTGCGACGAGCACCGTCTGTCTGATCCGGACAAGAGTGCGCTTGTGGCACTGACCGTGGATGCTCCGCGCTTCCTGTCCGAGTTCAAGACACGTATGGCCCGTGTCCTTGGCTAAATGTTTTTCACGCCCCGCCCCATGTAGTCAATTTGGGACGGGGCTTTTTAGCTACCGAGTAAATGTGCCCGTTGGGGGAATAGTCGCACCACTTCGCTTGACAACAGGCTAAACTAGCTATTAAACATTTACTATTCTGTTTAGATTGAATTTGCGGTCGTTTAGTTGTCGAGTCGCGGGGCGGTCAGGCCACGATGCTCGACCGCGACCGTTACTAGGGGGAACAATGGCTAAAGCAAGTGTTCGCGAGATCAGCCGCATCACCGGTTTTTCGCCTGCGACTGTGTCCAACGCGCTCAACCGCAAGCGCAGCGTGAGCGAGGAGACCGCTAAGGTCATCCTGGAGTGCGCACAATCGCTCGGCTACCAGCAGTCGACGCAACTCGAGAGCATTCAGTTTGTGCTTGCGCGCAAGACGGGCGCCATCCTGGACGAGAGCACCTTTCACCCCGCGGTCATCGAGGGCGTGGAGCGCCAGGCGCGTCGCCACGGCATGAGCACGAGCTTTGTCTCGCTCGACTTTAGCGACTTGAACGCCGTGCGCCCGCAGGTCGAGGGCCTGATCGCCGACCCGGCTGCCGCCATCGTGTTGATGGGCACCGAGCTGGGTGAGGAAGACTACGCCTTGTTCGCCAACGCTGCCGCCCACCTGATCGTGCTCGACGGTTGGAGCGACCGTCAGTACTTTGATGCCGTAGTCATTGCCAACACCGATTCGGTACTGCGTGCCGTGGATTACCTTATCGAAAAGGGTCACAAGCAAATTGGCTACCTAGCAGGCGACCTTCGCATCCGCAACTTTAAGGATCGCGAGCGCGGCTATCGCCAAGCGCTTGAGGATGCAGACCTTGAGGCCAACCCGGCATGGCGCGTCACGCTGGGAACCACGCTCGAGGGCGCTTATCGCGACATGGGCGCGTGGCTCGACAGCATCTCGCGCGACGACCTGCCGACGGCTTTCTTTGCCGAGAACGACGTGCTCGCCGTGGGCGCCATGCGCGCGCTGAGCGAACACGGCGTGCGCGTGCCCGAGGATGTCTCGATCATCGGCTTTGATGACCTGTCTCTAGGCGCCTTCTCCAACCCGCCGCTCACCACGGTGCACGTTCCCAAGCACGAGGTGGGCGAGATTGCGGTGCGCCGCCTGGTGGGTAACATCCGCAATCCCAAGAGCTATACCTGCAAGACGGCCGTATCGACGTATTTTGTCGAGCGCCAGAGCGTGCGCGAAATCTAGGCGAAGGCAGCATCGTTTGCGGCGCGTCAAAGCGCGCGAGGGCAGTAAAAACAACGCTATTCAAAAGGGGGGTCCTTCGGGACCCTTTTTGTTCTCCTTGTATGTTCAGTTTGTTTACATACCGTTTAGGCTGATTTCACTACCGTCCACGGGTATTTCGCGTTAAACTTCTAAACAGAAGAGTAAAACATTTAGTAAACAGAACAAAACGAAACACGCGTCTGTTTACTGAACATGTGACTAGGGGAGGACGTACATGGATAAAATCAAGCTCGGCTTTGTGCCCACGCGCCGCAGCATTTTTAGCGCGCCGGACGCGATTAAGTATCGCGGCCTGACGGCCGATCGCCTGCGCGAGATCGGCGTCGACATTGTGGACATTAACGACATCAACGACGAGGGCCTGCTGTTTGACGACAGCCATATCGAGCCTATCGTCAAGAAGTTCCGCGCCGAGGGCGTCGACGGCATCATGCTGTGCCACGCCAACTTTGGCACCGAGTACGTTTGCGCCCGCCTTGCCCGCGAGCTCGGCCTGCCCGTGCTGCTGTGGGGCCCGCGCGACGAGCGCCCCGAGCCCGATGGTACCCGCCTGCGTGATAGCCAGTGCGGCCTGTTTGCCACTGGCAAGGTCCTGCGCCGCTTCCAGGTTCCCTTTACCTATATGACCAACTGCCGCCTGACCGATCCCGAGTTCGAGCGCGGCGTCTGGGACTTTTTGGCCGTGTGCAACGTGGTCAAGACCTTCAAGCACACCCGCATCCTGCAGATGGCCACCCGTCCGTTCGACTTCTGGTCCACCATGTGCAACGAGGGCGAGCTGCTCGAGAAGTTCAATATTCAGCTTTCGCCCATCCCCATGACCGAACTTGTTCAGGCCGTGCGCGACGCCCAGGCCGACGAGCAGGCCATGTCCGCCATGCTCGACCACATTCGCGACAGCTTTGAGATCTGCATCCCCGAGGACAAGGTCCCCGCGGTCGCAGGGCTCGCTATCGCTATGAAGCGCCTGGTCGATAAGTACGGCTGCAACGCCGGCGCCATCCAGTGCTGGAACGCCCTGCAGGACGAGCTGGGCATTATGCCCTGCGCCGCCAACGCCATCCTCAATGAGATGGGTATCCCCGTCGTGTGCGAGACCGATGTCCACGGCGCCATTACCGCGCTGATGGTCGAGGCCGCCGACCTGGGCCGTCACCGCGGCATGTTTGCCGACTGGACCGTGCGGCATCCCGATAACGAGAACGGCGAGCTGCTGCAGCACTGCGGCCCCTGGCCCTGCAGCTGCGCGGCTGTCAAGCCCAAGCTCACCTACCCGCTGGCTTTCGATCACCCCGGCGCGCTGACGGCCGAGGCCAAGCACGGCGACCTCACCCTTGCCCGCTTTGATGGCGACAACGGCGAGTATTCGCTGCTGCTCGGCAACGCCCACGGTATCGACGGGCCGGCCGGCATGGGCACCTACCTGTGGGTTGAGGTCGACAACCTCAAGCGCCTCGAGGCCAAGATCGTCGAGGGCCCCTACATCCACCACTGCGTCGCCATTCACGCCAACGTGGTGCCGGTGCTCTACGAGGCGTGCAAGTACATCGGCATCCAGCCCGACCTATACGACCCGATTGAAGAAGACGTCAAAGCCTACCTGCGAGGAGAGTAGAAATGGCAACTATCGAAGAGCTTGAGTCCCTGCGTTGGGATCTTCGCCGCGATTGCGTCGATATCATCATGGCTGGCGCCGGCGGCCACATCGGCGGCGACATGTCGGTGATCGACGCCCTCATGACCCTCTATGCCAACCACCTCAACATTTCGCCCGAGACCGTCGACGACCCCAACCGCGACCGCTTTGTGCTCTCTAAGGGCCACGCCATGGAGGCCTACTATGCGGTGCTGTGCCACGAGGGCTATCTGGACCTCGACGACGTCAAGGCCCGCTTCTCCAAGTTCGGCAGCCCCTACATCGGTCACCCCAACAACAAGCTCAAGGGCATCGAGATGAACTCCGGCTCGTTGGGTCACGGTCTGCCCGTGGCCGTGGGCATGGCGCTTGCCGGCAAGATGGACGGCCGCGACTACCGCGTCTACACCATCATGGGCGACGGCGAGCTTGCCGAGGGCTCGGTCTGGGAAGGCGCCATGAGCGGTGGCAACTACCAGCTCGATAACCTGTGCGCGCTCGTGGACCGCAACCGCCTGCAGATCAGCGGCAGCACCGAGGACGTCATGAAGCAGGATTCGCAGGAGGAGCGCTGGGCTGCCTTCGGCTGGAACGTGCTTTCCATTCCGGGCAACGACATCCAGGCCATTGACGCCGCGCTGACGCTTGCGGCCGAGACCAAGGGAAAGCCCACGGTCATCATTCTCAACACGGTGAAGGGCTATGGCTCGCCCATTATGGAGGACAAGGCCGCCTGGCATCATCACCTGCCCAACGATGAGGAATATGCCCAGATCATCGCCGATTTCGCTGCCCATAAGGAGGCCATCAATGGCTAACAAGATCGCCAACCGCAAGGTTATCTGCGACACGCTGCTCGAGGCCGCCGAGACCGATAAAGACATCGTCGTCCTGTGCTCCGACTCCCGTGGCTCCGCATCGCTCACGCCGTTCTTCGATCAGTATCCCCAGCAGTCCGTCGAGGTCGGCATCGCCGAGCAGGACCTGGTGAGCATTGCCGCCGGCATGGCTTCGTGCGGCAAGAAGGCCTGGGCCGCCTCGCCGGCGTCCTTTGTGACCACGCGCTCGTATGAGCAGTGCAAGGTCGACGTCTCGTACTCCAACACCAACGTCAAGCTCATCGGTATCTCGGGTGGCGTCTCCTACGGCGCCTTGGGCATGAGCCATCACTCCGCACAGGATATCGCTGCCATGAGCGCGATTCCCAACATGCGCGTATATCTGCCGAGCGATCGTTTCCAGACTGCCGAGCTCGTGCGCGCCCTGGTTGTCGACAACAAGCCGGCCTACATCCGCGTGGGCCGCAACCCGGTCGAGGACGTGTATACCGAGGACGAGTGCCCGTTCCAGATGGACCGTGCCACCTGGGTGCGTCGCGGCACCGATGTGACGATTGTCGCTACCGGCGAGATGGTCCGCCATGCCGTTGACGCCGCCGACCTGCTGGCCGAGCAGGGCATCTCGGCAACGGTGCTCGACATGTACTGCGTCAAGCCGCTCGATACCGAGGCCGTGATCGAGGCCGCCGGGGCTACGCGCGCTGTCGTGACCGTCGAGGAGCACAGCCCCTTCGGCGGCCTGGGTTCCATGGTCGCGCAGGTCGTGGGCGAGCATTGCCCGCGTCCGGTCAAGTGCCTGAGCCTGCCCGACGCGCCGGTCATCACCGGCACGAGCCCCGAGGTCTTTGCGCACTACGGCCTGACGGGCGAGGGAATCGCCAAGACGGTCGCCGAGTTCCTGCCCGCAGAGTAACTGGAATGTGACAAAGGGACCGTCCCTTTGTCACATTCGTTTTGAAAGGGGTGGCCATGGGCCGCTACATCATCGGTATCGACCAGTCCACGCAGGGCACGAAGGCGCTGCTGGTGGACGAGGGCGGCCATCTGATCCATCGCGCCGACCGCTCACATCGCCAGATTGTCAACGAGGCCGGCTGGGTGAGTCATGATCCGGCCGAGATCGCCGCCAACGTGCTGGCCGTGGCGCGCGCCGTGGTGGAGGAGACTGGGGTCGATCCGGCCGACATCGCCGGCATCGGTATTTCCAACCAGCGCGAGACTACCGTTGCCTGGAGGCGCACGACGGGCGAGCCGCTGTGCGACGCCGTGGTGTGGCAGTGCGCCCGCGCCCGCGAGCTGTGCGACGAGCTGGCCGCGCGCGAGGGCGTGGCCGAGCTGGTGCGCGACACGACGGGTCTAGTGCTCTCGCCCTACTACCCGGCGGGCAAGATGGCTTGGATCCTCGAGAACGTTCCTGCGGCTGCCGAGGCCGCTGCAGCGGGCGAGCTGTGCCTGGGCACCATCGATGCCTGGGTGGTCTGGACGCTCACGGGCGGCGCGGAGTTCCGCTGCGACTGGTCCAATGCCAGCCGCACGCAGCTCTTTGACCTGCGCCGTGGCTGCTGGAGCGAGCCGGTGTGCGAGGCTTTTGGTGTCGATCCTGCCTGCCTGCCGCAGGTGACCGATTCCGATGGCCTGTTTGGCACAACGGACCTGGGTGGCTTTTTGCCGGCTCCCGTGCCGGTGCACGGCGTGCTGGGCGATAGCCATGCGGCCCTGTTTGCGCAGGGCTGCCACAGCCGCGGCATGGCCAAGGCGACCTATGGTACCGGCAGCTCGGTCATGATGAACGTTGGCGACGAGTTCGTTGCCAGCTCACACGGGCTTTCGAGCTCGCTTGCGTGGCGTATGGACGGCGTGACCGAGTACGTGCTCGAGGGCAACGTGAGCTACGCCGGCGCCGTTAAGACATGGCTGCGCGACGACCTGGAGCTCATCAACAATCCCGAGGAAGTCACCGACCTGTGCTACGCCGCCAATCCGGCGAGCCGCGTCTACTTTGTGCCGGCGTTCACTGGCCTGGGCGCGCCGCACTGGGCGAGCGATGCCGAGGGCTGCGTCTTTGGCATGACACGCACCACGGGCCGTGCGGAGTTCGTGAAGGCTGCCGATGAGTCGATCGCCTATCAGATCTTCGACGTCATCGATGCGATGGTCGAGGATTCGGGCGCGGCGCTGGCCGAGCTTCGTGTTGACGGCGGTCCCACGCGCGACGCGTACCTGATGCAGTTTGAGAGCGATCTGGTCGGCTCGCCCATCCGCATTGCGAGCAACGACGAGATGAGCGGTCTGGGCGCGGCCTGGGCCTGCGGCATTGCGCTGGGTATGTACACGCGCGACGTCGTTGACGTCTACGGCGCCCGCGGCATCGTGGAGCCTGCCATGTCTGCCGACGAACGAGCCAAAAAGATCGCCGGCTGGCGCCATGCCGTCAAATCAACAATTGCATACACTGCCTAGGCGGCTGCGCGGCACCCAAGGATTTTTCTGGGGATTAAACACTCATTGATCCCCGTCCCGGGCAGCTCATTTGGGACGGGGCTTTTTTGACTGGTATGATTGGTGCGACCATTCGAACCAGCTAAAAGTGCCCCGTCCCAAATTGACTACCGAGAGGATCTGCCATGGAGCGCATCGCGAGTTTTTCCGTTGACCATCTGCTGCTCGAGCCCGGCGTGTATGTGAGCCGCATCGACCGCGATCCGGCGACCGGCGCCGCCGTCACCACCTTTGACCTGCGCCTGACCACGCCCAACAAGGAGCCGGTCATGAACACGGCCGAGTGCCACACCATCGAGCACCTGGGCGCGACGTTCCTTCGCAATCATGCCGAGTGGTCGAGTCGTATCGTTTACTTTGGCCCCATGGGCTGCCGCACGGGCTTTTACCTGGTTGTCTTTGGCGAGCTGACGAGCGAGGAGATCTTGCCGCTCGTACGCGAGCTGTTCGAGTTCGTCGCTGACTTTGAGGGTGATGTCCCCGGCGCCGCTCCCGAGGAGTGCGGCAACTACCTGGACCAGAACCTCCCCATGGCAAACTGGCTCGCGCGCCGCTATCTCGACCGTGACCTGGCCGATATCGACGAGAAGCACCTGCACTATCAGCAGGCATAAGGGCTTTATCGCCCAAAACGCGCGCATTGAGCGCCTTCGCTTGCGCGGGGGCGCCTTTTTGTTAAGTGGTCGGGATGAGCGTTTAAAATCGCTCATGTTTGTTCTAGAATGTTCGTACTGTCACATAAACGAACAGGAGTGAACATGCATATCTACTCTGTCAACGATCCCGAGTTCAAATCCTATGGCAACGTTTGGGATAACGTTCCGTCCGAGCTCACGTCGCCCGTGCTCGAGGCGCTCTCTGCCACGCCCATTCCCGAGGGCAGCAAGTACGTAGCAAGTGCGCCGGAGCTCGAGGGCGTCAAGGATGCCGATAAGCTGGGCTTTCTCATGTTTGGCGGTCGTCCCTTCCAGCTCGGCTGGTGCAACGGCCACAACACACGCCTCAACTGCCTGGAGTATCACCGCGTCAGCGAGTTTAACCTGGGCGCCCGCGACTTTATCCTGCTCGTGGCGCATCGCTGGGAGATCGAGGACGGCAAGCTCGACACCGCGTGCGTCAAGGCGTTCCGCGTGCCGGCGGGTACGGTCGTCGAAGTCTTCAACACCACGCTCCACTACACGCCGTGCATGGTCGACGATGGCGGCTTCCAGGTGATGGTTGCGCTGCCCGCCGGCACCAATGGTCCGCGCCCCGAGGCTGCAGCCGACATGCCTGCCGCCGGTGACAGCTACTGCTACTGGAAGGCCGACAAGTGGGTCCTCTGCCACGCCGACAGCCCCAAGGCAGCCGAAGGCGGCTACGTGGGCCTCGTCGGCAAGAACCTCGACATCGCCGTGGACTAGAATCTTCCGTCTCGATCTGTAACATCTAGCGGGCTAAATCGTCTCTACCTGTTACAGATTGAGATAAACCGGGCCCAATCCACCTCAAAGGTACCTGCCCCCATTGTGGCGGCTGCCTAGAGCTGGCTGCGCAGGTAGTCGACCATATATGGAACGGCGAAGCGCACGTAACCGCGACGCGCCTGCTCGATAACGCCGGCGTCGATGAGGCGCCGGCGATACTTTTGCGCATAGTCGGGCGTGACTGACATGCGCTCCGCTATATCGGAAATGCGCGACACAGCGTCTTCGTCGTCAGTCATTGCGGCGAGAAACGCGACGTCTTGGTCTGATAGCGCGGCAAGTGTCGTCTCGCAAACGTCATTTTCGAAATCGACTTTCGACGCCTCGATGGCTCCATCGATTTGCTCTTGCGCCGCGCGTTCTCCTGCCTGGCAACGATTGGCGATGTTGTAGCCGATGAGCTGCAGCATGTAGGGCGAGCCCTGAGTTGCGCGAGCGGCGTCCAGCCGAAGATCGCTTGGGATATCAAGGCCGAGTTCTTCGAAAGCTCGCTGATAGCAGGCATCCACATCTCCGACTGAAAGCGGTTCGAGCGTGACCTTGCGTGCGCGGTTGAGAAATGTCAGTACGCGGTCGTTGAGTGTCGCGGAGACTGCTCCCGGGAGCCCTGCCATAACAAGCGCGACGTTGAGCCCCTCGCCGACGAGCTCTTGATAGGCGGTGACGAGTTGTCTGATTTCGGCTGAATTGGCCTGGAGCTCATCGATGAGGATGAGGATGCCATGTCCTTGCTCGGTCAGTTTGCGCGCCAGCTGCGTGAGCTTGAACTGGAAGCTTTTGGTTTCCTGCACATCGCGCGTGAACTCAAGGCCGGCTGAGAAGCCGAAGACGCTCAGGCTGCCACTCGTGAGTTTAGGAAGATGGCGTTTGTTAGCATAGGGCTCGCCTGCCTCTTGGATTTTTTCAACAATACGCTCGAGCATGTCCTCGGAGGCTACGGTGGGTGTGGCAACAACGAAGCCGAGCTTGCGGGCGCGATCGGCAAGTTCCCACAGGAGAACCGTTTTGCCGCTGCCTCGCTGGCCAAGCATGAGCATGGCACGGTCTCGATTGCCCGGCTCCTGCTCAAGGCCGGAGATGAATGTCGAAATCACGCTCCCACGCCCCACCAGATAGGACGGGCGATTTCCAAATGAGGGGGAGAAGATGGTTTCTGTCATAAGTCTCCTTTCCTTTTTTTCCTATTTTTTCCTTTTTTTCCTATTCGGTCAAATGACCTGCTGCCGAGGGCGGCTACGTAGGCCTCACGGGCAAGAACCTCGACATCACCGTGGACTAGGGTCCTTGTCTCAAACCACCACAAAGGTGCCTGTCCCCTTTGTGGTGCGCCTTTGGTTGCCTTTGCCTGGGGGGGTCAAGGGATGAACGGTAGAAAAACAGGGGCGAACGGTAACTTCTATAAAATCACTTTAATAACCCAGCAAAACCTCTATACTGGCAGCTGCACCGCGTTACTCCTCGGGAGGCGCCACGAGCACATGTCATAGCAACCACCGACTCGAGAGCCGGTGTGGCGAGATGTCTAAGTGGAGCCCAGGGGAGTTTTTTCATGCTGATAACCAAGGCAATAAACAACAACGTTGTCCTTGCGGAGGACGATGCCGGGCGCGAGCTCGTGTTGTTTGGCAAGGGCCTTGGCTTTCGCGGCGCCCCTTCCTATATTGAGGACGAAAGCGCCATCCAG
The DNA here is from genome assembly GCA_958433005.1 of uncultured Collinsella sp. Lineage (GTDB taxonomy): Bacteria > Actinomycetota > Coriobacteriia > Coriobacteriales > Coriobacteriaceae > Collinsella. Next base: position 49,587 of record CAUAWV010000001.1, on the reverse strand, counting down.
CGGAGCTTCCGCGATATCAGCCCTGAGATGTACGATGCTGTCGCATCGCTTTCGGACGATGTCATCATTATCGCGTCGGGTATCGTGGATATCGCACGCAACGAGCTCAACTGCACGCTCAATCCCAATCTAGTCTTTACGCTCGCCGACCACCTTCAGTTTGCCATCGACCGCGCCCGCAAGGGTGCTTCGATCAAGAACCCGCTCTACGAGGAAGTCCGCCTCGTCTATCCGCGCGAGGCCGAGGTCGGTCGCCGCGGCGTCAAGCTCGTTATGGCTGTGGCCGAGGACGTTGATTTTCCTGAGACCGAGGCCGCTTCGATTGCGCTGCATATCGTCAACGCCGAGATGGTCGATGACGAGAACGCGGGCGCAAAGGGCAACATGGACTTGGTCGTAAAGAGTACCGAGGCCATCGATGCGGTCACCGGGATTATCGAGCGTACGCTTGGCGAGACCATCGACCGCTACTCATATAGCTATGCGCGCTTTGTGACCCATATGCGCTTTCTTATCAGCCGCCTTATCAAGGGTGAGGACGAGGAGACGCGCAATAGCGATCTTTTCAAACGAGCGACCAGCGAGTTTTCAGACGCGTACGCCTGTGCACGCGCAATCGACGAATACATGAGAGCAACCTGCGGCTGGCACTGCACGGACGAAGAGCTGCTCTATCTGATGATGCATATCAACCGGCTCTGCCCGGGACATTGATACGGCGGCCGGGCACCCGTCTAACTGCCCAACTGGCCGGCTTTGCGTCGGCAGACATCGCGGCATCGCCGCGCAGCCTGCTGTTAAGCTCCAAGGCGCCGGGGCTGCAGATATCTTTGTAACGAGTGAAACAAGGAGGTTTCACATGGCACGCGATTACGAGGCTCTCGCCCGTACCATCGTTGAACTCGTCGGTGGCGAGGACAACGTCAAGTCCGTCACCCACTGCATTACCCGTTTGCGCTTTACCCTCAACGATGAGAAGAAGGCCCAGACCGAGAAGCTCAACCAGACCGAGGGCGTTATCTCCGTTCTAGTGGCCGCCGGTCAGTACCAGATTGTTATCGGCAATCACGTTACCGACGTGTATGACGCCCTGCCCAAGGTTTCCAACATCCAGCTTGGCGGCGAGGTCGAGGACGAGGCCGGTGGCAGCATCGTCAACCGCGCCATCCAGCTCATCAGCGGCATCTTTATGCCGATGCTTCCCGCCATGTCCGCCGCCGGCCTTCTCAAGGCCTTTGTGATCATGGCCAACTCCTTTGGTTGGCTCGCGGCCGAGTCCACCACCTACCAGCTGCTTTACGCCATCGGCGACGGCGTGTTCTACTTCATGCCGGTCTTCCTTGCCCGCACTGCGGCCAAGAAGTTCAAGTGCAACGACTGGACGGCCATGGCCATCGCCGTTGCGCTGTGCTACCCCACGCTCTCCACGCTCTTTAGCGCCGGCGACCCGGTTGACCTCTTTGGCATCCCGGTAACGCTCATCAGCTACACGAGCTCGGTTATCCCCATCATCTTTGCCGTGTACGCGCAGTCCTGGATCGAGAAGGGCCTCAATAAGGTCGTCCCCGATATCCTCAAGGGCTTGATCGTTCCCGTCGTGACCCTCGTCGTGGCCACCGCGCTCACCCTCTACATCATCGGCCCCGTCACCGACTTCATCGGTGGTCTCATCGCTAACGGCCTGGTTTCCCTGCTTGAGGTTGCCCCGCTGCCCGCAGGCTTCCTCATCGGTCTGCTTTGGCCCTGCCTCATCATCTTTGGTATGCACTGGGCCTTTATCCCCATCATCCAGATGAACATCGGTATGCTCGGCTATGACGTCATCCTGCCCATTACCGTCGGCACCAACTTTGCCATGGGTTTCGCGGTCCTTGCCATCTTCCTCAAGACCAAGAACACCGAGCTCAAGGAGCTCGCCGGCGCTGCCGCCATCTCTGCGCTCCTCGCCGGCATCACCGAGCCCGCCATCTACGGCGCCGTCCTCAAGTACAAGCGCCCGTTTGTGATCGCAATCGTCTCTTGCGGCATCTGCGGTGCCATCGCTGCCACTTTTGGCCTGCACCAGCCCGCGCTCATGACCACCTCGCTCATCACCATCCCGGCCATCATCGGCTCGGTGGGTATGGAGGACGTCATCGCGCTCGCCGTCGCCTCCGTCCTCACCTTTGTGGGCACGCTGACCTTCGGCTTCAACGACGACATGATCCTCGAGAACAATTAGTTCTGGGAAACCGGCGTCTTTGGACGCCAGCACACGGGGCGCGGCGCCAGATGCGCCCCGTGTGCTCTTATGGGAGGGCGCTGACCCCTACACGAATCCGGCGTCCTCCCATAAGGGCACACAACAGAAACGAGGTAGCCATGAAGCAATCCGAGCTCGTTGACCTTTTGGGGCGTATGACCCTGCGCGAGAAGATCGGGCAGTTGGTGCAGCTTGACGGTGGGTGCTTTGGCACCGATGCCGTAGCGGTTGGTCCGCGTGCCAAGCTGGGCGTGACGCAAGAAGATGTTGACGTATGCGGCAGCGTGCTCAACGTGTTGGGCGCCGAGGAAGTGCATCGTATCCAAGATGCATATCTTGAGCGCAGCCGTCTTAAGATCCCGCTCGTCTTTATGGCCGATGTGATCTATGGCTATCAAACCTGCTATCCAATCCCCCTGGGCCTGGGAGCCACGTGGGACCCAGAGCTTATCCGCGAGGATTACAAGCTTATTGCCGAAGAGGCCGTGGCCGATGGCTGCATGGTGACCTTTAGCCCGCCGGTGGACGTGGTACGCGATGCCCGTTGGGGTCGCTGCCTGGAGATGCCGGGCGAGGATCCGTACCTAAGCAGCCGCTTCGCCCGCGCGATGGTCGAGGGCTTTAAGGGTGACGGTGCGCCGCAGAAGAGCCTGGCCAGCTGCGTCAAACACTTTGCGGGCTATGGTGCGCCCGAGGCGGGTCGCGAGTACAACACGGTGGATATGAGCGAGTGGCGCCTGCGCAACGAGTACCTGCCTCCGTACCGTGCGGCGGTCGAGGCTGGTTGCGATTTGGTGATGACGAGCTTCAACACCATTGATGGCATCCCCGCCACGGCAAACCGCTGGCTCATGCACGACGTGTTGCGCGACGAGTGGGGCTTTGACGGTCCCATCATCACCGATTACGCGGCGATCGACGAGCTCAGGGCACACGGTGTGGCGGCAAACCGTCGCGAGGCGGCCAAGCTCGCCATAAACGCCACGGTCGATATCGACATGAAAACGCCCTGCTATGCGCATGAGCTCGAGGGCCTGGTTAAGGCAGGCGAGGTCTCGATAGAAGCAATCGACGCCGCGTGCCTGCGCGTGCTTGAGCTCAAGAACAAGCTGGGCCTTTTTGAGGACCCGTACCGCACCTGCTCGCCCGAGCGCCGTGCGGAGGTCACTTGCACCCCGGAGCGCCTCCAGAGTGCACGGGATACCTGCGACGAAGCGCTCGTGCTCCTCAAGAACGAGGGCGGGCTGCTGCCGCTTGCGACGGGTGCCGAGGCGCCGCGCGTGGCGCTCATAGGCCCCTATGCCAACAGCCACGACATCATAGGTATGTGGGCGATCCACGCCGACAAGTCGCATTCCGTGACACTTGCCGAGGCCTTTGCCGAGGTGCTGGGCGAGGACGGCTTTGGTTGGGCACAGGGCTGCCCCATGCTCGACGACTACAGCGAGCTGGGCGAGTTTGGCAAGATTCCGGCGTTTGGCGCGCCGACGGGAGAGAGCACGGATCCGGCGGCCATGGAGGCCGAGGCGCTCGAGCTGGCCGCATCGAGCGACGTGGTGGTCATGGCGCTCGGAGAACACATGCTGCAGAGCGGTGAGGGCGGAGCGCGTACGGACATTACCATACCGGCTCCGCAGAAGCGCCTGCTCAAGCGCGTGCGCGCGCTCGGCAAGCCTGTGGTGCTCGTGCTCTTTAACGGGCGTCCTCTTGCCCTCACTGACGTGATCGATGATTGCGATGCAATCGTAGAGGCGTGGTTCCCCGGTACGGCTGGTGGGCGTTCGGTAGCCGACGTGCTCTTTGGAACGGTCAATCCGAGCGGCAGGCTCACGGTGAGCTTCCCACATAACGTGGGCCAGGAGCCGCTCTACTATGCGCAGCTCTCCACCGGACGTCCCGCTAAGACATCAACGCATAGCGGTCGCTTTGTGAGCCGCTATATGGACTGCCCTAACGATGCGATGTTCCCCTTTGGCTACGGCCTCTCGTATCATACGGCGCGCTACGATAACCTGCGCCTGAGTGCGGACGAGCTTACGGCGGACGGTGTCATCGAGGTCTCAATCGACGTGACCAATGAGGGCGATATTGCTGGTACTGAGGTCGTGCAGCTCTATATCCACGACAAGGTGGCAACGCGCGTGTGCCCCATGCTCGAACTGCGTGACTTTGCGCGTGTTGAGCTTGCGCCGCGTGAGCGCCGCACGGTGACGTTTATCCTGCGCGAGGAGGCTCTGCGTTTTTGGACGCCCGAGCACGGCTGGGCAAGCGAGCCCGGCGCGTTTGAGGTCATGGCGGGGCCTAACAGCCGCGACCTGTTGGTGGGGGAGTTCGAGCTCGTCTAGCTGCATTTGCTTAACGAATGGTGCACGCGGTGCGCGGCAGGCGTTCGGTCTTGTCGCCGGCGCCCGTCCGGTACCGTGCCCGATATCGATAGGAGGGGTCTGACATGGCTCATATCGCAACCAATCCGTATCTGCCGGGATGGGAGTATATCCCCGATGGCGAACCGCATGTCTTTGGTGACCGAGTCTACGTGTATGGAAGCCATGACGCACCCGAGGGCACCGCATACTGCCCGGGTGACTACGTGTGCTGGTCAGCCCCGGTGGACGATCTGGGCTCCTGGACGTTTGAGGGGACCATCTGGCGCAAAGAGGATGACCCGGCCAATGTCGATCGAACCGGGTACGGCGCGCCCGATGTGTGCCAGGGTGCCGACGGGCGGTTCTATCTGTATTACTTCACGCTAAGCATGACGAGCGGTTGCGTCATGTCGGTCGCCGTGTGCGATGAGCCGGCGGGACGCTACCGCTATCTGGGCCCTATTGCCAAGCCCGACGGCTCGCCGTTTGCGGGCGAGGAGGGCTGGGGCATGCCCTTTGACCCGGCAGTCCTTCCCTGCGGGGACGGGGGCTGCTGGCTCTACTATGGGTTTGGCGCCAAGAAGCCGAGCTCGCGCATGCCCGCATGTTCCATGGAGGGCGGCTACGTGGTGCGGCTCGGCGCCGATATGCGCACGATGGCCGCGACACCCAAGCATCTGGCTCCGGCAGTGACGCAGGCGGCGGACACGGGTTTTGAAGGGCATGCCTTCTTTGAGGCCTCGAGCATCCGCGTGCTCGACGGGCGCTACTACTTTGTCTACTCGAGCGAAAACGGACATGAGCTCTGCTGGGCCACGATGCCAACGCCGGAAGGTCCGGTAACCTACGGCGGCGTGCTCGTTTCCAACGGCGATGTGGGCCTGCCCGGGCACGAGGCCGAGGACGCCGCTGTGATGGACCTGGGCAACAACCATGGCGGCATGGCGCGCATTGCCGGGCGCGACTACATCTTCTATCACCGTCATACGCACGGTGCGCAGCACGCGCGCCAGGGGTGCGCTGAGCCCATCGAGATTGCTTCCGATGGACATATCGAACAAGTAGAGATAACGAGCTGTGGGCTCAATGGCGGAGCGCTTCCTTGCGGGCGCGCGTACCCGGCGAGTATTTGCTGCTACTTGGTGGGGCCGGCCGGCGCGGTTCACTATTCCGGCAATCTGGAAATCGCCGATAACCATCCGGTGATTACCCAGGAAGTCGATGCGGGCTGTATGACTTCGGCACGTACCTATGTGGCCAACCTCTGCGATGGAGCGGGCGTGGGCTACAAATACCTGGCGTTTTCCGGTGCGGAGCGCACGGTGGAGCTCGAGGTGCGCGGGGATCTTGCCGGTGTGGTGAGCGTGCGCTTGGACGCGCCGGATGGCGCTGAGTTGACGCGCGTCGAGCTCGTGCCAGGCGAGGGCTGGTGCACGGTGGTCGCATCCCTGACGAAGACCGTTGCCGGTGACCATGCACTCTACCTGGCTATCGAGGGCGTCGGTTCGGTCGATCTCGCCTCGTTTGCCGTCCTTTAACCCATCTCCCATCGGAGGGGCGGCTCGCATGGACGACAGGTAGGCCCTGGTCGCGCGTCCGGTGCTCTCAACACGGCTCGGCCCTCAGGGGGTTGAAACAAAACGGAAGAATGGAGTTGCCATGGCGGAAATTCCGCAGTTGTACACCTGTGCTGGCGGCGGGCAACGCCTGATGGTGGACGGCCGGCCTTATACGCTGTTTGCGGGCGAGTGCCATAACTCCGCCTCGGGTGGGCGCCGCGCTTTTGCGGATGCTCTCGATCGCGCGCGGGCGCTCGGTATGAATACCGTGCTCGCCCCGGTTACCTGGGAGCTTTTGGAGCCCGCAGAGGGCGAGTTTGACTTTGGCCAAGTGGACATGATGCTCGAGCTTGCCCGCGAGCGCGGGCTGCGCCTGGGCGTGCTGTGGTTTGGCGCGTACAAAAATGCGCAGTGCTACTATGCGCCCGCGTGGGTCAAACGCGATATCGAGCGTTTTCGCCGTGCGCAGATGGTGCCCGGGCAGAACAAGGTTCGCTATGCCGAGTTCCATAACTTTGAGATCACGGCGCTTTCGCTCTATTGCGAGGAGACGCGCGCGGCGGATGCCGGCGCCTACGCGGCTTTGATGGCGCACCTGCGCGAGGTGGATGCGCAAGATCATACGGTGATACTCGTGCAGGTAGAAAATGAGTGCGGCCAGATGGTCGCGGCACGTGAGCACTCGCCTTGGGCGGATGCTGCCTTTGCGGAGAGCGTGCCTACGGAGCTGATCGAGGCGCTTGCGGTCGATCCTACCTCCCTGGCGTCTGAGCTTGCGGAAGCCCTTGAAGCGGGCGCCGGCTCTGGTTCGTGGGAACAGGTTTTTGGCGAGCATGCCGAGGAGATGTTTACCACCTACCACATGGCTCGCTACGTGGAGGCGGTCGCCGCAGCGGGCCGCGCCGAGCATCCGCTGTCCACGGCCTGCAATTGCTGGCTCGACAAGGGTCACAAGCCTGGGCGCTTTCCCACGGGCGGTCCCAACTTGCGCGTGATGGGCGTGTGGAAGCATGCCGCCCCGAGCATCGACATGCTGGGCCCCGATATCTACATCCCGGCGTTTTGCAAGGTCTGCGACGGATATGCGCGCGAGGACAACCCGCTCTTTATCCCCGAGACCGCGACGCACGCCTACGCCGCCGCGCGCCAGGTCTGGGCGGTGGCCCATCACCATGCCCTGTGCTTCGCTCCTTTTGGTTACGAGGAGATGGGCGAGCCCTTTGGCGATTCGGCGGGTATTCTCTTTGGCATGGATACGAGCGACCCCGCTTTGCTCACGCCTCAGGACCGGGAGGAATATGCGGAGGTCACGCGTGGGCTGGCTCAGTTATTTGAACTTGCCGAGGACGATGCCGCGTACGCGACGCTCGATGCCGTGACGAGTGAGGTGGCAGCCGAGGGCCTGCTCGATATGGGTTCCATAGCAATTAAGGTGAGCTTTGATGAGGGTGCCCTGCCCGGTGCGTGTGCGGCCCTTCGCGCCGCCGACGGCGCCGTGTACCTGCTTGCGCTTCGTTGCGGCTTGGCGCTCGAGTCGCACGCGGCGGGTGAGCCGCATGTGGATGTGGCGTCGCTCGAGACGGGGACCGTTGAGAACGGCGCGTGGGTGCGCGACTGCCGTCTCAACGGCGACGAGGTCGCCATTATGCGCTATAGCTCTCCCGTGCTTCTTCGTTTGGAGGCCATCACGTACGCTTAGCCGCAGTCATTGCCGCCCGGCCCCTCACTTCCTTTCCTCCCCGGGGACGGGTTCCTGTGGAGGAAAAACCTCGAGAGGCGAACCTGTTGCTAGGGGACGAAGCGAGGTATCAGGAAGTGTCAGTCGCTGCGGGCGGATGAGGCCGTTGGGGCGAAAAGAAGTTTCGAGCTGTGCCGTTGCCGTTGAGCGACGCGCTGTTTGTAGAGATACTGAACCTATGACAATTATCGTGTGAAAGGATTGATGCATGGCTTTCCGTAAAGACTTCCTGTGGGGCGGCGCGACGGCTGCCAACCAGTGCGAGGGCGCTTACGACGTGGATGGCCGCGGCCTAGCCAACGTGGATGTGGCACCGCACGGCCCCGAGCGCTATGCGGTGGTCTCCGGCCAGCGCAAGATGCTCGACTTCGAGGACGGCTATTACTACCCCGCGCAGACTGGCATCGATTTCTATCACCATTACAAGGAGGACATCGCCCTCTTTGCCGAGATGGGCTTTAAGACCTTCCGCATGAGCCTGGCGTGGACCCGCATCTTCCCCAACGGTGACGAGACTGAGCCCAACGAGGCCGGCTTGGCCTTCTACGAGGACGTGTTCCGCGAGTGTCAGGCGCACGGCATTGAGCCGCTCGTGACCATCACGCACTTCGACTGCCCGATTCACCTCATCAAGGAGTACGGCGGCTGGCGCAACCGCAAGCTCATCGACTTCTACAAGAACCTCGCGACCACGATCTTCACCCGCTACAAGGGTCTGGTGAAGTACTGGCTTACCTTCAACGAGATCAATATGATCTTGCACCTGCCGTTTATGGGTGCCGGTCTGGTCTTTGAGGAGGGCGAGAACAAGGAGGCCGTCGAGTACCTGGCCGCCCACAACGAGCTCGTCGCCAGCGCTTGGGCAACCAAGATCGCTCACGAGATCGACCCTGAGGTCAAGATCGGTTGCATGCTTGCCGCAGGTAGCTACTACCCCTACAGCTGCCGTCCGGGCGATGTGCGCCAAGCGCAGATTGACAACCAGAGCAACTATTTCTTCGTCGACGTTCAGAGCCGCGGCTACTACCCGGCCTATGCCGTCAAGAAGCTCGAGCGTTTGGGCATCGATGTGGGCATGACGGATGAGGACCGCGAGATCCTGGCCGCCAACACCGTCGACTTCATCAGCTTTAGCTATTACAGCACCCGTTGCTCCGCCGGTGCCGATAACCCCGATGTCGAGCGCACCCAGGGCAACGCCTTCGCCGGCGCCAAGAACCCCTACCTGCAGGAGAGCCAGTGGGGCTGGGCCATCGATCCGCTGGGCTTCCGCATCACCCTCAACGACCTGTACGACCGTTATCAGAAGCCGCTGTTTGTGGTCGAGAACGGCCTGGGCGCCAAGGATGTTGTCGAGGAGGATGGCTCCATCAACGACGACTACCGTATCGACTACCTGCGCCAGCATATCGCCGCGATGCGCGATGCGGTGACCGAGGACGGCGTTGACCTGCTGGGCTACACCACCTGGGGCCCAATCGACCTGGTGTCTGCCGGCACGGGCGAGATGTCCAAGCGCTACGGCTTTATCTATGTCGACCGCGATGATGCGGGCAACGGCACCCTCAAGCGTTCCAAAAAGAAGAGCTTCGACTGGTACAAACACGTCATCGAGACGAACGGCGAGGACCTGGCCTAAGGCTTCCCAACAACCATAGCCTCCTAACCAAAACGCCCGGCGAGCAGTTAATGCCCGCCGGGCGTTTTGTTAAAAGAAGTGAAAGCACTCATTGGGGACGTACTTAAATGAGCGCCCGCAGAATGAGAGTGGATAATCTCCCGTTTTTAGCCTGTTTGTGGGCTCAAAGTGGGAGATTATCCACTCTCGCCATTTGGGCGTCCAAAAATCCTCGCTCGTTTTGTCTTAGTCATTGGGGACGTTCTTAAACGGCTAGTCGCTGGCGACGTCCCTCGCCGTCGGCGGATTTTGGGACATGTGGCCCGCTTTTTGGGCCCGCCTGTCGGTACACTAAAAGCACTATGGGTACCTGCGAGCGACATATCGGCCACGCGGCCGCCCGATCCGCACCCGTGGCGGATCCCAGGGGCGGCAGGCTCTTCGCCATGCCGCGATTCCTTGTTGGCATATCGCATGGCGTGTATCGCCACCGCGTCTTTGTTATCGCCGGCGCCATTACCGCGCTGTTCCTTATGCTTTTGGCAGTCTTGCCGGCACTGTTCGCCTCCGACCCCAAGCTTTCCAACACCGTGCCCGCCTATAGCGAGGTGTCCGAAGAGGTCGTGGATGCGCTCGTCCACTCGAGCTCTCTCCCGCTGCTTGTCGCCGCAATTGCATTTTCAATCTGGGGTGTGTTGGCGTACCTACGCTGCTTGGACTACGTCTTGCGCCGCCGCCTTGTTGCCATCGCCGCCATTTGTGCCCTGTGGATGATCGAGGTCATCCTCAAATATAAGTCGTTCACGCCGTTCTATGCCACCGTGCTGTGGTACCTGTACTACGTGCCCATGACGCTCATTCCGCTGATCTACCAGCTGTGCGGTCTGCGCCTCGCGGGTTTGGAACAGCATCGTATGGGGCGTCGGTACCGCACCGTTTTGTGGGTCATGGCTGTCCTGCTTATCAGCTTTGTGCTTACTAACGATGTTCATCAGCAGGTCTTCCATTTCGATCGATCGAGTGGAACCTGGAGCAACGATTACACATATGGTTGGGGCTACGGTACCGTTCTGGTATGGACAGCCTTTAACTTCGTTGCCTTTTTTATCTTGGTAGGACGGTCCTCGTCTTTTCGTATTCAGCGTTTCTCGGGCACGGCCGCGCTTGTCCTATTGGGCGGCGCGTTCTTTGCCATTTCATATGCGCTGCGTGTGCCCTGGGCATGGAGGCTTAATTTTTCACTTGTCTACTGCGTCCTGTGCGTGGTGGCGATGGAAATCTGTCTCGATTGCGGTGTCATCCCGTCGTACCACGATATCGCCGGTATTTTCGGCACCTTGCCGCTTGACCTCAAAGTTCTAACGCGTGACCTGCAGGAAGTCTATGTCACGCCGGTGTCAAAGCCAATGCCGGTAGGCGTGCGTGAGGAGTTGCGGATCCAAGAGCACGGGCACGCTCACGCCTTTGCCGTGGCGTCCGATCCCGATGTAATGTATCGCGCCTTTCCGCTGCTGGGTGGATCGGCTCTCCTTGCCCAGGACGTCTCGGAGCTCAACGAACTCAATCGCGAACTGGCGCATCGTCGCATGGAGCTGCAACGCCAAAATGAGCTGCTTGCCGCCGACTACGACCTTAAGACACATTTGGCAGACCAAGAGGCCGAGACCTTACTGGTCCAAGACGTGGACCAAGCGCTTGCCCGTGCGCTCGAAGGGATGTACGACCTGTTGAGCTCGCTGCCGCCGTTGACCGATGAGGCATCTTCGCACGAGCGTTACCGCATGCTGCAGCGCGCCAAGATGCTCGTCGCCTATTGCAAACGCAAGGGGTCGCTCACGTTGGCACAGCACGGGGAGAGCGGTTTTGACCGCGACCGCATTCAGCTCATCGCCAACGAGCTTGCAAGTGACCTGCGCATCATCGATGTCGATTGCGCCTCGATTATCGCCATACGGCGCCCGATGCACGCCAGTACGGTAAGCGCCCTGTACGACTGCGTGTATGACTTTGCGTTTTTTGCCTACACCACCGACCATCCGGCGCTTATGTATCACTTGGGCGACCATGACCGGTGCAGTGTCGAGCTGCGCGCCACGCTTTTTTCCAACGATGATGAAGATCTTTCGCAGACGCCCGCTGCGCAAGAGCTCGAAAGCGCTCTGCAAGGGCGCAACGTGGCATACCGCCTTGAGGGCGAGCCCGGCCAGCTGCGCATGATCGTCTTGATGCCGAGGGCGGGTGAGTGACGATGCAGATTTCGTTCATCCTTCCCCAAATCGTTGCGCTCGATGTTGTCTTTGCCCTGGCTGCGTGTCTGCAGATGATCCACGTCCCGCTCATCGCATCGCGCCGCTCGTCCTATAACCGTAAGGTGATTTGCGCCTATGAGACGAGCCTCGTGCTTCACCTGATGATTTCGGCGCTCATCTTATTCGCGTCGTCTGGCTCGTATCTGGTGGCGCCGCTTGACGTTTGCGCCAGGGCAATGGGCGGAGTGCTGTGGCTCAATGCCGCGATCTTTGCCTATGGCGTGGTCCTCATGGTGCACTATCGTCGCCCTGTCATGCTGGCCGAGCTGCTGCTTGTTGGCGCCGTGACACCGCCGGTGGTTTTTGCCATGGGCTCGGTGTGGGCCGTTGTCCTTATCGCAGAGGGAGCGTTCTTCCTGTTCCGTTCCGTCGCGGCGCTCTTGATGGACGTCCGTAACCGCCAGGAGGATATCACCGCGTTCTCGACGATCGAAACCATCAACGTGATTCCCGTGGGCATCCTGTATCTGGACTCGAGGGGCCGTCCACTGCTTATGAACCGCTGCATGCGCAAAAACCTGGTGGAGCTTCATATGCCCACCGACCTAGGCGATATGAGCGGTACATGGAACGACCTGCGCAAGCTCAGCATGCAAATGCCCGAAGGCGGTAAGAACCGCGTGCGGATCAACCTGGACCGCTTTGGTGAGGCGCGTGCGGTGGTCGAGGTTTCTCCCGCCGAGATTCGCCTGTTTGTGTGCGATGACGTTATGGTCTTGGGCCGTTCGTTCGAGCGCATAATCGGTCTGGACGTGACAGAGTATGCGCATGCGCATGACCGCCTGGCGCAGGCCAACCACCTGCTTGAGCTTGCGGGCCAAGAGCTCCAGGCCCAGATCGAAGAAGTCAAAAAGGTTGCTGACAATGCGGCCTATCTGCGTATGCGCGCTCGCGTGCACGACGTGATCGGGCAGCGCCTGTCCATCCTCCATCGTTATCTGGAGGAGGGACGCCTGGATGACGAGTCACTCGAGCAGATCGACCCGCTGCTGCGCTCAATCGCTGCCGATCTGCGCAGCGGGGGCGACGCCGAACCGGCAGAGCAACTGGGCGATATCGTCCATGCCTTTGGTCTGGTGAGCGTGCAGATCGATGTGGAGGGCGAGCTGCCAAGCGACGCGCGTGTCGCGGCAGCCTTTTTGCAGATTATCCGCGAAGCCTCGACCAATGCCACCAAGCATGCGCAGGCGCATCGGGTCCATGTGCGCTTGTGGCAGGAGACGTCGGAAGACGGCGCTGTTGCGCGGATGACCGTTTCTAACGACGGCGCGCCTGCGCCCGTATCGTATCGCGAGGGAACGGGTATCCCAGGTATGAGGCATGTCGCGCAAGATCTGGGCGGCAGCCTGGAAGTCCGCCCCGCCCCGCCCTTTACGCTTGCGGTATCCATCCCGCTAAACTCTAACGCCACGGCCCAAAGGAGAAGCTCATGATTCGCGTGTTAATCGTCGAAGACCAGGCCATCTTGCGCGAGAGCCTTGCGCGCTCCGTTGGCGACCAGCCCGATATGACCGTCGTTGCCGCGATCGCCGATGCCTCCGAGGCCTTGGGTGTCGCGCTCAAGGAGCGTCCGGACATGATACTGATGGACGTGTGCACCGAACACGATTCAAACGGCATCGTGGCGGCGGCACGCATCAAGGAGCAGCTGCCCGAGTGTCGCATCATTATCATGACAGGCATGCCCGAGATCACCTTTGTCGATCAGGCCCGCGAGGTGGGCGTCGATAGCTTTGTGTACAAGAACGTCGGTATCGACGAGCTGTTCGCCGTGATGCGCTCCACGTTGGCTGGCTACTGCACGTTTCCCAAGCCGCCCGAGAGCATTTTTTCGGGCACGGCAGCCCTCGACGATGTCGAGCTATCGATTTTGCGCCTTGCCTGCGAGGGCAAAAGTCGTCGCGAGATTGCGGCCGAGCTGTTTATGAGCGAGGGCACCATCAAACGCCGCATCTCGGAGATCCTCAACAAGACCGGCTACGACAACATCATCCGCATCGCCGTGCGCGCGGTAACGGAGGGTAGCATCGTTCCCAACATGGAGCGCTAACGATCGTTACGTATCGGCATAAAAGCGACGGTGCTGCAGGATCAACTCCTGCAGCACCGTCTGGTGTGCGCGGATGTGTCCGCCAATCCGCGGCTGATGTTACGTGCCGCTACGCGATGGTTGCGCTGTAGGAGGCGACGTCCTCGTAGGAATCGGTCAGGTAGGCGTCGATGCCGATGGTCGTGTTGACTAGGCTGTCGAAGCTGTCAAGCGTGCCCTTCGAGAAGGTGAACTCTTCGGTGGCGTTGGTGCCGGGCATCAGGTGGGCCGAGAACCAGGCTTCCTTCATGGTGCCGTTGACGTTTGTCTTGCCGGTGGGAGCGTAGAAGGTCAGGTCCTTGTCGCTCTTGTTGGTGATGTTGACGACAAAGCCGATGTCGCCCCAGTCGTCCTGGAACTTCTCGGTGATGGTGATGGTGCACAGGTCGTCATCGGCGACAGTGACGGCGGGGGAGATTTCGACGCTCTGGACATCGCCGTCTTCGACGGCCTCCTCGACTTCCTCTTCCTTCTCGGCGGCCTCGCGATCCTTCTTCACGGTACCGGACAGGTCCTTATCGGACTTGCTAAAGATGAGCTTGTCCTCGCCGTCCTCAAGGACAAGCTTGCCGTCCTCGAGCTTCACGTCGGTCGTCTCCTTGTCGACGGTGATACTCGCGGTGGTAGCGTCCTTGGCCTCCCACTTTAGGTCGGAAACTTCGGAGAACAAATCGAGGCTGCCCGTGCCGTCTTCGTCCAGGACCAAGATGCAGCTGATGCCCCATTCCTTGAACATCTCCATGTACTCCTCGGTCAGCTCCTCGCCCTCCGAGGTTCCACCCGAGAGCTCCCAGCTGCCGACAAAGTTGGCCTTGGGGTCCTTGCCGCCGCCGCTACAGCCCGTCAGGGCAAAGGCGAGCGCCAGGACGCATGTCAGGAATGCGAGTGCGGACTTTTTGAACGTTGTCTTCATGGTGTCCTCCTTCTTGTGTGAAAACCCATAGAAGCAAATGCGGGGGCGGCGGAACCCCCGCCAATTACCAGATAAAGGGGTTAGGGCCTAGGCGTTCCGCAGTTGCTGCAGAACTTGCCGCCGTTTTCGCTGCCGCAGTTGGGGCAGAACCACTTGGCCGGTGCCGGGGCGGGTGCGGGACTGCCGCACTCGGAGCAGAACTTGCCGGTGTTGGTGGCACCGCAGCTGCAAGTCCAGCCGCCTGCCGCGGGGGCGGCGGGGGCCGGTGCGGGGGCGGGTGCCGGAGCTGGCTGCGGGGCAGCCTGCTGCTGTGCCTGGCCGGCGGCGAACAGCTGGCTGGCGTTCATACCGCCCATACCACCTGCCATGCCCATGCCCATAAAGCCTGCCATCGCGCCGTTGGGGTTGGCGGCTGCCGCGCGCATTGCGTCGCTCTGGGCGCTGGCGATGTTGGCTGCTGCCATGGTGGGATCGCGCATGACCGCGGCCTTCTGCAGGTCCTTGATCATCTGCTCGTCTTCTTGCGAGGCGGCGATGGAGTTAACGCCAAAGCTCACGATCTCGACGCCACGCAGGTCGCGCCAGTCGGCCGAGAGGACCTCGTTGAGCGCGCGGGCGAGCTCGGTGGTGTGGCCGGGGATGGCGCTGTAGCGGATGCCCATTTCCGAGATCTTGGCAAAGGCGGGCTGCAGGGCGGTGAGCAGCTCGGACTTAAGCTGGCTGTCGATCTTGTCGCGCGTGTAGCTATCGGTCACGTTGCCGCACACGTTGGTGTAGAACAGCAGCGGGTTGGTGATGCGGTACGAGTACTCGCCGTTGCAGCGCACGGAGATGTCGACGTCCAGGCCAATGTTGTTATCGACCACGCGGAAGGGCACGGGCGAGGCGGTGCCGTACTTGTTGCCGATGATCTCTTTCGTGTTGATGAAGTAGACGCGCTGGTCTTTGCCCGCGTCGCCGCCAAAGGTAAAGCGGCTGCCGATATTGGCAAACGTCTCCTTGATGGAGTCGCCCAGGTTGCCGCTAAAGACGCTCGGCTCGCTGCCGGTGTCGAAGACGAACTCGCCGGGCTCGAGCGCTACCTCGATGATCTTGCCGTTTTGCACCACGAGCATGCCCTGGCCGTCGTTGACGGCGATGACCGAGCCGTTGGAGATGACGTTGTCCTCGCCGCGCGTGTTGGAGCTGCGGCCACCGGTGCGTTTGCTGCCCTTGCAGGCCAAGACGTCAGCAGGCATCGATTCGCAGTAGATAAATTCCTTCCACTGGTCGGCCATGACGCCGCCGGCAGCTCCCAATCCAGCTTTCAAGAGTCCCATGGTGATCTTCCTTTCTCGTCAAAGGCCGGGTGGTATTGGTCGGATTGCTTAGTCGTCCTTGTCGTCTTTCATGACAACGGTGGTCTCGGTGTGGCTGAAGGTGTCGTGCTTCTCGGTCAGGTCGAGCTCGCCACAATACTCATCGGCATGGGTTGCTTCGTTGGCCGTCTTGAGCTGGCCTACCAGCAGCACGTCCCCGATAATCACGATGATCAGTGGCGCGATGATGTTGATGAGGATGCCCTCGATATCAAAGGCGAGGTAATCCGGATTGAAGGCGTTCTCGCCCATAAAGAGAATTTGGGAGAGGACAAATCCGATCACAAAGAACAGCACCGAGGCGATAGCGAGCTTGGGCTTGGAGCAGGGAAGCTCGCCGACCATGCGACCGGTCTGGCCGTTCATGGCAAACAGGTAGCTCTTGCCGTTCCACGAGGTGGAGAGCATCCAGACGGGGAACAGGGCGTAGTCGCTGTCTTCCCAGGTGTAGTCGAGCTGCTTGCTTTCGACCGTGGCATCGTCGTATTCGTCGACGACGGTCTCGCGCAGGGCCGAGATCGTGCTCTCCTCCATGCGGCGCTCGGCGCGCGCCTTGCACGTCTCGCAATCCTCATCGTAACGGTTGGCGATGTAGCCGGGCATATATGCGACCGAGAACGGACGCAGCGCGTCGTAGTCAAACGGCTCGATGGCGTCCATGTGGCCGTCGGGCATCTTGGACGATCCGTCGACGGGCACGCGCTTAAACGAGATATTGCCCTTGCGATAGGCATCGTAGTGGTCGGTGGTCGTGACGGTGCGATCGGATTCCTCGGTCACGGTCTCGTTGGTCGCGTCAAAATACACTTCGCCGTCAACGCGGGCGCCGTAGAGCCAAAACGGCACGTAGACACCTTGGACCTCGTCGATGTGGTTGCCGGTGACAAAGCTCTTGGGCAGCAAGATCTTGCCCTTGTAGTGTTCCTTGAGTGCGGCCGTGACGTCATCGCGCCCGAGCTTAAACGGAATCACCAGGTCGGGCGAGAAGTCGCCAGAGAGCTGGCCGGGCGCCACGGCGGAGTTGCCGCAGTACGGGCAGGTGGTGACGGCGACGGTGCCGTCGGACACGAGCTCGGCGCCGCACGACGAGCAGATGTAGCCGGCGTTTTGGGCGAGCTCCTGCACCGCGTCGTCGGCGACGGGCTTGGGCGTTGCGGCTGCCGCATCGGCTTTGGCGTCGGCCTTGTCCTGGCGCTCGCGATAGAGGGCCTCGACTTCTTCGACTTCAAAGCGCGAATCGCAGTAGTCGCAGACGAGCTTTTGCTCGGCACTGGCAAAGTGAAGGGGGCCGCCGCATGCGGGGCACTGATAGTTGACGCTCTCGAAGGCCATGATCGGTCCTTTCCGTGCCGGAGGCTATGCGCCGATGGCGCCGCCGCAGTATTCGCAGCGCCCGCTGGCATCGGGAATGGTGGTGGCTCCGCAGAAGGGGCAGGTCACTGCGGTCTTGGGGGCCTTGGCGGCCACGACGCTGTCGCGTGTCTCCTGTCGCAGCTGCACTAGCGCGTCGCGGACCTCGGTTGCCTGGCGCTTGGCCTCGCGGTATTCGATGGAACCGCGCTGATCGATGGTGGAGTCGTTCACGCGCAGGTTGATCTCGGTAAAGTACGGCGTGTTGACGTGGATGGTCAGATTAAAGTCGTAATCCAGGTCGTAGCGCGGCGGGTTGTAGCTCTCGCGCTCGCCGTCCTCGGTCTCGCGATAGATCTCGGTGCGATGCTCGTCGATATCCATATCGCAGCCGAGTACCTGCGAGAACTCGATGATGTCGGGATTGGCGTCGCGCCAGCGGCTCTGCGAGGTAATGATCAGCAGGCCCGCGTCCTCGTCGAGCATGATGTTGGTGCGCCCGGCAGAAAGCGTGCGCGTGGGGTTGAACGACGCCAGACGCTCGGCATTGGCCTCGCGGTAGGCGAGCTGCTCGCGGATATCGTCCGCGGTGCTGGAGCGATAGCCGTGAAAGTAGGGGGAGAGCTTGCCGGCGCACTCTTTGCACAGGTAGCCTTCATTGATTTTTGTCTTACCTAGAAGTCCCAGCTCGGTACCGCAAATCGCGCACTCTTTCTTCTCGAACATCTTGTCAAAGAAGCCCATGGCTGCCTCCCATCAACTGGTAGCGTGTGTCACCTTTGATGATGGGGGAGTGCGCAGCCTTTCACGATACCCAGACGGCTCAAGGAGTCTCCACAACTGGGACACATGGCCCATTTTTCCTACTCATTGGGGACGTACTTAAATGAGTGGGTACTCATTTAAGTACGTCCCCAATGAGTACCCGCAGAATGAGAGTGGATAATCTCCCGTTTTTGGCCTGTGTGCAGGCTCAAAGTGGGAGATTATCCACTCTCGTCATTTGGGTGTCCAAAAATCCTCGCTCGTTTGGTACCTGGGGACGCTCTTTGTTGAATATTGGCGCTGTCCTTGCTACGCCACAGTCACGGCGACCTGGGCGTAGCGGGTGCAGGGGCGCTCGGCGTGCGTCAGCACGGTGAGGGTGAGCACAAAGCGGTCGCCGGGTCGTGCGTCGGCGGGCACGATGAAAGCGGTGTCTACCGTGCATTCTTGCCACATCGACAGATCCTGGACGCCTGCATAGCTCGACGGGTCCACGGCGATATCCCAATGTGCGTCGAAGCCGCGGTCGTCGGGGTCGACGATGGTCGCCGCAAGGTCGATGCGCTCGCCGGCTGCGGCGCTGCGGTCGGCCGTGACCTCGACAACATGTGCCGGATGCGAGCAGATGGCCGGATCATGGGCGCACCATTGCGCGCGGGCGGCAAAGTCTTCCTGATAGGCACGCAGATAGGGATTGAGATTGTCGTCTGCAGGCGTGCCGAGGGCGGCAAGACCGGCGGGCGCGTTCGCATCGGGATGCCCATCAAGAAACATGCGGCCGAGCAGTGTGTCGAAGCCGCGGTCGTCGATACCGCGCAGGCCAAACGGCAGCAGCGGAATATAGGTCATGCTGTCACCCTCGGCCATAAAGTCGCCGCGCTCAAACTGCACCGCGGGCATGCCTTCCAGGCCCCAATCCAGACGGGCATGCTTGCCAAACTGAAAGCGCTCAGGCTCGTTTTCGTAGACCTTGCCATCGCCATAGAGCATGTAGCGCGCCATGAGGGGGCCGTTGTCCTGCGTGAGATTCTGCTCAGGCCAAGGAGCCTTAAACAGCGGCAGCGTATCGGGCTGAGCCGTCTTGGCGTCGACATAGCCGCCATACATATAGGGCACACGCCAAAAGACGAGCTCGGGAAAGAGCTCGCGCCCATGGTCGAGCCACGAGTTGTCCTGTCCCACGCCATCGGCAACGCCCATCACGCGCACCTTCTGATAGACCCGCTGCTGCACAGTGGGCCACTCGGGTGTGGCGCGATAACGCTCGGCAATACTCATGAGGGCACGAACGATAGTATTCATACCACCCCAGCTGAGCAGCCACAGCGTGCGGGGGTCGTCGTTCATGATGGCATCGGCGATGACGCGCGAACCGGGCGTCTCCTCAGTCACATCACCCTCAAAAGCAACATTTCCCACAAACGTACGCTCAATCATCTGTGCGGGCGTGGGGAAGGACGGCTCGCCGGCGGCAACGGCATTGGCCTGCAGCTGCGGCCAAGCCCGGGCGTATTCGTTGCTCCAAAGACTTTCGATCCAATGCTCGGGAAAAGGCCGATACTCGCGAAGTTCGCCGGCCAGCGGATCGGGCTCATGAGGCACAACATCCCAGGTATAGGAGCGCACACCCTTGGTCCGCCAATGCGAATTCACCTCGCCGAGCGTATGAACTCCATCCCCAAGAAAGTGATACTGCGAAGCCGTATACACCACAGCCTGCACATCAAGCAAATTAAGATACAGAGCCAAATGAACAAGTGAGTTCATATCATCGACTTCCATATCGGTAGTAACAATCACCCGAGTCAAATTTTGAGACATAAGCAAAGCTCCAACCAAAATAATTTCAGCCAGTTACGCGCAAGGCAAGACGGGACCCACGCCCCCATCGCCCGCGACCCGGCGGCCCGCCGGAAGCGGCCGACCAGCGTTTCGAACAACGTTAACTTAGGGGGGCTCTGACCTTTAGTTTTGTAAACATTCCGCAGCGCGAGCCCCGCTTATCCGATGCTCCGAAGGAGCAGGATAAGCGGGGCTCATGCGCGAGGACGTTTACAAAACTAAAGGTCAGAGCCCCCGATGGGATGGTTACCTCGAAACCCTGGCCGACCACTCCCAGCAGCCCACCGGCTCGCCGTCGATGAGTACGTTGCCCCCGTCGAAGTCTTGATAACACAGGTCGTTGAATTGGTGGATCCACACGCCGTGGTTGAACGTCTTCTTGGCCGAGCCATCGGCTTCGCGATACACGCCGGTCAGGTCCTCGACATGGCTAAAGTAGGTGAGGTGCACGTTGGCGCCCGCCCCGCGCAAGCGCGCGAACAACGGCAGCACCGTCTGCTGCGGACACACGAGTTCGTCGCCCTTGGAGTGCGTAAACCACAGCGGCGTCTTGGCAAGCGCGACCACGTCCTCGTCCGTGGCGTTGTACCACGGCGCGCAGCAGGGAAGGCCTGCGGCGAAGAAATCGGGGTAGTCGGCGCACAGGCGCAGGGTCATAAAGCCGCCGTTGGAAAGACCGGCGACCACGATGCGGTCGGTATCGATGCGGTCGGCATGCTCGGCGACAAACTCGTCGATGAGCGCCTTGAGCACGGGGGAGTAGATGCTCTGGTTGGAGCGGCCAAGCTGCTCGACGCCGTTGTCCATCCAAAACGTGGGCGACTGCGGCACAAGAACCCAGGCAAAGCCGCCAAAGTAGCGCTGGATTTGTTTTTGCGAGAGCGCTGTCACGCGGTTGCCGGTGTAGGCACGCGTGGCGCCTTCGCCCTGCGTGGCGCCCTTGCCCTCGCCGGCGCCGTGCAGGTACACGATCAGCGGCGCCTTTTCGACGGCGGGCGTGTCCTTGGGAGCAAACGGGTTGAAGAGCGCGGAGTCAGCGGGCTCAAAGCTCGGCTCAAAATAGCCGTACTCGAGCGCGATGCCGTCGACGGGCGTCTGCTGCACGGCGTTATGCCAGCCCTTGAGCGCGGGACAGATGTCGCCGCGGCTGCGATCGAAGACGAGGCCCGCGGTGGGGTCGTCGCCGTCTTCGCCCGGGAGCGCCACAAGCTGCGTCACGCGCAGGCGGTTCTCTATATAGCGCGAACCCAGCACGCCACCCTCGATCTCTTTGGTGAGACGCACCTCGGGCGTCTCGAGCGCTACGTGTGTGCCCTTGGGCAGGCGCTGACCGTTCTCATCACAGGGGTAGGCGGCGAGCACCGGCACGTAGCCTACGGAGGGCGCTGCGTGATCGGCCCCGTGCTCCTTGCGCATCAGAACCTCGCCGGCGCGCTCGTGGCGGGCACAGTAGATATTGAACGTGTGCTCGTTCACGTCGTTGGCGCGCACAACACACGGCAGGTCGAGCACCACTTTGTTGATCCAGGGGCCAAAATCGCCCAGCGTGGTGACGGTTGCGTAGGTACACGATTTGAGTTCCATGAGCTACTCCTTTGTGCCGCAAGTACTAAACAAGGGCGGCAATACAGA
Organism: uncultured Collinsella sp.; assembly: GCA_958433005.1. Lineage (GTDB taxonomy): Bacteria > Actinomycetota > Coriobacteriia > Coriobacteriales > Coriobacteriaceae > Collinsella. The sequence continues at coordinate 27,806 of CAUAWV010000001.1, read as the reverse complement.
CTAAACATGTTTAGTTTAATGCAGAACTGTAGAATGAGCAGTTGAACTCGGTAAACGGTAAAACTGAACACGCAATGAACTACTAAACAGACGTTTACTATTAACTAGCAGGACTTTTGTTGATGAGCTAGCTCGTTACAAAGGTGTTTATCAAAATAAAAGCCCACGTAAATAGCCATATATCAATATCTGGTCAAATAGACATCTTCTACCGTCTAAATACGCTTACCCCCCATTTCCTACCGTTCACCGGACTTCAGACGGCAAAATTGCCACAAATCAGGCACTCCGTGTAAACTAAAGCCCGTAAACGTTCAGTAAACAAATTGTTTACTGCAACGTTAAAGCCCGGGCCGCCGTAAGGGGTTATAGCGGTAAGGGTCCATGCAAGTCGCGGCGTTAGGTACGCCGCATAATTATTGAGGAGGGGTCCCATGGCAGACAACAAGCAGATTGCCACCGAGGTCCTCGAGCTCGTTGGTGGCGCCGAGAACGTCAAGATCGCCACCAACTGCATGACGCGTCTGCGCCTTACGCTCAAGGACAACAACAAGGCCGAGGTCGAGAAGATTAAGAAGATCAAGGGCGTTTTGGGTTGCCAGTTCTCCGGCAGCCAGCTCCAGGTCATCATCGGCCAGAATGTGCCCAAGGTTCTTGAAGAGTTTGTCGCCATCTCCGGTGTTACACGCGGTGCCGCCGTCGACGAGAACCTCGACGACGCTCCCAAGGAGAAGCTTACGCTCAAGGGCATCGGCAACGCGACTCTCGACTACCTCTCCGGCACGATGGTCCAGCTTATCCCGCTGGTTATGGCTGCTGGTCTGTTCCGTACCTTTGCTGTCGTCCTCGGTCCGCAGGTATTCGGTCTTCTGTCTGAAACCGATCCCACGTACACGTTCTTTAATACCACGTTGTACGAGGCCGGCTTTTACTTCCTGCCAATCTACCTGGGATATGCAGCCGCAAAGAAGCTCGGCACCAACCCGATGCTCGGCCTGCTCTGCGGTGGCATCCTTGTTGCCCCGAGCATTGTCTCGGCCGCTGCCGAGGGCTCGATGATGAGCGTTTACGGTATCCAGATCGCTGCTGCTAACTATTCGCAGACGGTTCTGCCCATCATGCTCACCGTGCCTGTGCTCTATGTGGTTGAAAAGTTCATGAAGAAGCATGTGCCCGACGTTCTGTCCACGCTCTTCACCCCCTTCTTCACCATGATCGTCGTCGTCCCCATCATGTTCCTGTGCCTCGCTCCTATCGGCGACCTGCTCGGCCAGGGCGTCGCTGCCGTCCTCTTCGGCCTGCAGAACTTCGGCGGTGTGTTTACCATCCTCGCCATGGTGATCCTTGGTGCCTTCTGGCAGCTGTTCGTCGTTGCCGGCATGCACATGCCGGTCCTCATGATCGCCATGGTCCACATCATGCAGGTTGGTTACGACCCCTTCCTGTTCGTTGCTACTAACTGTGCCATGACCGCCGTTTGGGGCTGTGCCATCGGTGCCTTCCTCCGCATCCGCAATAAGGAGGAGAAGGGCCTGTGCGCCGGCTACGTCGTCTCCGCACTCCTCGGTGGCGTTACCGAGCCTGCGCTCTTCGGTACCGTGCTTCGTTTCCGTCGCACCATGATCGGCATGATTATCGGTGGTGCCGCTGGCGCCCTCGTCTCCGCGCTGCTCCACGTTACTCTCTACATTGGTGCCATGGCCACGAACTTCCTGGTATTCCTTTGCTACCTCCAGGGTGGTCTCGAGAACACCATCTGTGCCGTTGTCGGTATGGCTGTCGCGTGCATCGTGTCCGCCGTCGTGGTTTACTTCACCGGCTTCTCCAAGGAGGAGCTCGCCGAGATGGAGGCCTAGTCGCCCCAGCCTCGGTCTAAATAAGACCCCCTACACGACAGGGCCCCGCTTGGTATAAGCCCGGCGGGGCCTTCCTGTAGACTTTTTAGGAGAGACGTAAGGGCCCTGTGCTTCGCGTGCGTTCAATTTGAGCTGAGCAACTGCAGCCGCAGACCCTACTGTGATAATGCGGCAGGCGACTTCTTTACCTCCCTCCTAGCAAGTCTCCCCAAGAGAAAGGTGCCATATGAGCTTGGGAAAACTGACCGTCAATACCCGTGAGGACGGGTTCCTCTGCGACGGCAAGCCGTTCTTTTGGTTTGCCGATACGTGCTGGAGCGCATTTACGAGCATCGCCGAGGACGACTGGGACTACTACCTGACCCGCCGTGCCGAGCAGGGCATGAACGTGCTGCAGATCAACACGCTGCCGCAGTGGGATCGCTGCTGCCCCGACTTGGGCATTTGGCCCTATGCCAGCGAGGACGGCGTGCACTTTGATTGGTCCCGTCCCAACCAGGCATATTGGGACCGCGCCGCCGCCATGTGCCGTGCTGCCGTCGAGCACGGCATCCGTCCGGCGCTCGTGCTTATGTGGTGCAACTACGTGCCCGGTACCTGGGGTGCCAAGATCGCCGAGCGTTGCGGCGCCGAGGTTATGCCGCGTGAGGAGGTCCGTGCCCACGTTGCCCGCGTCGTCGAGAACCTGGGCGAGTTCGACCCCGTCTACGTAGTGACGGGCGATACCGACTTTGCCGGCGACGAGGCGATCGTCTATTACGAGGACGCGCTCGACGAGGTCGTCAAGCGCGCGCCCGAGGCACTGCGCACCATGCATATCAACCGCGGCAATCGTACCATTCTGGCGCAGTATCTGGGCCGTCTGGACTTTTACATGTTCCAGCCCGGCCACAACTACGAGGGCCAGCCCGAGGCATGGCGTCTGCCGCAGGACTTTATCGCCAACTATCCCAAAAAGCCGATGGTCAACTCCGAGCCTTGCTACGAGCAGATGGGTGCGTCGCGCAACGTCTACTGGCGTTTTACCGCGCAGGATTGCCGCGCGAGCGTATGGTCGTCGATTCTTGCCGGCGCCAGTGCCGGCGTGACCTATGGCGCGCACGGCGTTTGGAACTGGCAGACATCGCGCAGCCAGGGTTCGGTCCTGGGCGAGGGCTTTGACATGCCCTTCCGCTGGCAAGAGTGCCTGCAGTTTGCGGGTGTGTGGGACTTTGGCGCGATCGAGCATGTGCTTGCCAGCCTAGGCGCTACTGCCGGTGACGATGCGCTTGCCGTGGTTCCGGCGCAGGAGCTGCTCGATGACGCGCGCGAGGCCATCCGTGTGGCGCGCGTTGGCGATCGCGTCGTCACGTACCTGCCGCGCACCACGGCGCTCAAGTTTAAGCTCGACGGCGCGCGTGGCTGGACGGCGACGGTCCTCGACATGGAGGACAAGCGCATCGCAAAACTGCCCGTCCGTGACAACGGTGACGGCACCGTGCGCGTGGCGCAGCATCCCTTTGAGCACGACGCTCTGGTGATCCTGACACCCGAGCGCTAACGGCTCTTCTCCAACATTTACAACCCAGTCCCTTTCATAAGGCTGCGACGGAATGGTTCCTGCATGACGGCTTTAAGCTGTCAAGGGGAGCCATTCCGCCGCACTCATTGGGGACGTACTTAAATGAGTGGTTTAACTTGAGACGGGACTTTTTGACCGCCTGATGGGTCGCGCGCCACGATTCGGGCGTCACAGCAGCTCGCCGTGGCGGGCAATGTAGCGGCGCTTTGCCAGCTGAGTGAGCGCGATGTAGGCGGTGACGATGCCGATGAGCAGCGCGAAGAAGCTCGCCGGCAGCGGCAAGAGGCCGAGCGCATCGGCGATGGGGCTTGCCGGCAGCCAGGTGACGAGCGCCAGGCCCAGCACGGTGAGAACGCACAGCGCGGGCGCGGCGTGGTCGCGCGGGCTCGGCAGGCGCGGGGAGCGCAGCATGTGGATCACGAGCGTCTGCGACCACATGGACTCGACAAACCAGCCGCTCTGGAAGAGCGCCACAAAGGCCGCCATGCCTGCGGCGTTGCCCGTCCCGGCGAGCTCGGACCAGCTTGCGCCTACGGTGGCAGGGCACACCACAAAGAAGAGCGCGGCGAAGGTTACGATGTCAAACAGCGAGCTCACGGGACCCAACTCGAGCATAAAGCCCTTAATGGACGCGGCGTCCCAGGCGCGCGGACGGGCGGTCCAGGCGTCATCGACGGTGTCCCACGGCAGCGCGATACACACGATCTCGTAGACCAGCGACAGCAACACCAGCTGCAGGGCGCTCATGGGCAAAAACGGCAGGAACAGGCTCGCGACGGTCACGGACAGTACGTTGCCAAAGTTGGAGCTCACCGTGGTCTTGAGGTACTTGAGCAGGTTGCCGTAGGTGCGGCGGCCTTCGATGATGCCGCGCTCGAGCACGCCCAGGTCCTTCTGAAGCAAGATGATATCGGCGGATTCCTTGGCGATGTCGACGGCCGAATCGACCGAGATGCCGCAGTCGCTCGCGCGCATGGCGGCGGCGTCGTTGATGCCGTCGCCCATAAAGCCCACGGTGTGGCCGAGCAGCTCGCGCATGACGCGCACCAGACGCGCCTTCTGCAGCGGCGAGAGCTTGGCGAAGAGGTGGGTGTGCTCGGCGCGCTCGGCAAGCTCGGCGTCATCGAGCGCATCGATCTCGGAGCCCAGCAAGACATTGCTCGCGTCGATACCGATCTGCTCGCAGACGGTGGCGGCGACGCGATCGTTGTCGCCGGTCAGGACCTTGACCGCCACGCCCTTGGCCTCGAGGGTGGCGACGGCGCCCGCGGCACTCGCCTTGGGCGGATCGAGGAAGGCCAAAAAGCCCATCAGCACCATGTCGCACTCGTCGGCGATGCCAAACTCGCCCACGCAGCGCGGATTGGTCTTCTGCGCCACGGCAATCACGCGCAGGCCCTCGGCGTTAAGTCCGGCGACCTGCTTTCGAATCTGGGCGAGCCTCTCGTCGGTGAGCGGCTGAGCGATGCCATCGACCTCGACAAAGGAGCAGATCTCGAGCATTTCCTCGGCAGCGCCCTTGGTAACCATCTGGGTTTTGCCTTGGGCGTCGGCGACAACTACGCTCAGGCGACGGCGCGAGAAATCGAAGGGCACCTCGTCGACCTTGGTATAGCGGTCGCGCAGGCTCTGGCCCAGCATGGAATCGGGCACGACGGTCGAGGGCGTCACATCGGCACGGTCGATGACGGCCAGGTCGATAAGGTTTTTGAGGCCGGTCTGGAAGAAGCTGTTCAAAAACGCATGGCGCAGCACGCGTGCATCCTCGTTGCCGTCGGTGTTGAGGTAGCGCTCGAGCACGATGCGGTCCTCGGTGAGGGTGCCGGTCTTGTCGCAGCACAGGACGTCCATCGCGCCGAGGTTTTGGATCGCCGGCAGTTCCTTGACGATAACCTGGCGACGGGCGAGGTCCTTGGCGCCCTGCGACAGGCTCGTGGTCACGATGACGGGAAGCATCTGCGGCGTGATGCCCACGGCCACGCTCGTGGCGAACAACAGCGCATCGATGACGTTGCCCTTGGTGGCGGCGTTGATGGCAAAGACCGCCGGCGCCATAACGAGCATGAGGCGCACGAGCAGCATGGAGACGCTCGAGACGCCGCGGTCAAACGCGCTCTTCTCGCCGCGCCCGTTGAGCATCTTGGCGATGCCGCCCAGGTATGTGTCCGAGCCGGTGGCAACGACGAGTGCCATGGCGGTGCCGTTTTGCACGGAGGTGCCGGTAAAGACGATGTTCTTGCAGGCAGACAGCGGCAACGCGGAGCTGTCGGCGCCCTCAATGACAGCTGCGGCAGAGGTCTTCTCGACGGCCTCGCTCTCGCCCGTGAGCGCGGACTCGATCACAAACAGGTCGCGCGCGGTGATGATGCGGGCATCTGCCGGCACCATGTCGCCGGCAGAGAGGCGGATTACATCGCCGGGGACGAGCTCGTCGAAGGGGATCTCGACGCGCTCGCCGTCGCGCAGGGCACAGCAGGTGTTGGAGACCAGGTCCTTAAGGGCCTCGGCCGCATTGCCGCTGCGGGCTTCCTGGATAAACTTCATGCCGCCCGATACCAGCAGCATGATGCCGATGACGATGACCGTGGAGGGGTCACGCTGCAGCTCGGGCACGGCGAGCACGTCGATGTAGAGCGAGACCAGTGCGAGGGCGGCGAGGATGCCAGCGAAGGGATCGACGAACGCGTCGGCGATGCGGCGGGCGAGCGTCTTGGTCGGCGCCTCGATGGTGTTGGGGCCGACGGCGCTCAGGCGCTCGGCGGCGTGCTCGGCGGTGAGGCCGTCGGCTGTGGCGTCGAGCAGCACGAAGGCATCCTCGGCGCTATGGGTGGCGGCGAATATGGTGTTCTTGGACATGCCGGTGTGAGCGGCGGGGCGCGCCGTGCGGCGGCTCTTGGAGATAGCTTCGAGTACCGTGGCGGTTTTGAGCATCAGCATAGGGTCCTCCTTGTTGAAGGGAGTTAGCGTACGTGTCGTATGTGCTTCAAAAGACCTAGATGTCGCTCACGTCATGCTCGCGAGCTACCACAAAGGGGACGGGCACCTTTGTGGTGGTTTTGACGGTCGGCTGTTGGCGCTTATGCGTGTGCGGAATCCTCGCGGCGTGCCGAGGGCGACATGCAGGTTTTTCGACTATGACTGCCTTCCATGGCACACCTCCTTAAGGCCGGGCGCGATGCGCTTCAGGTATCACGTACCCGTTACAATCCGCCCGTATTCTTGATGAGGGGGTTTGTCGTGTCAACCCCTTTGTTTGGAAAACCATTGCCCCTGACAAAGCCTTTACAGAATGCCGAGGCCCCAAAGCGCGCCCGCAACGCGCCCTGCCTGCGCTAAACTGGAAGGCACGTACGCGATTACGAGAGGAGCCCGCATGGAGGCTTACAAGCAAGAGTTCATCAAGTTCATGGTTGAGTCCGACGTTCTTAAATTCGGCAGCTTTACGCTCAAGAGCGGCCGTCAGTCCCCGTTCTTTATGAACGCCGGCGCCTATGTGACGGGCTATCAGCTCAAGAAGCTGGGCGAGTATTACGCCCAGGCCATCCACGATAACTTTGGCGACGACTTTGACGTGCTGTTTGGACCGGCCTACAAGGGTATTCCGCTGGCCGTCGTGACCGCAATTGCCTACCACGAGCTGTACGGCAAGGAGGTCAAGTACTGCTGCGATCGCAAGGAGGCCAAGGACCACGGCGCCGACAAGGGCAACCTGCTGGGCTACGAGCCCCAGGACGGCGACCGCGTGGTCATGGTCGAGGACGTCACCACCAGCGGTAAGTCCATCGACGAGACCTATCCCAAGGTCAAGGCTGCTGCCGATGTCGAGATCAAGGGCCTCATCGTGTCCCTCAACCGCATGGAGGTCGGCAAGGGTGGCGTGACCACCGCGCAGAAGGAGATCGAGGCCAAGTACGGTTTCCCCGTCGCGAGCATCGTCTCCATGGCCGAGGTCGTCGAGACCCTCTACAACCACGAGATCGACGGCAAAGTCGTCATCGACGACGAGCTCAAGGCCGCTATCGACGCCTATTACGAGCAGTACGGAGCTCGTTAGTTACGGCGTTTTACCAAACGCCGTAACTGCTCGACGCTGCAAACCCGCCAGAGCGGCAATCTGCCTTTCAACTTCGGCGGCATGACCAGAAGGTCAATGCCGCCTCGTTTCAAGGCACCTTGCTCGCTCTGGCGGGTTTTCGCTGTCGCTACCAAAACATCGGCGTTGTCCTGGTCCAGATGCGGCACTTGGGGACGTTCCTTTTCTGCCGACACCTGGGGACACTCCTGATGTAGTCGTTGGGGACGTTCTTAAACGACTAGTCATTCAAGAACGTCCCCAATGACTACCCGCAAAATGAGCGTGGATAATCTCCCACTTTGAGCCTGCATCCAGGTCAAAAACGGGAGATTATCCACGCTCGTTATTTGAGTGTCCAATAATCCTCGCTCGTTGTTACTTGAGTCCGGGGAGGCGGGTGTAGGGGAACGAGCGCTCTAAGAACTCGGAGCAGCGGGCGTAATCTTTGGCAAAGTAGCTGCTATAGAGCGAATCGAGTACGTATTGCACGGCGATATGGCTGGCGAACTGCGTGATGCGGTGCGTCATGCTCTCGTGGTCGCTTACCGTGAGATAGGCGGCAAAGCCGGGGTGAATGCGGGCACAGTACGGCGTGCCGATGACGATGACCGGGACATGTCGACTGCTAAGGATCGGCAAGATCTCCTTGAGGTTGGGGGCAAGGCCGCTGTAGGAGATGATGATTGCCACATGGTCGGGACCCGAGGCGAGCGCCGTGCGCACCTGCGCCTCGACGCTGTCGTGGCACGTCGCGCTTTTGCCGGCGGAAAGCAGGCGATCGCGGAACATTCCCGCTGGATACAGGTTATGCGAGCCCGTGTAGATGTCCACGGTGCCGGCGCGCATGATGAGCTTGGCGGCGTGGTCGAGCTGTGCAGGGTCGAGCAGCTCCTGCGTTTCGGCCAAGGTGGTCTGGTAGAGCCCCTCCATGCGCTCCATCACCTGCGCAGGGGTGGAGGTGGCATCGAAGGGAAAGTTGATGTCCACGTCGCGCCGGTTGCCCGCCTCGGTCGCCTGGCGGATGAGCTCGACCTTGAGGTCTTTGAATCCCTCGAGGCCGAGCTTTTTGCAAAAGCGGTGAACGCTCGCGACCGAAACGTTGGCGCGCGCGGCAAATTCCTTAATGGAAAGCCCGCGCACATCCTCGCCCATGGCGAGCGCCGTTTGCCCAAGTTGTTGCTCGGTGGGGGTGAGGCTTTTGCCCTGCGTGATCTTCCGCCTGATATCCATATGGCTCCTATGCGTTTGCGTCGCGATAAACCAATCATAGCGATAAATAAAACGTTCGGCTTGGCTGGGAGTTTTGGTCCGCCGGTCTATGAACGACGGACCGCTCGACGCTGCGCGGGCCCTTGGCACGGCACCTTGGGCTTCAATCGTCGGGCGCGTGCGGAAGCACACATCCCTCCTCTTTCGGCCCAATTTGCCGCACCAGGGGCCCGCTCGCTGTTGTGGGCTCAACATAGGGCGCTGTCCTTGTTGGGCCGTTTGCGCCCGGGGCGTTACCCGAGCACGCGTACGGGCCCCAAGAGACCGCTGGGCTCGGAGGGCTCGGTCATGCCGAACACGTCGGGGACGGCATGGTCGAGGGTGTTGATGATATCGATCGCAAGCGCGTGCTCGCCGGCCAAAAGCGCGCCGGCCTCAAAGCAGTAAGGCGGACAGATGCGCGTGCCGAGGGATTTGCCGTCGAGGGTGACGGTTGCGGTCTCAAAGACCTCGCCAAGGTCGATGACGGTGCGGGTGGCCGCTTCGCCCAGGACAAAGGAAGCCTGGTAGCGGAATGTGCCGGCCTTGCCGGGGAACTCGGCCGAGGAAAGGTCGTGCAGGTCTGCAAGCTCAACAGACTCGCCAAAGGCATCGGTGCCAGGGGCAGAGAAGGCAACCGCCCAGGGCCCGTCGACGCATGTGGCTTCGTCTTCGGCGGTTGCCACAGCAACGGAACCTGTAGCCTCAAGGACCACGATGCAGCTCTCGTAGGGAGCCAGCTCGAGCGTGCCGTCAAAGGCGGCGGGCTCGGTGCCGTTGAGCAGATCGAGGCGCGCGCCTGCAACGGGTGTGCCGTCGGCAAGCGCAATCTGAGTGGAGATGCCCTGCTTGGGATGCTCGTTGACGAGCATCAGATAGGTCTCGCCCGCCCGCTCGTAGCGCAGTGCGCGCAGCCAGGGCTGGGGCTCGGCGCAAACCACGGTCTGCATGCCGGTGTTGGCAAGTGTGTCTGCGAGCTCGGTGGTCGCCAGGAGTTTGATGCCGGCGACCGCGGCTGCATCCAGGGAGGCAAAGCCCTCGCGACCTGCAGTGTCACCGTCGTAGCGCTTGTTCGGCAACTCATCCAGCGCGTACACGGCAACACCTGCGGCTGCGGCACGCGCGGCAAAGTCGAGCACGGCTTCGCCGACAAACTCGGCTCCGGGCATCACCAGGCAGCGGTATGCCTGGCCGTTCACGCTAAAGCCGCTACCGTCTGCGGCAATTTCAACGGCATAGCGCCCTGCGTCCTCAAATGCCTCTGCCGGCACGATGTCAAAGTCGACCTGCGCGCGCATAAGCTCGGAGGCGGCATGCTGCATAAAGTTCGCCTCGCCTGCCCACTCGGCGTCCGCATGGTAGAGAAGCGCCACCGGGGTCGTTGCGCGCCCGCCGCTCAGCAGGCTCGCCGTACGGTTCATGTAGCTCATAAGCTGCCCAAAGTGTGCAAACTGGGGGTTTTGGCCATGCGCATAGAAATGCGGCGGGCAGTCCCAGTCGGGGAAGGCGGCCATGCTAAAGGCATGCGGCACAAACCAATTGACGCCGCGCACCAAAAAATGATCGGCGATCCACTTCATCTCGCGTAGGCCTTCGTGCCATCCAAATGCGCCAAAGACCTCGGCCATGCAGCGCCCCTGCTTTTTGGGGTCGAGGTGTGCTGCCGAGGAGCCCAGCTTGGGCAGCACGTAGTTATAGAACTCGAGGTCCCACACGCCGCGTCCGTAGCTGTGAAGGCCGCGGTCCATGCCGGGTACCAGCTGGTTGATCACGATGTCGACGCCCGCCATGTCCTGACCGCCCACGGCGCGGAAGTAGTGCCCGGCGCCCACGCCCAGGCGCGCGTGGCAGTCCTTGTCCTCGATAACGTGGCCGATGTACTGCACGCCGCGCGCGCGGCACCAGTCTCCGAGCTGGTCGCAGAAGCACTCCTTATAGAGGGTGCTCGCGATGTCCATATAGACGTGGCGTACGTGCGCGCCGGCCGGCTCGCGGTCCCACAGGTGCGGGAGCTCGGCCAGGTAGCGCTCGCCCAGTGCCGCGCGCAGGCGACGCTCAAGCTCGGCCGACCAGGGTAGGGGCGCGGTGGCCTTGCCGATGAGCGTGTCCGAGATGCCATCGGGGCCCGTGGTGCCCTTCTCGTTGGCAAATCCGGGCTCATCGGAGAAAAAGCCCAAGATGGTCTTGCCAAACTCATCGCCCAGATGCTCAAAATGCGGCTCGTAGACAGCATCGATGAGCTGCGCCACCGAGGCGCGGTCGACCATATTGATGTAGTCCTCGTTGTAGGAGGTCTTGCCGCTCGTGAACATCACGCATGCCTGCGTGAGGCCCGCAGGTGCATCGAAGACCAGGCGGCTGGGGTTGCCGTCTGCATCGTCGATTACTCGGTAAGCGACGTCGACGGGGCTGCCGTCCTGCATAAATGTCACGCCGTAGAAGCGCTCCGTTTTGTCGAGCATGTTGGCGAGCGCGATGCTCGCGGCGGACGTGGGGCCCACGATGTCGAACGTGCGGTGCGTGAGCACGATCTTGCGGAGCTCGGGCACGGCCTCCTTGACGGCGCCGTTGGCAAAGCCCGTGGGGAAGTGCGCGTCGTCCAAGATCCAGAGCTTAAGGCCCAGCTGCTTGCACTCGTCAATGACAAAGCGCAAGTCGCGCCACCAGCCCTCGCCGCAAAAATCGGGGTGTGGGCGGCTTTCGAGACAGACCTCGTGGATGTCGGCGCCGGCGATCTTTTCCAGATACTCGGCAATGGTCTTATGGCTCTCGCCCTTCATCCACAAAAACGGAAGCACGTGGTTGTCGTATGTGCCCTCGAGCACCTGCTGGTAGTACGCGGTCATGGATCCTCCTTGGCTCGATCGATCTGCTGTATAGCACAGATTATGGACGCGTCGGCGCGTTCTGCTAATATCTGAATCACGACGAACTATGACCAAATCAACGATTGGCAAGCCATGGAGATCGACGAGCTCGAGCGTAGGCTCAGCGAACTGAGCGCCAGTGAGATCGCTTATAAAGACGGCATGGCATTTGATTGGTCGATTATGACCGAGCATGTCGAAATCGACGGATGCCCAGTGCGCAAGATTGGGCAGCCAGGGTTTGCCTACGCCCAGCCCGGCATGCCGCGTGGCCTGACGATAAGGAAAAACTCGCGCTTTAATGCAGTTCCCGAGCACGTGCATGATTACGTGGAGCTGAGCTATGTGTATCGCGGACGCTGCCCGCAGACGGTGGCGGGGGAGAGGCTCGAACTGGGCCGCAACGAGGTGCTTTTGCTCGACGCCCTCTGCCCGCATGCCGTGGCGGCGCTTGGTGAGGACGACATCATGCTAAGCATGACCGTTTCACGCTCTTTTTTGCGCCGGAGCCTCGAGTCGAGCCTCTCGCGCGAGAGCGCGGTCTCGCGGTTTTTGTTCAACGCGCTCAACAGCGAGACGGACCATCGGGGCCATGTCCGTTTTCATTGCGGCGAGAGCCGTCGGATTCGGCGCTACATGCAGGAGATGCTCTGTGAGCTGTATGACCCGAGCCCTAATGGTCCCGAGATCGTCCTGCGTCTGTTTCAGCTGTTTTTGGCCGAGCTCATGGATTGCTACGAGCGCAAGCTGGTGCGCGGCGCGGCGGACGGCGCGGCGGGGCCCACTGCCCTGGTGACGGGAATGCTCGGCTATATCGATCGCGAATTCGCTGCATGCTCCCTCGAGGGGATGGCGGCGGAGTTTGGCTTGAGCCCTAATTATGCGACGGCGCTCCTCAAGCGGCATGTGGGCAAGACCTTTAGGCAGCTTGTGCAGGAGCGACGCCTGGTGCGTGCGGCCGAGCTTCTGCGCGGTGGCGCCACGGCCGGGGCGGCTGCGCATGCGGTGGGCTATGAAAACATGAGCTTCTTCTACCGTAAGTTTCACGACAAGTATGGCTGCACCCCCGCGGCATACCGCCGGTAAGCGCGGGGCGGATCGTCTTCGCTCCTTCGGTGTCAAAAAGTTTCAGCTGCAGCGCTGTTGCAGCGCGCGTCTGCGAAAAGAAGTGTCCAAATCGGCGCCTTCGCCCTGGCCTGGAGCGACTCGGCGGCATACTCGTTTCATCAGCAACACGCATGAGCGAGGAGGCACTTATGGGATTCCCCGAGGGTTTCTATTGGGGTGGCGCTACCGCCGCCAATCAGTTTGAGGGCGCTTGGAACGTGGACGGCCGCGGTCCTTCCGTCGATGACCATTTTTTGGGCGGCAGCTACAAGGAGCCGCGTCAGATTACGATCGACATCGACCCCGACCGCTTCTACCCCAATCATGACGGTATCGACTTCTACCATCACTACGAGGAGGACATCGCACTGTTCGCCGAGATGGGCTTCAACATGTTCCGCATGTCCATCTCTTGGAGCCGCATCTTCCCCAACGGCGACGACGCCGAGCCCAACGAGGCCGGCCTCGCCTTCTACGATCGCGTCTTCGACTGCCTGCGCGCTCACAATATCGAGCCGCTCGTGACCCTGTCGCACTACGAGATGCCCTATCACCTGGTCGAGAAATACAATGGCTGGGCGAGCCGCGAGCTCATCGGCTTCTTTGAGAAGTACTGCCAGACCGTCTTCGACCGCTATCAGGACAAGGTCAAGTTCTGGCTCACCTTCAACGAGATCAACTGCGGCACCCAGGACATTGGTAACCTCTTTGGGACCAGCATGATCCAGGGCTTTGAGGGCCCGGCTTCGGCGGTCCACACCACGCCGCAGGCCCGTATGCAGGCCCTGCATCACCAGTTTGTCGCCAGCGGCCGCGTCGTGCGCTATGCCCACGAGCACTATCCGCAGTTTAAGATGGGCAACATGGACTGCTTCGTCCTCTCCTATGCCGCCACGTGCGATCCGGCCGACGTGTTCGCCACGCAGCAGGAGATGAATACCATGAACTGGTACTGCTCCGACGTGCAGGTGCGCGGCAAGTATCCGTTCTATGCCAAGCGTTTCTGGGCCGAGAATGACGTCGAGCTCGTGATGGAGGACGGCGATCTGCAGGATATCGCCGACGGCAAGGTCGATTTCTACACCTTTAGCTACTACATGTCCGGAACCGTGGGCACCCACAAGGACCACGAGATGACCGAGGGCAACATGACCTTTGGCGGCAAGAACCCCTATCTGGAGTCCACCGACTGGGGCTGGCAGATCGATCCGCTGGGCCTGCGCATCGCCCTCAACGAGATTTACGCCCGCTACGAGATTCCGCTGATGGTGGTCGAGAACGGCATGGGCGCCTACGATGAGGTCGAGGAGGACGGCTCCATCCACGATCCGTATCGTATCGCCTACTTGCGCAGCCACATCAAGGCCATGGGCGAGGCCATTGCCGACGGCGTCGACCTGATCGCCTATACCTGGTGGGGCCCCATCGACCTGGTTTCTGCCGGCACCGGCGAGATGCGCAAGCGCTACGGTTTCATTCACGTCGATAAGTACGACGACGGCACCGGTACCTACGAGCGCCGCCGCAAGGACAGCTTCTACGCCTACCAGAAGATCATCAAGTCCAACGGTGCCGAGGGCCTGGATTAATCGACAATATGAGTGCCACCGGGGAAAAGCGTTGGGATGGGCTCGCGATTCGAGTCCCCACCTTAGCATTTGAACCATTTGGCACTATAATCACCATAGGCATGCGCATAACGTTGCGCTTAATCAAGAGGAGAAAACGTATGGGTCTGTTTGACATGTTCAAGAAGAAGGCTGAGCCCGCGGCTGCCGCTGCTCCGTCCTCCATCTCTGCTTCTGCCGGCGCCGACGTGCTGTGCTCGCCCGTCAAGGGCAAGGTCATCAAGATGGCCGACGTGCCCGATCCCGTCTTTGGCGGCGAGGTTCTGGGCAAGGGCTGCGCCGTGTGGCCCGAGGACGATCTGGTCTACGCTCCCTGCGACGGCAAGGTGACCGTCACCATGGGTCACGCCGTGGGCCTGCAGTCCGATAGCGGCATCGAGGTTCTGGTGCACGTTGGCGTCGATACCGTCAACATGAACGGCGATGGCTTCGAGGGCTTCGTCAAGGCCGACGACGTCGTGAAGGCTGGCCAGCCCATGCTCAAGATTGACCGCGCCAAGATCGCTGCCGCCGGTTACAAGGACTGCGTCGTCGTGGCTGTGTCCAACACCGCCGAGTTCGCCGACGTCGAGCTCGCCGTCGAGGCTGACTCCGCTGTCTCCGCTGGCGATGCCATCGTCAAGGTCGTCCGCAAGTAGTCTGCGGCAACATAAGGGTGTTTTGGGGTGGTCGGGTTATCCGGCCGCCCTTTTTTATTGCAATGCGGCGGAACGTTTTATTGCGCGTTGGGCGGACCGGTAAACCGTTCGGACGTTAAATCGAGCCGACTGCGCCTTTGCTTTGCCGGGGGTGTTCGTTATCGGCTAGTATGGCCTTATTGTTACGACGCGCACCGCGTCGGGAAGCGCGGTGCCGCTTGTTGGGAGGAATGTCATGAAGAAGAAGCTGCTGCTTGCGCCCCTGATGGCTGTTCTGGTCGCGTGCGTGGTTGTGCTTTCCGGCTGCGGAGGTCCTTCGGTTGAGGAGCTCATCACCGAGGATCTTACGACGCAGTTTGACGAGGTCAAGAACGGCGGCGACGACTTCCTCGCCGGCCTGGAAGAGGCCTCGGGCGACGAGTTCGAGCAGCTGGGCATCGATCCCAAGGAGTACGCCAAGAGCTATCTCGAGGGTTTTGACTACAAGATCGGCGATGTGACGGTCGACGAGGACAAGGGCACCGCGACTGCCGATGTCACCATTACCTGCAAGTCCATGAACAAGATCGTTGAAGATTTCGCCACCCAGTATCAGGAGAAGATCGCGGCGCTCGATACGATGCCTTCCGAGGACGACCTGTACAAGATGGCCGGCCAGGTCATGGTCGACGTGACCAAGGCCGCTAAGACCAAGGACACCAAGGTTACCTTCAAGTACACCGCCAATGACGATGGCGAGTGGTCTGCTGACGATTCCGCAACCACCGAGATGATGAATGCGATGATGAGCTAGGGGAGTTACGCGGTAGTTCGTTACGGCGTTTTACCAAACGCCGTAACTGCCCGACGCTGCGCGGGCACCAGAGCGACAACTTGTCATTCAAAGAGGACGGCATGACCAGAAGGTCTATACCGTCCTCTTTTCATGCCAATTTGTTCGCACTGGTGCCCGCTCGCTGCCCGTCCTCTACCTGCGGCGTTGCCATGGTAGTCATTGAGGCGGCACTTGGGGACGTTCCTTTTCTGCCGGCAGTTGGGGACACTCCTTGTATCAACGCCGTATCAAATGCTCGGGAAAATGCGACCCGGTTTTTTGGCCGAATTCCGGGTCGCGGTTTCCGGATGGGGCGGGTTGCGGAAACCGCGACCCGGAATATTGCTCTGAAACGGGATGCACTTTCCGCGCGGCAGAATCGCTACAGCCGCGTTGAGCAACAGCCCTGCTACTCGCCAAGCACCAGCGCCACGAGCTCTTCCTGTGTGTCCACCACGTAGTCGGCGCCGGTGGCTTCCAACTCTGCGCGGCCACGGAAGCCCCAGGTGACACCGGCGCTCTTGAGGCCGGCGTTGTGACCGGTCAGAACATCGACATTGGAATCGCCCACATAGAGCGTGGTTGCCGGGTCGGCGCCTAGCTCTTCCATCACATGCAGCGTAACAGGCGCCTCGGGCTTGGGAGGAAACGCATCGACGCGGCCCTGCACCAGCGCAAAGCGCTCGGAACCAAAGTATTTTTCGATAAGCGGAGCGGCCGAAACATGGTCCTTGTTGGTGAGCACGGCAAGCTGCACGCCCGCGGTGCGCAGGCGGTCGAGCATCTCGATCGTGCCGGCGTACGGTGCGGTGTGGTCCTCCTTGTGCTCGCCGTAGTAAGCCCTAAACTCGGCAAGCGTCTGCTCAAACATACGGCCGTCGCCCGCATACTCGGCAGGCATAAAGCGCTCGACCAGCTTGAGCATGCCGTTTCCCACCTTGTAGCGGTACTCGTCTACGGCAAACGTGGGCCAGCCGTGCGTCTCGCAGGTATGGTTGCCGGCGGCCGCCAGGTCCTCGAGCGTGTTGAGGATGGTGCCATCCAGATCAAAGATCACATGGGAAAAAGCTGCTGCCATGGGTGCTCCTGCCGCTTGAGTTGTAAAACGCACCCCATGATACTTGGCATGCGTGCCGGGCATGTTTGGAATCTGAATATCTTTAATAGCCCTGAGCCTTTGTCGTTAGCAAATCCTCGGCAGCTGCTCTCCTACGAGCATGTCGAGGATGCGGGTCGAGCCCCAGCCGGTGCGCACGCGCACGGCGGGGCGGGCGTCCTCGGCAAGCGGCAGCACGCGACCGATAATAGCGGCATTCTCGCCGTAGCGCGCGGCGCGCATGGCTGCCAGCGCGGCATCGGCCTGCTCGGCCGGCACCACGGCAACCATCTTGCCCTCGTTTGCTACCTGCAGCACGTCATAGCCGAGCATCTCGCAGGCTGCCTGCACGTCGGGGCGCACAGGCACGGCATCCTCGTCGACCTCCATGGCAACGCCGCTGGCCTGGGCAAACTCATTGAGCGTGGACGCCAGGCCGCCGCGCGTGGGGTCGCGGAAGCAGCGTGTTTCGGGTGCTGCGGCAAGCACATCGGCAATCAGGTGGTTGAGCGGCGCGGCATCGCTTTCGATGGTGCTCGAAAACGCCAAGCCCTCGCGTTGGCTCATGATGGCGATACCGTGGTCGCCCAGCGTACCCGATACCAGAATGACATCGCCGGGCTGGCAGTTGGCGCCGCTGAGCGCTACGCCCACGGGCACTTCGCCCACGCCGGCGGTATTGATGTAGACGCCGTCGGCCCCGCCGCGCTCGACCACTTTGGTGTCGCCGGTGATGATCGCCACGCCCGCCTCGTGCGCCGTCTCGGCCATCGTTTGCACAATCTGGCGGAGCTTATCCATGGGATAGCCCTCTTCGAGGATAAAGCCGCACGATAGGTAGCGTACGTTGGCGCCCGAGGTCGCGACGTCGTTGACGGTTCCGCATACAGCGAGGCGGCCGATGTTGCCCCCGGGGAAGAACTGCGGCGAGACTACAAAGCTGTCGGTCGACATGGCGATGCGCCCGCTCGTGGGCAGCGCGGCGACGCCGGCATCGTTGCCCTCGAGCAGCTCGGGCGACCCAAAGGCATCCAAAAAGACCTCATCGATGATGCGTTTCATCATCTGACCGCCAGAGCCGTGGCCCAACAGGACAGTGCTATCGGTGGCAGTACGGGACATATCGAAAACTCCAATCGAGGACGGAATTATATGGGTGAGGTGCAGCGTTGACCGGCTCGCCGTTCGTTAGAGCGGCGGAACCCATTAGCCTCGGTAGCGGAAATATGCTGCACAGCTGCCCTCGGAACTCACCATGCAGGGGCCGATGGGATGCTCGGGTGTACAAGCGCGGCCGAACAGAGGGCAGTCGCTCGGCGTAATGGCCCCGCGCAGCACGTCGCCGCAGCGGCACCCACGCGGCTCGACCGTCGCCTCAACGGGCACGTCAAAGCGGGCGCCGGCATCAAAGCGCGCGAATTCGGGTCGGATGGAAAGACCCGAAGCCGCAATCGGCCCCAGCCCGCGCCACGTGGTGTCGCATGGCTCAAACACCTGCTCGACCAGCTGGCGCGCTACGGGATTGCCGTCTGCATTGACGCCACGGCGGTAGGCGTTGTCGATTGCGGGCCTGTGCTCGACAATCATCTGGACCAGCATGCAGATGCCCTGCAAGATATCGACCGGCTCAAACCCGGTGACTACGCCGGGGGTCTCGAACTCATCGACCAAAAACCCAAAGGGTGCCAGGCCTGTGATGGTAGCGACGTGACCAGGCAGGATAAAGCCGTCGATGGCGGTCTCGGGGTCGTTGGAGATCGCACGCAGAGCCGGCGGCGTGGTCTTGTGAGCACAGTAGACCGAGAAGTTCTGGAGCCCGCGCGCGTCGGCCTCCAGGATAGCGGCGGCAATGGTGGGCGTTGTGGTCTCAAAGCCGACGCCCATAAAGATGACCGGGCGTTCGGGATTTTGCTCGGCAATGTCGAGTGCGTCGAGCGGAGAGTAGACGATGCGGATGTCGCGCCCCGCCGCCTTTTGCGCGGCAAGCGAGGTGGACGATCCGGGCACGCGCATCATGTCGCCAAAGGTGGTGATGATGGCGCCGTCCATGTTGGAAAGCGCGATTGCGTGATCGATGTCGCGGTTGGCGGTGACGCAAACGGGGCACCCCGGGCCGCTTAGCAGTTTGAGCCCCGTCGGCATAATGGAGCGAAAGCCATAGCGGCCAATGCTCACGGTATGCGTACCGCAGACTTCCATAAGGTTGATGCTGCGGTTGCCGACAAGCTCATGAATACGATCGATGAGCTCGCGGGCCAGCTTGGGGTCGCGAAATGCCGAAAAGTCGATACCGGAGCGAACCGGCTGCGCCGCCGCCACTAGTATGCCTCGGCTGGGTTGGTGGCGAGTTGGTCCTCTTTGGCCAGCTCGGTCATGGTATTGACGAGCTCGAGTGTCTCTTGGGCTTCCTGCTCGTCGACAATCTGAATGCCAAAGCCGGCGTGCACGAGAATATAGTCGCCTACCTGTGCCGTCGGCACGAGGCGCAGCGAAACGGGGCGCTCGATGCCCATCATGTCGACGGTCGCCTTAAGGTCGTCGTCGCGTTTGACCACTTTACCGGGAACGGCAAGGCACATAATGTTCCCCTTTTATACGTTTTGCGCTGGATAGGCGCCTAATTACCCATCAGTTGATGGTAGCGCTCGCGGGAGTCACGAGCAAACGCGTTACACCTGTGAGACGGCGGCGCGCAGGCTGGCAAAACAGCCTATCGCAACGCCGTCTGCGCGAGGCGAGCGCGAGCGATGGCGGCCTGACCGTAGGCGATGCAGCCGTCGTTGGCGGGTACAGCGTGGGGGACCAAGACGGCAAGACCGGCGTCTTTGAGTTCGTGGGTAAGGAGCTGAAGCAAAAGCCGGTTCATGAACACACCGCCCGAGAGCGCGACGGTATCGAGGCCTTCGCGCGCGCAGATTTCGCGTGCGATTCGTGCCGAAGAGCGCACGATGGCGATATGGAAGTCGAGCGCGAGCCTGTCGGCCGGCGCGCCTGCCTCGATTCCATTCAGAAGAGCTTCGATGAGCGGTTGGGGGTCCAAGATGGGGGAGTCGTCGGCAGACGTGAATACGCCCGTATGATTGCCGTCGAGACGAACGGTCTTACCGTCGAGCGCGCGCCAGGCGGCGGCTTCGAGTTCTATGGCGGGTTCGCCTTCGTAGGTTGCCTTGTCGCAGATGCCCAGAATCGCTGCCGCGGCATCAAAGAGACGACCCATGCTGCTGGTACGCGGGCTGTTGATGCCGCGCTCGATCATGGTGGCTGTCACGCTGCGTGTTTGCTCGTCGAGGGTGCCCAATAGCCCCGCGGCACCCGGATGCTCGAGCAGGCCGAGCTCGCTCAGCAGGGCAAAGGCATTGCGCCGGGCATCGCGCACGGATGTGGCTCCGCCTGGCAGCGCCCAGGTGCGCAGGTGCGCGGCGCGTTCAAAATCGGCAAGGCCGGCGATAAGAAACTCACCGCCCCATATGGTGCCGTCGGTGCCGGCACCCGTACCATCGAAGGCAATACCGAGGACGCGTGCATCAGGCGCAATCCGGCCAGCGACAATCGCCTCTGCCATTACGCTCGCGATGTGCGCATGATGATGCTGGATTTCGATTAGCGGCAGACTGTGCTCCCGTGCCCGCTCACGCGCCCACTGGCTCGATAGATAGTTGGGATGCATGTCGCATGCCAGGGCGGCAGGCGTCAGGTCAAAGAGGTTTTCTAGACGTGCGCGGGCGGCGCTCCAGGCATCGAAGGTCGCGCCGTTTTCGACATCGCCGATATGCTGCGACACAAAACAGGCCACATGGCCGTCGGCGTCCTCGCGCGTGAGCGCGATCGTGGCTTTTTGCTGCGGCCCGCAGGCGAGCACGCAGGGTGCAGTGCCGTCGAGCGCCGGCAGCGACAACGGTTGCGGCGCATATCCGCGTGCGCGACGCACAGGCATGACGGTGCCGTCGACCACACGTACCACGGAGTCGTCGTAGCGTGAGAGAATCGCACGGTCGTTGCCAAGTAGCGCGTCGGCGATGCCGGCGGCAACAAGATGTTCCCATGCAAGGGCATCGTCGGTCTCGATAGGTTCCTCGCTCAGGTTTCCGCTGGTCATGACCAGCGCGTGCATGCCATGCGACGAGGCAGCTGCAAGCAGCAGATGCTGAAGCGGTGTATAGGGGAGCATGACGCCGAGATCGGGTAGATCGTGCGCGACGGATGGCGCGAGTGTAAGGCCGTCGGGGGAATCTCCCTCGCCAACAACACGGCGGCGCAGCAGCACAATGGGGCGGATGCTGCCGGCCAGCAAGTCGCGCTCGGCATCATCGACATGGCACAGGCGTTCAGTATCGGCAAGGCTGCGCACCATAACGGCAAGCGGCTTGTTGCTGCGGCGCTTGCGACGGCGCAGCTCGACCACCGCCTGCTCATTGGCGGCGTTGCAGGCCAGATGGAATCCGCCCAGCCCCTTGATGGCGACAATACCGCCGCTGGCCAGCAGCTCGACACAGCGGTCAATAATGGCATCGCTGGTTTCGCGCGTGCTGCCGACGGCCGGCATCGCCCCCGAGCCCTCGAGCTCCATGTCGCCCGCCGCCTCGCGCCAGGTAATATGTGGCCCGCAGTCAAAGCAGGCATCGGGCTGCGCATGAAAGCGCCGGTCAAGCGGGTCGCCATACTCTGCAGCGCACTCGGGGCACATAGGAAAGCAATCCATCGACGTGGCCGCTCGGTCATAAGGCAGCGACCGGATGATGGTAAAGCGCGGCCCGCAGTTGGTGCAGTTGATAAAGGGGTAGTGATAGCGACGGTCGGCGGGGTCGAACAGTTCGCGCAGGCAGTCGTCACAGGTGGCGATATCGGGGGAGACGAGCGTCGTGTGCACGGTCTGATCCTGTGACGCTACAATACGAAAGACCTGCTCATCGTCGGCATCCCAAGCGTCGGGCTCCAGGTCTGCAACAGCGACATGCTCAACGCGGGCTGCGGCCGGCGCGTGCTCCGACAGCGCGGTGACAAATTCGTCGAGCGCCTCGCTCAAAGCATGCGCCTCGATGTGTACGCCATCGCCCGCGTTGAGCACCCAGCCGCAGATGCCATGCGCCATAGCCTCGCGATACACAAATGGCCGCATGCCAACGCCCTGCACAATGCCCGTCACATGAATATGCACATGCCGCATGTGGCTTCCCCTCGTCAAAACCGACCAAAAAGGGACAGGTTTATTTTGGTCGGTAAAACTTCTAAACCTGCCAAAACAAACCTGTCCCTTTTTGGCAGGTGCGCTGCGGGAAATCCCGCTACAGCCCCAGGCTCTGCTTGGTGGCGGCGCAGGTGAGCTCGCCGTGCTTAACGCCGCGCAGTCCCAGCAACCGGTCCGCTAGCTCATAGACGCGTTTGCCGCGACCCTTGAGCGCCAGAATCTCCAGGCAGTTGTGGTGGTCCAGATGCACGTGCATGGTCGAGACAATCTCGTCGGTGTAGTCGTGCTGCACCTCGTCCAGACGGCGCGTCAGATCGCCGGTATGGTGGTCATAGATCATGGTGAGCGAACCGATGACCTGCTCGTCGGGCGTGCGCATCTGCTCCTTGGCGATCGAGGCGCGAATCAGATCGCGTACGGCCTCGGATCGGTTAGCCACGTCACCGCGGCGCGCGATCTGCTCGTCAAAGCGGCGCAGCAGGTCGTCGGGCGCGGTGACCGAAAAGCGGACCAGCTCGGAGCTGGAGCCGCTGTAGCGGCAGCTTGCATCGTCGTCCGCACCGTGATTGTGCGCGTGCTCGTGCTCGGCCACGTTACACCAGTTTCACAGAGCCGACGGAGTTGTGGTCGGCCTCGATGGCCTCCTCGTAGCCCTCGAGCGCATCGTGCGCCTCGTGGAGTGCCGCCATGGCGGCCTCGAGCTTGGCGCCAATGCGCTCCATGTCAAAGTTCTCGGTCGCATGCAGCAGCTGATGGCTCCACTCGTGAGCGAGCTCAATGGTGTCGTCGACCTGCTTGACGCTCATGGCAAGCTGGCTCATGTTCATTCCGACGTCATGCATGGGGAGTCTCCTTTTGTACGGGGCGATATGGTGGTTCAGATTCTACTACGCCCGCCTTGAGCGCCGCCGCATAAGAAAACGGGTGCGAGTCCGTCTGACCCGCACCCGTTCACTGGGGGCTGTTTGTATCTACCATACTATCCGTGGTCGCATACCTTGCGTTTGGCACTCCGGCGAGCGGTGCGAAACCGCTCATGGACGGCAGATGGGTAACAAGCGTATTACAGATGTTTCTCCAGCAGTGCCTGAAGTCTTGCCTTGGGCAAGGCGCCGACCGAGCGGTCGACCTCCTCGCCGTTCTTAAAGACGATCAGCGTGGGGATGCTCATGACGCCAAACTTCATGGCCAGGTCCTGGTTGTCGTCGACGTTGCACTTGGCCACAGCCAACTTGCCGGCCAGCTCGTCGGCAACCTCGTCTACGATGGGCGAGAGCGAGCGGCAGGGGCCGCACCACGGGGCCCAAAAATCAACCAGTACGGGCAGGCTGTCGTTAACGATGGAATCGAAGTTCTCGGGGGTAATCTGCTTAATGTCAGCCATGGTGACCTCCATAATACGACGCGGCTCGGCCGCGTAAAACTCAGTACGACCGTGCTTATACCCAGCGGCCCGCAAAGCAACCACTCGCGGGCGGCTCTTTTATATAATGGTGGGCACGCAAACGATTGGAGAGCGCATGCCCACGTCACAAAGCCAGAAAAAAGAAGCCATCGCTCAGGCGACCGAGCAGGAGCTCGCGTCGCTTGCAGGTCGCGGTGTGCGTATCGCGGGCAACGCGTGCTCGCCGATTGTGCTGGTCAAAGGCGATTTGGATGAAGCCGAGTGCTCGGGCGGCGAGCTGGCTGCCGGCGCGGATGGCGCCGCGTTGCGCAAGGCGCTCGGCGCCATCGGATATGCCCCCGAGGACTTTTGCGTGCTGGCAAGCGTCGCCGGCGCGGGTGACGGAGCGGTCGCGGTGGGCGAGACTCTGCCGTGCGACCTGTTCCGCGAGGCGCTGGAGGCTCTGGACCCCGAGGCGGTGCTGCTGCTCGACAACAGTGCGGCCGATGTCATGCGCGAGACCTATGCCGATATGCTTGTGGCAATTGATGACTTTGACACCGCCATGCTCAAGCCCGGCCTGGTCGCCCATGTGCAGGGGCGCCGCGTGCTGGCGCTCGACGGTTTTGAGGCGGCGCTCACCGACAAGGCCGCCAAGCAGCGCATGTGGGCCTACATTAAGCAGCTGACCCCGGCGGCTGCACCGCTGTAGCGAGGTTGGCGGCAGCCCCTACATCACGGCGCGCAGCTCAAACCGGTCGCCGTTAATGCGGAGCTGGCAGTTGCCGTTCATGCGCTCGACGGCAAGCATAATGCTCTTGGTGCCAAAGCCGTGCCCAGTGTGCTGAGCCACGGGCATGCCGTCGACCATGTGCGGCGCACGGCCAAACGTGTTGGAAACCAGCAATAGAAGCTGACCGTCTTCGTAGCGAAGGTCCAGGTCGACAAACCGCTTGCCTTCGGGGGCGGCGCTCGCCGCGGCGATGGCATTGTCCAGGGCGTTCGATACCACACTGAATAGATCGACATCGCCCACGTGGACGGTTTCGGGCACGGCGGCGCGCAGATCGGCGGTGATGCCGCGCGCGTTGATGTCCGCGGAAAGCGACGAGAGCGCAATGTTGACCGTTTCGTTGGCGCAGTAGCGGCGCACGGCGGTGCGGTCGTTGGTCTCGCAGAGCGCGTCGATGCGCCCGAGTGCCTCATCGGTGTGACCCTCTTCGATCAGGGCCGCAAGACCGCGCAGGTAGTGGCGCATGTCGTATCACATTGAGACCAAGTCAAGAAGAATCGCTTCGGTCGAATCGCGTCTTTTGGGTGAGTTCTCAACGTCCGCTGCCGCTGGTTTCCACCGTATGCCGAAAACACCCGGACGATGCCGTGCAGATCGCTTCGCTCTGCTATAGTCTCCCAAATTCACGTTTTCTATTGGGATGGTGGTTAATATGGGCGACATACTCGAATCGTTCCTGCGCGTGGCGATGGTGGTGTTCATCGTCGGTCCGCTCACTGCATGGGTCGCCCGTCGCGGCGCGCGCGAGCGCAGTGAGGCGACGGACAGCCTCGATCGCTTCACGGTGCGCATGCCCGCTGCCATTCGCACGATCATCGCCTGCTGCGCCGTCGCGTTCGAACTGCTCATGCTGGGTGTCTACGTCTGGCAGGGCGTCTCGTTGGGCGAGTGGGACCACGAACTTGTGTGGTTCGGTCACGCCATGGCGCTCGCGGGCATGGCCATCTGGGCCCTGCTGAGCATCCCGCGCATCGACGTGGACGGTGAGCGAATTCTCTCGCGTAACGCCTTCGGCATCCGCAAGGAGACGACGTTTGGCCACATCACCCGTGCAACGCTTCACACGCAGATGATGAGGATCGACCTGTTCGAGGGCGACCGGAAGTTCTGCTCGATAAGCCTCGAGGGGGTGTGCTCGCTCAACCTCCTCGCCCGTCTGGAGGAAGAGGGCATCGAAGTCTCGGACGCCGTCGACGGCCCGATGACCAAGGCGGGTCTGTGTTGGTCTGCCATCAAGCCGTTGACGATTGTTTTCAACGGCATGGCGCTCGTCTTCTCGCTCGTGATCGCCTTCATGGCTGTTTTCACCGATGCTGGTGCTCGTCTGCTCTTGCTCGTCCCGTTCCTCTTCCTGTTCATAGGGGGACTCCTGCCCCTGCTCATGCTCAGCATGCCCGCCCGCGGCATCCTCGAGATCGGCAGGCAGGAGCGCGAACTCGGCTTCTCCTTCGCCGAGGAGATGGCAAGTCGAGGTACCACGGGCACTTCGCTTGTCGACGATGATTGGTTCATCGAGATCAGCAATGCCCGCGTCGTGGCGTTCCGTCGCGATTACCTCAAGAAGGTCACGGCGCACGAGAACAGCGAGAGCGGCGACCGTTGCACGGTGACCACGAAAGGCGGTCGCAAAATCAAGGTGTATGCAGCGGGCAGCACGCTCGAGGACCTGCGCTCGTGGTTCAAACAGGGTGCCAAGGCCAGAAGCACGCTCGACCGTGCAGAGGACGCGCTCGAGACGACGTCTGATTGGGTTGTCTGACCTGTATCGTCTTTTCGGACACGCATGCTAGAGGCCCAATCCTTTAGAATGCATTCATCGACGACCGAGAGGACGGTATGCTATGTCCAACCCAGCCGCCAAGTACACCGACGAGTTCAGGCGCGAGACCGCCGACTACATCATCTCGACGGGCAGGCCGATAACGGAATGCTGCGCAGAACTGGGCCTGAATTCCAAGACCGTGAACAAGTGGGTGCAGAACCGCCGGCGCGAGCTTGCCGGCAGGCCCGACCCCAAGGCCGAGGACCGCGAGCTTCGCGAGGCGAAAAGGCGCATACGCGAGCTCGAGATGGAGAACGCCTTCTTGAAAAAAGCCGCGGCCTTCTTCGCCAAAAGCCAGGCGTAGCCGCATGCTACCGGATGATGTTGGCGGAGAAGGCCGAATTCCCGGTGAAAATGATGGCCCGCGTGCTCGGCGTGAGCCGATCGGGCTTCTACTCGTGGCTCTCCAACGGCTGCCCGCGAGAAGACTGGTCGGCCGAGCGCGAGGCGGTCCGGCGCGTGTGGCTGGAGTCGGACCGCAGGTTCGGCTTCCGGTTCGTGAAATGCTTCCTGCCCGGCGAGTTCTCCGGATTGACCCTGTACAGGGTGCGCAAGCTGATGCGCGAGCTGGGAATACGCGGCTGCACGCCCAACGCCAGGAAGCGCACCACCATCCCCGACCCGAAGGCCAGGCCCCGGCCCGACCTGGTGCGCCGCGACTTCACCAGTCCCGTTCCAACCTACAAGCTCGTGGGCGACATCACCTACCTGCGCACCGGCGAGGGATGGCTGTACCTGTCGACGGTCATCGACCTCAACACCCGCATGGTGGTGGGCTGGTCGCTCTCCGAGCGCATGACCGCCGACATCGTGGTTTCGGCGCTGGCGTCGGCCAAATCGCGCGGCTACGTGGCCGGCAACGCGATATTCCACGCCGACCGCGGCGCCCAGTACACCAGCAGGCTTCTGGCCGAATGGGCGCGCGACAACGACGTGCGGCTGTCCTGCAGCCGCACCGGCAACTGCCACGACAACGCGGTGGCCGAGTCGTTCCTCGCCACGCTGAAGAACGAGATGTACTACAGGCGCAGCTTCCCGACCAGGGATTCCGCCAAGCACGCGGTGGTCGAGTTCATCGAGGCGTACTACAACCGCCGAAGGCCCCGCTCGACGATCGGCTACAAGGTGCCGGCCGAGGCCATGGCGGCCTTCTTCGAGAGAACCGAGCCCAAGCCCGAGGCCATGCCTATGGCCGCTTGATTCCTCGAGCTTGCGTGTCCGAAATCTTGACACAGGTCAGAAGGCCTCGATGCCAGCGCTGCGCCGATATGGGGCAGCGGCCCCCCTGTTGGCCGCCATGGCCCTGACTTCCGAGCGTATGCTGGCGCCGCTCGTCTTAAGACGTCGACCTCCATCCGGAGCCTGCGGTTCTCGCGCTCGGGCTCCAGGATCCGGTTCTACTCGGGCGTGCGGTTGTCGGCGGCGCGCGGCGAGCCGGTCTCGTTTATCGACTTGACCCGCCTCTCCACGGTGCTCTTGTCGAGGTCGCACTCGTCCATGGCCTCGCGCCTGGGCTTTCCGGCGTTGTGGAGATCGACTATCTTCCTCTTGAACTCGTCGGTGAAATGCCTCGGTCTGGGGCCGGTCGAGGCCGAGCCCCCGGTCCGGCTGGGGTAGCATGTCGCTGCGGACCACTGTCTTTCCTCTCGTTGAATATCTAGGCGCTGACGATTCTAGGCGATGGCCCTCTCTTGCTTCTTACACCTCGATTGTGCTCGCTACCCCCAGCGGG